>CAISEY010000037.1 GCA_903884435.1 uncultured Hyphomicrobiales bacterium | reverse complement strand
CCTCGACGTGGCGCGCGCGGACGCCAAAGCCCACGAGAATTGTCTCACGGCCGCGGAATCGCGCGAGGCCGTGAGCGTCCAGAAGCTCGCCCGGCCGGCGGCCGTGCAGCGCGAGGCCGCCGCGCGCGCGCGCGCCGAACCCCTGCGCAGCCGGCTCTGCCGCTGGAACAACGAACTTGTTTATGAGATAACCTTGCTGCGCCCCGACGGAAAACTCACGCATGTCTCGGTCAGGGCGAAAGACGGTCTTGTCGTCAACACGGCGGACGATTAGGTCGCCGCGCCTGGGAGTGTTCTGTTGCGAATTCTCGTGGTCGAGGACGATCGGGATCTGAATCGCCAGCTTGTTTCCGCGCTCGAGGACGCGGGTTACGCCGTGGACCGCGCCTTTGACGGCGAGGAAGGTCATTTCCTCGGCGACACGGAACCCTACGACGCCGTCGTGCTCGACATAGGCTTGCCGAAAAAGGATGGCGTCGCCGTGCTGGAGGAATGGCGCGGGGCCGGACGCAAGATGCCGGTGCTCATCCTGACCGCGCGCGACCGCTGGAGCGACAAGGTGCAGGGGTTCGACGCCGGCGCCGACGACTACGTGGCCAAGCCCTTTCACATGGAGGAGGTTCTGGCCCGCATGCGGGCGCTGCTGCGCCGCGCCGCCGGTCACGCGACAAGCGACCTCGTCTGCGGACCCGTGCGGCTCGACACGAAGGCGAGCAGGGTCGTGGTCGATGGCAATCCGGTCAAGCTGACCTCGCACGAATACAGGCTGCTCGCCTATCTCATGCATCACGTCGGGCGCGTCGTCTCGCGCACGGAACTCGTCGAACATCTTTATGATCAGGACTTCGATCGCGATTCCAACACGATCGAGGTCTTCGTCGGACGGCTGCGCAAGAAACTCGGCGTCGACATGATCCAGACGGTGCGCGGGCTTGGCTATCTGATGACGCCGCCCGACGCCGCGGAGCTCGCGCGGAAGCCGGCGCGCTGAAATGTCCGGCGTCGTCCGCCAGCCCCGCTCCATCGCGACCCGGCTTCTGCTATCGGCAATTCTCTGCAGCGTGCTGATCCTGCTCGCGGCGGGCGTTCTCCTGTCCGGAATTTACCGGCGCACGACCGAACAGGCCTTCGACCAGCGGATCGACGCCTACTTGCGCTCCATCGTCGCGGACGTGATGACGCCCGGCGACGAAACGCGCACGGCGCCCGGGCAGCTTGGCGAGCCGCAGTTCGAATTGCCAATGTCCGGCTGGTACTGGCAGATCACGCGGCTCGACACGGAAAAGCCCGAAATCAAGGCCTCTCGCTCGCTGTTCGCGTCCGTGTTGCCGCGTCTCGCGGATCTTGGCGTCAGCGCCGGCATCGGCGGCACGCGCCGGGGCCTCGCGACCGGACCTGAAAATCAGCCCATCCGCATCGTCGAGCGGGAAATCGAGGTCGCCGATTCAGCTGTCTATCTCGTTCAGGTCGCGGCGACCACGGTGGACGTGGAATACGACATTTCGCAATTTCGGACGGCGCTCGTCACGACTTTCGCCATTCTCGCGCTTGCGCTCGCCGGCGCGACGGTGCTCCAGGTCGGCTACGGACTGAGGCCGCTGCGCCGACTGCGGGAAGAGGTTGGCGCCATCCGCCGCGGCGAGAGCGAGAAGATCGGTGGCGAGTTCTCCCCCGACCTCGCGCCCCTCGCCGGCGAACTCAATCTGCTTATTGCTTCCAATCGCGAAATCCTCGACCGCGCCCGCACGCATGTCGGCAATCTCGCCCACGCGTTGAAAACGCCGCTCAGCGTCATCGCCAACGAGGCGCGCGCCGAAGGGTCGCCGCTCGCGCTGAAGGTCGCGGAGCAGTCGGAAATCATGCGCAACCAGGTGACCTGGTATCTCGACCGCGCCCGCGCGGCGGCCCGCTCGGGCGTCATCGGATCGGTGACGGAGGTCGAGCCGGTCGTCGCGGCGCTCGTGCGGACGTTCGAGAAAATCTACGACGAGCGCGCGGTCGAGTTCATCTCCTCCGTCGAGAAAGGGCTGCGCTTTCGTGGGGAGAAACAGGATTTCGAGGAGATGGTCGGCAATCTTCTCGACAACGCGGGCAAGTGGAGCCGCTCGCGCGTCGAAATCCGCGCCGCCGCGGTCCCCGGCCCTCGTCAGATGCTTGAAATCGTCATTGACGACGACGGGCCGGGATTGCCCGTGGAGCAGCGCGCCGCGGCGCTCTCCCGCGGCCGCCGCCTCGACGAGACCAGGCCAGGTTCGGGCCTTGGCCTTTCGATCGTCGTCGATCTCGCCGCGCTCTATGGCGGGAGCGTCGAACTTGGAGACTCGCCCGATGGCGGCTTGCGGGCGCGTCTGGGGTTGCCTTCGGCCTGACGCCGTCCTACGCCTTCAAGCCGGCGCGTGGCGGGACCGCCGCTGCGGGAGACGGGTAGCATTCCATGGCGCGGCGTTTTGTTTATCTCTCCGGTTTGTTGTTTTTCGCCGCTTGCGGCCCGACCGCGCCGGTTCCGCCGCCCGCCCCGCAGGTTCCGGCGGGTCCGCCGCCCGTCGCTGGCGTGATCGCGGGACCGCTCGGTTCGTCTCTTTCCGAAACGGACCGGCGGGTCGCCGCCGACGCCCAGTACGAGGCCCTCGAAAAAGGCGAAAAGCGTTCCTGGAAGGCCAAAACAGGCACGGCCTTCGGCTTTGTCGAGCCCGGCGCCGAAGGCGCGGGCTGCCGGAGCTATTCGCACACGGTTTTCATCAATGGACGCTCGCGGAGCGAAAGCGGGCAGGGGTGCCGTCAGCCGGACGGAAGCTGGAAGCTCGACGGTTGATCGAGCGAAAGTGACGCATTCGGCCTTTCCCTTCCGCCTCGCAACCGGCTAAACCATCGCCATGGTATGGGTTGTCTTCGCTTTTCTGACGGGCGCCGCGGTTCTCGCCGTGCTCTGGCCGCTGTCGCGGGCGCCGCGCGTGTCAATGCGCGAGGAGGCGGACAAGGACTTCTACCGCGCCGCCGTCGCCGACATCGACCGCGATCTTGGCCGCGGCCTCATCGCCCCGGCGGACGCCGAAGCCGCGAAGACGGAAGCCGCCCGGCGGTTGCTCGCGGCCGCGGGCGAGCAGACGAAGCGCGATGTGTCCCGGGCGCGCGCGCGCGGCGCGGCGCTGGCCACGCTGATCCTCGTCCCCGCGCTCTCCATCGGGCTATACCGCCAGCTCGGCGAACCTGATTATCCCGACCAGCCGCTCGAGGCGCGCCTGAACGCGCCGCCCGCCGAAATGGACGTCAACGCGGCGCTCGCCAAAATCGAGAAACACCTCGCTGACGAACCGGACGACGCGCGGGGCTGGGAAATCGTCGCCCCGGTCTACATGAAGCTTGGCCGCGCGCGGGAGGCGGCGGAAGCCTTCCGAAATCAAATCCGCCTTCTGGGCCCAAACGCCGAGCGCGCCAGCGCCTTTGGCGAGGCGCTGACCTTCGCCGCCAATGGAGCGGTGACGCCGCAGGCCCGCGCCGCTTTCGAAGCCGCGCTCGCCGACGACGAGACCCATCCACGCGCCCGTTTTTTCGTGGCGCTCGCCGACGAACAGGCCGGCGAACGCGACAGGGCGCTGGAAGGCTACACGCGCCTTCTGCGCGACGCGCCGCCCGACGCCCCCTGGCTCGACGTGGTGCGCGAACGGATCGCGCGGCTCGGCGCGGACGCGCCGAAGGCGGCGCCGGGCGCGGCGGAGGCCATTGCCGCCATGCCCGCGGACCAGCGCGATCAGACCATCCGCGGCATGGTCGCGGGTCTCGCCGCGCGCCTCGCGCAAAACGGCGCCGACCCCGAGGGCTGGCAACGGCTCGTGCGGGCCTATACGGTGTTGCGCGAACTCGAGAAGGCGCGCGCTGCCCTGTTCGACGCCCGCAAGGCGCTGGACGGAGACGCCGGCGCGCTTCAACAGCTTGACCAGCTCGCGAGCGAACTCGGTCTGGGAGGCTGACGCATGACGCGCAAGGGCAGGCGGCTCACCCTCATCGCGTCCGCCGTGGGCGTTCTCTGCGTCGCGGCCGGCCTCGTTCTCTTCGCGATGCGCGACAACATCGTTTTTTTCTACGGTCCGAGCGAACTCGCGGACAAGGCGCCGGCGCTTAAGGTTCAGGAGGTGCGCGACAAGTTGGCCGAGGCGCGCGCACAGCAGCAAGCTGTGCAAGGAGCAATGACGATGCTCTCCCCAGCTG
Source organism: uncultured Hyphomicrobiales bacterium (assembly GCA_903884435.1). Lineage (GTDB taxonomy): Bacteria > Pseudomonadota > Alphaproteobacteria > Rhizobiales > Beijerinckiaceae > Terripilifer. Next base: position 33 of record CAISEY010000037.1, on the reverse strand, counting down.
AATGAATTGAGATATCATAGATTTTTTTTTCTT
>CAISEY010000036.1 GCA_903884435.1 uncultured Hyphomicrobiales bacterium | reverse complement strand
CGTAAAACCACGAGAGATTGCGCGCGGCGCCCGTGGTGAGGAGCTGCGTGATCCAGGGATCGAGGGCGGCGATGGCGTCGATCTGTCCGGCGCGCAGCATGTCGGCCATGCCGAAGAAGGGCGCCTCGGAGAATTGCACCTTTCCGGGGTCGCCGCCCTTGTTCCGGATCGCCTTCTCGACGGCGACGGAATACTGGCTGCGCGGCGCGCCGAGGCCGAGGCGCTTGCCCTCGAGGTCCCTGACCGTCCTGATCGGCGAATCCGCGCGCACCATGATGGCGCCGGAATCCGGGCCCTCGGATTTCGAGACCTCGCTTTGCGTCAGCATGACGAGATCGAAACCGCGTTCGCGCGCCGCCATCGAGGTGCCGGGAATGGTGAGCAGAATATCGACCGAGCCGCCCTGGTGCGCGGCGATGGCCTCGTTGCCGTTGCGAAATTCGACGAGCTCCACGTTGAGCCCGTTGCGCTCGAAAAAGCCGGCCTGCTTCGCCACCCACACATTGGTGAGCGAGCCCATTTTCAACGTGCCGACCCTGACGAGCGGGCCTTGCGCCTGGGCGAGCAATGGCGATGGCGCGAGCGTCGCGAGGGCGCTGGCCGTGAACGCGCGTCGTGTGAACATGTTTCCTCCGTCCGGGGCTTTTTCGGTTTGTTTCCGAGCGTTCAGAATGCCCTGACGCGCCGGCGAAATCAAACCATGGCGCGCCGCTTGCGTCCGGCGCGCGGCGTGCCACAATGGGTGGAAATCATTTCGGGGGAGACCATGCTGAAACCGATCGAATCCAAAAAGGGCAAGGTGAGCGACGCGGAATGGCAGGCGCGGCGCGAACTCGCCGCCGCCTATCGGCTCGTCGCCCACGAGGGCTGGACGCATCTCGTCAACAATCACATTTCGCTTCGCGTGCCCGGCACGACCGACCAGTTTCTCATCAATCCCTATGGCCTGCTCTACGAGCAGATCACGGCCTCCTCGCTGATCAAGATCGACGTCAACGGCAAGATGCTGGAAGAGTCGCCCTACGAGGTGAACGTCGCCGGGTTTGTCATTCACTCGTCCATCCACATGACGCGCATGGATCTGCATTGCGTGCTGCACACGCACACGGTCGCGGGACAGGCGGTGTCGGCGCTCGATTGCGGGCTGCTGCCGCTCAACCAGGGATCGTTGCGCTTTTACAAGCGCACCGCCTATCACGACCACGAGGGCGTCTCGCGCGACATTTCCGAGCGCGAACGCATCGCGAAGGATCTCGGTCCGCACAAGGTGATGATCCTGCGCAATCACGGCCTGCTCACGGCCGGCGTCAATTGCGGCGAGGCGTTTCATCTCATGTATCACCTCGAGAAGAGCTGCCAGACGCAGATGCAGGTTCTGGCCTCGAACATGCCCTATTCCATGGCGCCCGAGGAGGTGCTGGAGAAGAGCGCGCGAATTTTCCACGAGGGCAACAAGCCGCTCGGACAGCGCGACTGGCCGGCCCTGATGGCGCTCTGCGACGAGCTTTATCCGTCCTATAAAAACTGACGGGACGGGGAGGGAGACATCATGAAGGCGCCATTGACCGGCGTCGTTCTCGCCGCTTTCGCGGCGGGCGCGGCGCTCGCCGATCCCGTGGAGGATTTCTACAGGGGCAAGACCATCACCATCGTCGTCGGCATGGCGCCGCCGGACCAGCACGACAACGACGCGCGCGCCCTGCAAAAGACCATGGGAAAATACATTCCCGGCAATCCCGCGATCGTCGTGCAGAACATGCCGGGCGCGGGCTCGCTGAAGGCGGCGCAATTTCTCGCCACGGTCGCGCCAAAGGACGGGCTGATGTTCGGCGTCGTCCAGCGCGGCATCATGATGATGCCGCTGCTCGGCTATCCGGACGCGACCTTCGATCCGACGAAGCTGAATTTCATCGGCTCGCGCGCGCCGGAGACCTCCATCGTCGTGCTCTGGCACGAGGCCAGGGTGAAGACGATCCAGCAGGCGATGCAACAGGAGGCGGTTCTCGCCTCCGCCGGCGCGGGCGCCGACAGCAACACCATGCCCTACATGTACAACGAGACGCTCGGGACGAAGTTCCGGGTCGTCGTCGGCTATTCCGGCGGCGGCGACATGAATCTCGCGATGGAGCGGCGCGAGGTCGATGGCCGCGCCGGCTGGTCGGTGGGCGCCATGCGCGGCACGCACGAGGACTGGTGGCAGGACAAGCGCGGCAACGTCATCCTGCAACACGGGCTGCGCGTGAATCCGGAGATGCCACCCGTGCCGCGCGCGCAGGATCTCGCGAAGAACGAGGCCGACCGCGCCTTGCTCGATCTCTTCGCCAAGCGAACGGAGATCGGCTTTCCCGTCTTCGCGCCGCCGGGCATTCCGCCGGAGCGGATCGCCGCGCTGCGCGAGGCCTATGTCAGGACGATGAGCGATCCCGTCTATCTCGCCGACGCGAAGGCGATGCAGGCCGAGGTCGCGCCGCTCAACGGCGCGCAGATGGACGCGCTGATCAAGGACATTTACGCGACGCCGCGCGCCATCGTCGACCGCGCCAAGAACATCCTGCGCGCGCAGGGCGCGGTGCTGAACTAGAACGCGCGCGAAGCGCGAAAAAGCGGGAGGGAACATGCGCACGGGAGCAGTGTGTCTCGCGTTCGCCGCGCTGGTCGCGGCGGGCGCCGCGCGGGCCGGCGCGGTCGAGGATTTCTACCGCGGCAAGACCATCACGCTCGTCGTGGGCATGGCGCCGCCCGACCAGCACGACAACGACGCGCGCGCGCTGGCGCGCCACATGGTCAAGTACATTCCCGGCAATCCCGCGATCTCCGTCCAGAACATGCCGGGCGCCGGCGCGCTGAAGGCGACGCAACATCTCGCGCATGTCGCGCCGAAGGACGGGACCGTCTTCGGCATCCTTCAGCGCGGCGTCTATCTCATGCCGTTGCTCGGCTATCCCGACGCGACCTTCGATCCGCTGAAATTCAGCTTCATCGGCTCCCGCTCGCCGGAAACCTCGATCACCGTCACCTGGCGCGACGCCAGCGCGAAGACTCTCGCCGACGCCATCCGGCAGGAGGTCGTGCTGGCCTCCGCGGGCGGCGGTGGAGACGGCAGCGTGCTGCCGTTTCTCTACAACGAGACGCTCGGCACGAAGTTCAGGGTCATTCCGGGCTATCCCGGCGGCGGCGACATGGCGCTCGCCATGGAGCGCCGCGAGGTCGATGGCCGCGGCGGCTGGTCGATGGGGGCGATGCGCGGCACGAAAGACGACTGGTGGCGCGAGAAAAAGGTCAACTTCATCCTTCAGCACGCGCTTCGAAAACATCCCGATCTTCCGTCCACGCCGCTCGCGCAGGATCTCGCCAGAAATTCGGAGGACCGCGCGCTGCTCGAGCTGTTTGGCAAGCAACAGGGCATCGGCTTCGCCTTCGTCGCGCCGCCCGACGTTCCCGCGGACCGGCTCGCCGCGCTGCGCGAGGCGTTTCTCCAGACCACGCGCGATCCCGCCTATCGCGCCGAGGTCGAGGCCATGAATGTCGATCTCGACCCGCTGTCGAGCGCGCGGATGGAGGCGCTGATGCACGATATTTATTCAACGCCGCGTGGCGTGGTGGATCGCGCGAAAGCCATCCTGATCGCGAACGGAGCCAGGCTGAACTGACCGTCGCCTGGCGCGTGGCGCGCGCGTGACGATCCGTGTCCATTCGACTATGATCGCCGCGCCTCTGGAATTTCGGGAGCGCCATCCCTTGCGGTTCAGAATCATCCTCGCCCTTCTGTCGTGCCTGCTTCTGTCGCCCCGGGAGGGACGCGCCGCCGAAGACGCGCTGCGCGTCACCTTGCTGGGAACCGGAACGCCCGTCCCGTCGCCGGAGCGTTTCGGATACAGCACGCTCGTCGAGGCTGGCGATCAAAAATTGTTGTTCGACTTCGGCCGGGGCGTCACCATCCGGCTGGCTCAACGCCAGATTCCCTTCGGGTCGATCGACGCGCATTTTCTCACGCATTTCCATTCGGACCATCTCGTCGGCCTGCCCGACCTGTGGCTGACGGGCTGGCTGAAGCCAGCGTATGGCGCGAGAAGCGCGCCCATGGCCATTTACGGACCGCCCGGCCTGCGCAAACTGACGAAAGGCCTGACGGAAGCCTTCATGCGCGACATCGAGATTCGTCTCGCTGATGAACGCAACCCGGAGGCGGGAATCGCGTTCGACGCGCACGAGATCCTGCCGGGCGTGGCTTACGAGAGGGATGGCTTGCGCGTGAGCGCGTTCATCAACGATCACGGTCCGCTGGTGGTTCCCTCCTATGGCTACAAGATCGAATACCGGGGCCATGGCGTCGTCCTGTCCGGCGACACGCGATACAGCGAGGAAGTCGTCCGGCAGGCGAAGGGCGTGGACGTGCTGGTCCACTGCGTGACCGTGATCCCGGACGAATTGTTGAAGCAGTTTCCCGCCTATCAGGCGATCTACCAGCATCTCGCGTCGCCCGAGGACGCCGGTCGCGTGTTCGCCGAGGCCAGGCCCAAACTCGCCGTTTACAGCCACATAGGGCTCAATGGAACCGCTCGCGAGCCGGATCTCGTCGCGCGAACGCGGTCCGTCTATGACGGCCCGCTGCAGGTTGGACGCGACCTCATGTCGATCGAGGCGGGCGACGTTCCGAAGGTCGTCAATCCTCCCTGAGGGTTCGCCCCGGGACTTCGAGGGTTGTCCCGCGCCGTCCCTATTGCCCGCCCGGCAGGTATTTCTGCATCACGACGTTCTTCAGCCGCGCCTTGCGGTCGCCGGTGACGTCGGCGATGAGGCCGAGCGCGCGCTTTTTCGTCGCCTCGGGGTCCTGGTATTCGACGTAGCGTTCGAGCTTGTCGCCTTCCGCGAGCATGGCCGGATCGGTGAGCACCTTTTTAATCACGCCTTGCAGGTAAGCGAGGCGGTCGGGCGGAACCTGGCCCGACGTGAGGATGACGCGGCCAAGCGCGTCGACCTCGGAACGCGCCGAGAGCCACCAGGCCTGGTCCGCCGGGAGCGCGGCGCCCTCGAACACCGTGGGCATGTCGGGGAAGAAACGCGTGCGCGCCTTCGCGACCACGGCGATGGCGCGGTTCTGTCCCGACTTGATGTAATTGTTGGCGGACGTGTCGGACACGTAGAGCGCGTCCATCTCGCCGCGCACGATGGCGAGCGATCCTTCGTTGCTCGATTTGTACCCCATGACGACGCGGCAGCCGAGGCCATAGGCCTCGCACATCATCGAGGCGCCGTCGGACAGGCCGTCGATGGGGCCGGTCGCGGGCCAGCGGATCGTGGCGCCGGATTTCACGAGATCGGCCATCGACTTGTAGGGCGAGTCCGGCTTCACCAGCACGAGCCACGGCGAGGAGCTCACGGTCGCGAGATAGCCGGCCTTCGCGAGATCGTATTGCACCGTTGGCAAATCGAAGAGTTGCGAAAGCACGGCGCCGCCGCCGTTCATGATGATGAATTGCGTGCCGTCGTGTTCGGCCGCGGTGACGTGGTTGAGGGCGGCGAGGCCGCCCGCCGCGGGCTGGTTATCGACGATGACGTTCGTTCCGAGCGCCGCGGCGAAATGCGGGGCGAGCAGACGCGCGTAATTGTCGTAGCCGCCGCCCGGTCCGCCGCCGGCGATGAATCGCACCGTGTGTGTCTTGTAGAAGGTCGCGGGATCCTGGGCTGTCTGCGCCGTCGCCGGCGCGAGGCTCGCCGCGCCCATTAGTGTAAGCGCCGTCGTGATCGCGCGCATGTTTCCCCCCGTGTCGCGGGCGATGCCCGCTGTTTCCCTGCCTCGAGGCTAGGGCGCGGCGCGGCGCGCGTCAATTTTCCCGTCGCGCCGACAGGCGCATTGACGCGGGCGCGCGGGCTCCTAATCTGGCGCCAGTACCGGTCGATCCGCGCCGCGCCCCGGCGCCAGTTCCGGAGCCGCCATGCAATATGTTTGCGACGCCTCGCCGAGGCTGACCTGGTTTCGCATCGAGACGGAGGGCGAGGCCATCCGCGAATCCGCCGGGATGAAACACGCGGTGGAAAAGCACTTCCGCCAGGCGCGCGAGGACGCGGCGCGCTCCTGGCGACCGCCGGCGTCGGCGCCCTATATCGAGCAGGACATTGGCAAGGCCGATTACATCAATCGCGTGACGCCTTTGTTCCTGACGCTCCGCGACGACGACGGCAAGGCCCGCGTCACGGCCATGTTGCCGCCGCGCGGCGAGGAGAATCCGGGCTTTCGCCCCGTGATCGTCGGCGAGGCGAACAGCGATCCGTGGCCGGCGTACGGCGACGCGATCGCCCGGCTCGCCGCGCATTTTGGCATCACGCTCGAACAGGCGCGGTGCTATCCTTATCGCCGCGGGTGAGGCCGCGCCACGCCGCGCGCCACGGGAGGAACCGATGCCGGGACTCAAGCTGTCCATCGCTCTGGAGCGCTACGACCGGCACATGCCGTTTTTCGACGGCACGCTGAAGCCGCCGCCCGGCGTCCGGCTGGAGGTGTTCCAGGTTGGCCAGAGCGGCCCGTTGCGCGACGGCGGCGATCGTCACACGCGCATGTTGCGCGGCGGCGAATTCGACATCGCGGAATTCTCGATGTCGAGCTATCTGATGGCGATCGACCGCGGCCTGCCGATCACGGGCGTCCCGGTGTTTCCACGCCGGCTGTTTTCGGCGAGCGGCATGTTCGTGCGCGCGGATTCGCCGATGACCTCGCCGCGCGATCTCGTGGGCAAGAAGGTCGCGCTGTCGTCGTTCCAGACGACGCTTTCGCTTCTGGCCAAGGGCGATCTCAAGTTCGAGTACGGCGTGCCGTGGGAGGACATTCACTGGCATGTTTCGACGGGCGAGAAGGTCGCGTTCACGCCGAAGCCCGGCGTCAGGATCACGCGCGTGCCGAAGGACGCCGATCTCGGCGAGTTGCTCGACAAGGGCGAAATCGATTGCATGTTCATGCCGCATCCGCCGCATTCCGTCATGTCCGGCAAGGTGAAGACGCGGCGGCTGTTTCCCGACACGCAAGCCGAGGAACTGCGCTACTTCAGGACGGTCGGCTATTATCCGATCATGCACATTCTGGCGCTGCGCAAGGAACTCGCCGAGCGCGAGCCGTGGATCGGCCTCGCGCTGATGGAGATGTACGCGAAGTCGATGGAGATCGCGGAAAGTTACTTCGAGGATCCGAACTGGTCGCGGCTCGCCTGGGGGCGGCACTATTACGAGCGCGAACGCGAAACGCTGGGCGACGCGTGGAAGAACGGCTTCGCCGCGAACCGCAAGAATCTCGAGCGCTTCATCGAATATTCGCACGATCAGGGGCTGATCGGCGAGCGTTACGACGCCGGGCGGCTGTTCATGGAGCAGACGCTCTCGACATGACGCGACTGGAGGATCGCGGGCCGCTCAATCCGGTTTGTCCAGATTGAAACGCCTCGAAAGCTCCATGGACACATCCGGCGGCCGCCCGCCCTTCGCGACAACGTCTCGCGCAACGCGACCGAACAAGGCTTCGACGTCGAGGCCGGACCCGGAGAGTTGTCCGACAAACGACGACGTGAAGGAATCGTCCGGACCCGCGCCGCCCTTCGCCGCGAGCTCATGGTCCAGTCCGCAAACGAACGCCAGGTTTTCGACGCGCCGTCCAGGATCGCAGTTCGGAGGGCGTTTTTGCAGGGGAACATAGCCGGGGCTTGAATAAACGACGATTTTTATTCCGTCGCTTCGCGACATGGCGTCGATGGCGCGGCCAACGTCGATGGCGCTGAATTCGATGTCGTTGAAGTCCTCGACCTCGATACCGGTCGGCAGGAAATAGTCGTGATCCCGATAGCTCACGGCGTGTCCCGCGAAATAAAAGAGCGCGGCTCGCGAGCCCGCGGATTTCCGCGCGAATTCACTCAACGCCCGGTCCATGTTCGCCTTGTCGGCGTCTTTCCGCGCGATCACCTCGAAACCGATTTTCGCCAGCGCGCCGGCCACGGCGTCCGATCTCTTCGTGGCGCTTTCGAGCTTGTCGATTTTCTTGTAGTTCGCGTTGCCGACGACCAGCGCGATCTTGCCATCGGCGAAGGAGGTGTTCGCGCCGACTGTCATGGCGAAGGCGACAAGCGCCGAACGCGCGAACAGGGTTCCGTATGTCACGTTGAACTCCTCGCCAGGCGGAATGTTCAGGCGAGGATTTTGCGCATATTCCCGCGTTTTGCCAATATCCGGCGGCGACGCTCCGGACGCGCGCTCCATTTTTCCGCCCATGGAACGGACGCCCGGGACCGTCGCTCAGTCGAACAGGGCGAGGTCGATGCAGTCGCCCATGTGGAGATAGCCGGCGTCGCTGGGATGCAGGTGGTCGCCGCAATCCCATTTCGGCAGAAGCTTCGAGGGATTTTCCGGATCGCGCAGGGCCTTGTCGAAGTCGATCACCGCGTCGAAGATTTCTCCCCGGCGAATCCAGTCGTTGACGGCGAGGCGCACCTGTTCGCGCGCCGGATTCCAGCAGCCGGGCACGAAGGTTTCGTTCTCGTAGGGCATCAACGTGCCGATATAGGCGTCGAGCCCCGCCGCTTTCGCGCGCATGCCGAGTTGTTTCAGGCCGGCGATCATGGCGGGCGCGTTCGCCTCCTGACGGGCGTTGGAGCGGCGGTTGCGCAGATCGTTCGTCCCCAGCAGCAAAATCAGGTGGGTGACGCCGGGTTGGGCGAGAACGTCGCGGTCGAAGCGTTTCTGGCCGTTGTCGGCCTGCACGTCGTGACAGACGCGGTTGCCGCCGATGCCCTGGTTCATCACGCCGGCGAAGCGCGGGCCGCGCGCGGCGACGAGTCTGCGGGCGAGCTGGTCCGGCCAGCGGCAGTTGGCGTTGGGCGTCGAGATGTTCGCGTCGGTGAGCGAATCGCCCATGCAGACAATGCCGCGCGTCGCCGCGGGAGCGGCCACCTCGATGCAGGTGGTGAAATACCAGGATTCGATTTCCTCTCCGACGGGCATGTCGGCGGCCTTGCTGAAATCGCCGGGGGGCGAGAGGTAATTCACTTGCCGCGCGCCCTTGTGGCCGGAAATCTCCGTCACCTTGTCGGGAACGTAGAGCGTCACCGCCACGTCGGCGAGGGCGGGAAGGTCGATGTCGACGGGGTCGCTCAGCACGAGAGCGCCGGCGGCGATGGTCACGCTCGCCTCGCCGCCGAAGGTCAGTTCGATGTCGCTGCCAGGGCGGATCGCGGCGGCGTCGCCCCGGCGCAGGGCGATCGAGGCGGAGGCGATCTCGACGGGCGCCGAGCCATGGGCGTTGGAAAGGCGGATGCGCGCGGTTTTGCCGGCGATGCTCGAGCGCATGAGCATGCGCAGGGTGCGGTTCTCGAAGGAGGCGCCGTCAATGGCGGCGGCGCTCGTGGTCCAGGTTCCAGTCCAGTGCATGTTTCCTCGTCGGTTTCGATGGGCGGCGCAGCGTGTGCGGGGCGGGAGGGCTTGTCAAACCCGCCTTATTTTCGTGGCAGGGTTGAATCCTGCCGTCCCTCCGCCGCGGCGAGGTAAAACGCGATGGTTCCGATCACCGTGAAGCCGAACAGAATCCAGATCACGTTGTCGTAATTGCCGAACCAGTCGCGCAGGAAGGCCACGGCAACTGGCGAGGTCGTGCGCGGCAGGATGGCGACCGTCGCCAGCGCGCCGGTGATGGCGCCATAGCCGCGCACGCCGAAAATCTCCGCGACGCTGGTCTGGCGCACCACCATCAGCACGCCCGCCGCCATGCCGAAGGTGAAGGAATAGGCCACGAATCCCCAGATGTTCGAGCCGCTCGCCACCGCGAGAATGAACGCGCCGAGAGAGAACACCGGAAACGCGATCCGGCCGGTCACGAGGCCGGAATTGCCGGGGACGAGATAGAACATCATCAGCCGCCCCATCACGGCGGCGGGGCCGTTCAGCGCGATGAGCGACACAGCGGTCTCGAGGCTGAGCCCGCGCTCCTGCATCAGCGGCAGAATGTGGATGGAGACGCTCATCGACGTAAACCAGTGGATGCTGCAGGCGATGGCGAGCAGCCAGAACGCGCGTTGACGCATCGCGGCGGGGACGGGGGTGGGTTCGCCCGCGGCGCGCGCGCGGGCGGCCTCGCCGCTCATGCTCCCCTTCGTGCCGCGCAACACGACGAAGTTGATCATCGCCGGGCCGCAGAATTGCAGAGCGGCCTGGAACAGCAGGGCCTGCCGCCAGCCCATGTGGGTCAGCAGGATGCTCGCGGCGGGAATGGCGATCGTCGAGGCGAGCGAGGAAAAAAACGAGAGATAGGCGATGCCGCGGCGATAGTCGCGGACGTTGGCGGTCACGACCGCCGACTGCGTGTTGCCGAGCGAACAGGCCATCGCGAGGCCGATGACGGCCCATATGGCGTAGAAAAAAACGAGGTCGTTGACCTGGGACCACAGGCCCACCATCGCCGCGCCGAGCGCCGCGCCGAGAGTCATCACGACGCGGCCGCCGTGCCTGTCGATCCACTGGCCCACGGGAACCGCGACGAGATCGGCGGTGACGAGGCCGATGGTCAGGGCCCAGTTGAGGTCCGTGACCGACCAGCCGAATTCCTGCTGCATCGGCTTCATGTAAACCGGGAAGCAATGATAGAGAGCGCCCCAGCCCATCATCTGGCTGATGGTGAGGCCCCAGATCAGCGGCCCGTTGGGCTTGAAGGGGCGCGAATCGAGGGGCGTCCGGCGTTGATCGGTCATCGGCGCGGGCGTTTGCTTGGCATGACCCCTTTCTCGCACTGTTGACGCGTCCGGGCAATTTCGCCGTTGTCGCGCCCGCGGCTTGCGCGTCGCCCGGTCAGTGATGCAAAGGTCGCGGGCTCCGCTTCGGGGCCAGGAGACGCGAACCATGGTCGGCGCAGGCACGGACAGGTCACGCCCCGCGATTTCCGGCGGGCCGGTCATCGTACTGGTGCGGCCGCAACTCGCCGTGAACATCGGCATGTGCGCGCGCGCCATGGCCAATTTCGGCCTTTCCGATCTGCGCCTCGTCAATCCGCGCGAGGGCTGGCCGCGCACCGGGGCGCTGCGCAAGGGCGCCCACGCGGCGGCCGCGGGCGCCGTGCATCTGCTGGAAGGCGCGAAGCTCTTCGACAGCGTCGAATCCGCCGTCGCCGATCTGAATTTCGTTTACGCGACGACGGCGCGGGAGCGCGGGCAGGGCAAGCCGGTGCTGCCGCCGGTCGAGGCCATGGCCGCCGGGGCCTCGCGCGTGGCGGCGGGCGAAAAGATCGGCGTGATGTACGGGCCGGAGCGCACCGGGCTCGACAACGACGAGGTCGCCATCGCCGACGCGATCATCACCTTTCCCGTCAATCCCGCCTACGCCTCGCTCAATCTCGCCCAGGCGGTCCTGCTCACGGGCTATGAATGGTTCCGCGCGGCGCGGGGGGACGTGCTGCCGTTCGCGCAGATCGACCGCTCGCCGCCGGCGACCCGCGAAATGACGCTGTCGTTTTTCGAATATTTCGAGGACGCGCTCGAAAAGAACGGGTTTTTCCGCCCGGAGGGCAAGCGCCCCGTCATGCAGCGCAACCTGCGCAACATGTTTCACCGCATGAACCTGACGGAACAGGACGTTCGCACGCTGAGGGGCGCCATCGTGCGTCTCGTGGAGGGACCGCGCAAGGCGGCCAAGACCCGCAAGCGCGTGCGCGCGCCGAAGGCCGCCGCCGACGGGCCGGCGCCGGAGAGCTGACCGGCGATAGCCCGGCGCCCCGACCCGTGCCAGAGTCCGCGCTCACGCAACACGGTGCGAATCATGCGGATCGCCAGCCGAAGCTTCTCGCCATGGGAAGCCTTCATGTTCGTCGCGACGATGGTCGTCGTGATCTATGTCTTCGGCACGGCGGCGATCGCGTATCGTTATTTCAGGGTTTTTTACTATCCGGATGCGTCGGTCGCTCCGCTCGCGGAGTCGGGCCTGCCGTCCGCCACGCGCAAGATCGACATCGCGACGGCCGACGGAGAAACCCTGGTCGCCTGGTACACGCCGCGCCCCGGCGCGCCGCTCGTCATTTATCTGCATGGCGACATCGGCAATCTCTCGGAGACGCTGTCGCGCGCGAAAGGAATCGTCGACAACGGTTTCGCGATGCTGGCGCTGGAATATCGCGGCTATGGCGGCTCCACGGGCGTTCCCGAAGAGGGCGGGCTGTATCTCGACGCCGACGCCGCCTGGCTCAAGGCCGTCGAACTCGGATTTCCCGCGTCCGGAATCGCGCTGCTCGGGGAATCCTACGGGGCTGGCGTCGCTCTCAATCTCGCGGCCCGGCGGGAGGTCGCGGCGGTCGTCGCCGACGGCGCCTACAGTTCCGCCGCCGATCTCGTCGCGGATCGTTTCTGGGGCTTTCCCGCGCGGTTGATCATGCGCGACAGGGTTCGCTCCGACCGGTTCATCCGCGACATCCGCGCGCCCCTGCTCATGGTTCACGGAGAAACCGACGTAATCGTGCCGATCCGGTTCGCGCGCGCGCTTTTCGAGAGCGCGCATGAACCGAGGGAGTTCATGGCGGTTCCGGGCAGGGGCCATCTGGTGCTGGCCGATCCCGCCGTGATGCGGCGCGTCGGCGACTGGTTGTGGGCCCGGCTTGGCGGAAAGCCCTGCGATTTCGCCGCTGCCGCGGGGACGTGCTAGACACGGCGCGCCGCGTTCGACGCGGGTCGCGCCAGGAGGAAACCATGTCGTTCGCCAAACGCGCCTTCCTCGCGCTTTTCGCGTTGGCCTGTTGCGCGGCGCCCGCTTCAGCGCAGTCCTGGCCGACGAAGCCCGTCAGGCTCGTCGTGCCTTTTCCAGCCGGCGGCTCGGCGGACACGCTGGCGCGAATCATCGGCCACGAGCTTCAGGAGCGGCTCGGCCAGCCCTTCGTCGTGGACAACCGCACCGGCGCCGGGGGCAACATCGGGACGGACGCCGTGGCGCGGGCGGCTCCCGACGGGACGACGCTGCTGGTGACGCCCAGCTCCATCGCCATCGCGCCGGCGCTTTACACGAACCTCTCCTTCGATCCCGTCCGGGATTTCGAGCCGGTGACGCTGGTTGGCTCGATTCCGATGGTCGTGGTGGTGAATCCCTCGTTTCCGGCCAGAACTCTCGCGGAACTGATCGCCGAGGCGAAGGCGCGGCCCGGTCAGATCAATTACGCCTCGGCGGGCTTCGGCACGACCAACCACCTCGCGGTGGAGCTTTTCAAGGCGCAAACGGGCATCGATCTGGCGCACGTGCCCTATCGCGGCAATCCACTCGCCATGATCGACGTCATCGCCGGGCAGGCACCGGTGTTTTTCGACTTCGTCCTCACCGGCGCGCCGCACGTGAAGAGCGGCGCCGTGCGCGCGCTCGCCACCACGGGCGCGACGCGCTCCGGCGTGCTGCCGGACGTGCCGACCGCGATGGAGGCGGGCGTCGCCGGCTTCGAGGCGAGCACCTGGTTCGCGTTTTACGCGCCCGCCGGCACGCCGCAGCCGATCGTCGCGCGGCTGAACCTCGAGATCGCCGCGATCCTCGCGACGCCCGCGGTCAGGCAAAAGCTCGCGGGGCTCGGAGTCGAGCCCATGAAGGGCGGGCCGGTCGCGCTGGGCGAGTTGACGAAGAGCGATCTGGCGAAGTGGGGACCGATCATCCGGATGGCCGGGATCAAGCTGGAATAGGTCGCCACACAAGAGACACAGACTCGCGCGATCGATCATTCATGCCAAACTCCATTTCCCGCCGCGCCTTTCTCGCGTCGTTCGCGGGTGTCGCCTTGCCCCGCGCGTTGCGCGCCGCGGGATCGATCTTCGACGTGGACGTCGCCATTGTCGGGGCGGGGGCGGCGGGTCTGTCGGCCGCCCGTGAATCTCGGCTGCTCGGCCGGAGTTTCATTCTGATCGAGGCGCGCGACAGGATTGGCGGGCGCGTTTTCACCGAGACCGCGCTTGGCGCGCCCTATGACGCGGGCGCGTTCTACATTCACTGGGCGGAACGCAATCCGTGGCGCGAGGAAGCGCGGCGCCTTGGCGTCGAGGCCATCGACGAGGCGAGCCTGCCGCGCGGCGCCAGCCGGTTTTTCGAAAATGGCAAACGGTCGGAGCGGGGCCGCGACCGGCGCGCCTTCTGGACCGGCGTGTCCGACATGTTCGAAACGGAGACCGGCCCGGTTCCCGACGTCTCCTTCGTCGAACGGGTGCGAGGCGACGCCGACATGGAGCGCGGCGTCTCCGGCCTCGCGCGCATGAGTCTCGGCGAGGAGCCCGAACGCGTTTCGGCGCTGGACTACGCGAGGCTGTGGTCCGGCGACGACCTGGTCTTGCCCGACGGTTACGGCGCGCTCGTGCGAAAATTCGGCGCGGACATTCCCGTGCGTCTGTCGACGCCGGCGCGCGTGGTTTCGTGGGGCGGAAGCGGCGTTCGCGTCGAGACGGACGCCGGCGCCTTCACGGCCGCCGCGGCGATCGTCACCGTGTCCGCCGGCGTGCTCGCGGGCGGCGCGATCCGCTTCGATCCGCCGCTGCCGGCGGAGACGCGGGCGGGAATCGCCGGGCTTGGCATGGGGGCGCTCACCAAGGTTGGCCTGAGTTTCGGCGGCCAGCGGTTCGACCTGCCGCCCAACAGCAATCTCTGGGACAGCCAGGGGCCGCGCGCCGGTTTCAACTTCGAATGTTTTCCCTTCGACCGGAACGTGGTCATCGCCTATCTGGGCGGCGATCACGCGCGCGAGGTCGTGGGGCTGGGAGAGCGCGACGCCATCGAGTTGCTGCTCGGGCGTTTCGCCGGCATGGTCGGCTCCTCGGCGCGCAAGGCCTTCGCGGGCGGCCGGATGCACGGCTGGAGCGCTGACCCCCACGCGCTCGGCTGCTATTCGCACGCCTTGCCGGGCGAGGCGGGCGCCCGCGCGAAACTGGGGCGGCCGGTCGCGGAAAAGCTCTTTTTCGCGGGCGAGGCGACCGCGGCGGGCGACGACGGGAGCTTCGGCGCGGCGATGACGGCGGGCGGCGCCTGTCTGGCCGGGCGGGCGGCGGCGCGCGCGGCGGCGGGCCGGCGGGCGACGCCGTGACAATTGGCTTTTGCGCCCCGGCGCGCTAATCGGGGCCGCGTGAACAGAATGACGCCCGATATTCTCGTTTTTGATTCAGGGCTCGGCGGACTGACCGTTTTCGAGCAGATCGCGTCGCTGCGGCCTCGCGCGACCTATCGCTACGTCGCCGACGACGCCGTGTTTCCCTATGGCGAAATTCCGGCGGAACGGCTCGTGCCGCGGGTGCGCGAGGTGATCGCGCCGCACATCGAGGCGCGCGCGCCCGACGTGATCGTGATCGCCTGCAACACAGCCTCGACGCTGGTGTTGCCGCCCTTGCGCGCGGCGTGGCCCCGCATCCCCTTTGTCGGAACGGTTCCCGCGATCAAGCCGGCCGCGGAGCAATCGCGTTCGCGGCTGATATCCGTGCTGGCGACGCCGGGCACGGTGACGCGCGACTACACGCGCGATCTCGTCGACAGTTTCGCGAGCCATTGCGAGGTGGAGCTCGTCGGGTCGCGCCATCTCGCCGCGCTCGCCGAGGACCACATGCGCGGCGTCGCCATCGACGAGGACGCGGTGGCGCGGGAGATCGCGCCCTGTTTCGTCACGCGCGGCGGGCGGCGCACCGATCACGTCGTGCTCGCTTGCACGCATTATCCGCTGTTGCTCGATCTGTTCCGCCGCGTCGCCCCGTGGCCCGTCGAATGGGTGGATCCCGCGCCCGCCATCGCGCGCCAGGTCGAGCGGCTGGTGCTCGGCCGCGGCTTTCCGGCGGGCGACGTCGCGCGGTTCGCCGCCGGCGGCGAGGCCCTGTTCACGAGCGGGCGCGAGCCAGACCCGGCGTTGCTGCGCCGGCTCGAAAGCCTTAACCTCGCGCCCGCGGGCCAGGGGCCGAAATAACACTCCCGCGAAGAGGACGATCCATATGCCTCGCAATCAGGGTTACATCCTCGCGACCCGCCCCACGCGCGAACAACCGGCGGGGCCGCACAACTTCCGTCTCGTGGAAAGCGATCTCGCCGCGCCCGCCGAGGGCGAGGTGATCGTGCGCAATCACTATCTCTCTCTCGATCCCTACATGCGCGGGCGCATGAACGACGCGCCGTCCTACGCATCGCCGCAGCCGCTGGGCGAGGCGATGACCGGGCGCACGGTCGGCGAGGTCGTCGCCACGCGCAACGCGCGCTTCGGTCTCGGAGACATCGTCGCCTGCACCGGCGGCTGGCAGTTGTTCTGCAAGAGCGACGGTCGCGACACGCGCAAGATCAATCTGAAAATCGCGCCCATGCAGGCATATCTCGGCGTGCTGGGGATGCCCGGCGTCACCGCCTGGCATGGCGTCCACGAGATCATCGCGCCGAAGGCCGGCGAGACATTCGTCGTGTCCGCCGCGACGGGCGCGGTCGGCGCCATCGCCGGGCAGCTCGCGAAAATCGCGGGCGCGCGCGTCGTCGGCGTCGCCGGCGGGCCGGAAAAATGCGCCTTCGCGCGCGGGGAACTCGGCTTCGACGCCTGCGTCGATCACCGCTCCGCGAGCTTCGGCGAGGATTTGAGGGACGCCTGTCCAAAAGGCGTCGACGGGCTCTTCGAGAACGTCGGCGCGGAGCCCTTCGCGCAGTCGATGCGCCGTCTCAGCCCCTTCGCGCGGGTCGCCCTCTGCGGTCTCGTCGCCTCCGGCTACGACGGCACGCCCACGTCGCTGCCCGACATGCGCGTGGTGCTGGAGAAACGCGCGAAAATTCAGGGATTCATCATCAGCGATCACATGGAGTCCTGGCCGAAGGCGCAGGCGGAGCTTGGCGAACACGTCAAGTCGGGCCGGCTGAAATGGCGGGAAACCATCGCGGACGGGCTCGAAGCCGCGCCGGCCGCGTTTTTCTCGATGCTCAAGGGCGGCAATTTCGGCAAGCAGCTCGTCAAGCTCGTCTGAACGCGCCGCGGTTCCGGCTTTGCGCGGCGCGCGCCCTGTGGCACCTTGCCCGCGAATGGTCCGGGAGGAATCGATGAAGTTCACTTGGGCGCCGTCGCGCCGCGCCTGTCTCGCCGCCGCCGCGTGTCTCTCGCTCACGCCCGCCTTCGCGCAAGGCTGGCCGGATCGTCCGGTGAAAATAATCGTCGCCTTCAGCACCGGCGGCACCATCGACGCGCTGACGCGCATTCTCTCCGAAAAGCTCGCGGAGAAATGGAAACAGGGCGTCGTGGTGGACAACCGCCCCGGAGCCGCCGGAAACATCGGCGCGGTCGCCGCCGCGCGCGCCGCGCCCGATGGCTACACGTTGCACATGGGCGGCCAGCCGCTGTCGGCGAACGTGACGCTGGCGCCGGTGCCGAACCTCGATCCCGTCGCGGATTTCGAGCCGGTCATTTTCGTCGGCTACGCGCAGGACGTGCTGATGGTTGGCAAGAATTCGCCCTACAAGTCGGTCCTCGACATCGTCGCCGACGGCAAGGCGAGGCCCGACGAACTCAACTATTCCTCGCTCGGCATCGGCAGCAGCGGACATCTCGCGACCGTGCTGCTCGCCGATTACACGGGCCTTCGCGCGCGTCACGTGCCGTTCAGCAACGTCGGGCAAATGCAGACGGACGTTGGCGCCGGGCGCGTCACCTTCTGGATTTCGACGCTTGGCGGACAGCTCGGCGTCATCAAGGGCGGCAACCTGCGGGCGCTCGCGGTCTCGGGCGCCGAGCGCGCGCGCGAATTGCCGGATGTCCCGACGTTCAGGGAGCTCGGCATTCCTCTCGTCGAGCCATCGACCTGGTTCGGCCTGTTCGCGCCAAAAGGCACGCCGAAGGACATTCTGGCGCGCGTGAACGCCGACGTGAACGCGGTGTTGAAGACGCCGGAGATGCAGGACAAGCTGGCCGCCCTCGGCTTCGCCATCGTGGGGGGAACGCCGGAGTTTCTGGTCAGGGCAATGGCGGACGACATCGTCAAGTGGCGGAACGTTTCGAAAAGTCCCGCCTACAGCGCGCAATAGGAGCGGCCATGAAGCGGGGTCTTTTCGCGGCGGCGATTGTCCTGGCGGCGGCTGGCGCGCCGCGCGCCGAAACCGTCGAGGAGTTTTACAGAAAGACGCCGCTTTCGGTTTACGTCGGTTCCGGCGCCGGCGGCGGCTTCGACGAGATCGCGCGCGTGTTCACGCCGCATCTGGCGCGGCATTTGCCGGGCGCTCCGCAGGTCGTCGTGAAAAACATGCCGGGCGCGGGCGGGCTGCTCAACGTCAATTTCATGTACAATTCGGCGCCAAAGGATGGATCGGCCATCGCGGCGCCGTTCAACACCGTGTTCATGCTGCCGATTTTCGGCGATCCATCGGCGAAGTTCGACTCGCGGAAATTCACCTGGCTTGGCAGCCTCGACAAGCAGACGGCGACCTGTCTCGTCTGGCGCACAGTCGCGATCAATTCGATCGAGGACGCGAAAAAGCGCGAGGTGCTCACCGGCGCCACGGGCACCAACGCGACGCCGGCGATTTTCCCCGCCGTGCTCAACGCCTTGCTTGGCACGAAGTTCAAGGTGATTTCCGGCTATTCCACCAATGAAATGCGCCTCGCGATGGAACGCGGCGAAACCGAGGGCGTGTGCGGCCTCGCGTGGCAAACCTACAAGGCCATCGCGCCGCAATGGATCGCCGACGGGAAGTTGAAGCTGCTCGCGCAGCTTGGCCTCTCGAAACACAAGGAATTGCCCGACGTGCCGCTGGCGCTCGACATGTTCGCCAACGCGGCGGACAGGAAGGTTTTCGAACTCGTGGTTCTTCCGCAGGAATTCGGGCGGCCCTTCATGGCGCCGCCGGACCTGCCGGCCGATCGCGCTGCGGCGTTGAAAAAGGCCTTCGACGAGGCGCTCGTCGATCCGCTGTTCCTCGCCGACGCGAAAAAGATCAGGCTCGACATCGATCCGATGACCGGCGACGAAATCCGGGCGATGCTGGAATCGGCCTACGCCGCCCCGAAGGACCAGATCGACCGCGCCGCGAAGTTCAGCCTCGCGCAGTGAACATTCTCACGGCTTCCCGTATTTCGTCTCCATCGCGGCGTAAAAGCCCTCGCGGCGGAGCTCCTCGCCGAAGCTGAAATCGACGTACGATTCGACATCGTGCCTCGCGCCGGGAGCGGCGACGAGCGCGATGTTGCGCGTGGCGCCTTCGCGGCTCGCCTCGGCGTTGCGCGGCGACTGGTCGTGAAAGTCCTTGTAGCTGATGTCGAGCACTTTCCTGTCGGCGATCTTCAGCGCCTTCGCGAGCACCTCCTTGCCGCGCGCCTCGCTGGAGAGCGCGAGGTAGTTGCCCTCGATGGTGGCGCGAAGAAAACGCAGCAGCGCGTCCCGGTTCGACCTGATGTAGGGCGCGTGCGCGACGAGGCCGCTGTAAACCCAGGCGACGTGGTCCGGCACCAGATCAATGATCGGTTTCATGCCCATTTCCAGAGCCTGCGTGCGATAAGGCTCGTTGAGCGAGGCCGCGGCGACCTTTCCCGCGCGCACGGCCTCGAGCCTGTCGCGGCCCGTGCCAATCTCGACGGTCTTCACGTCGGCGCGCGTCAGGCCGAGCTTTTCAAGTCCCACGGCGATCGTCGCCTCGCTTTCCGAGCCGGCGCTTGAAATGCCGAGCGCGCCGCCCTTCAATTGTCGCGCGGTCGTCACGCCCTCTTTCGCGAACAGGGTGAAGCGGATGACGTTCGACAGCGAGCCGATGGCGCGCAGATCCGCGCCCGCCGCGTTGGCGCGGATGACCGAGGACAGGCCGATGTGCATGAGCTGGATTTTTCCGCTCGACAGCGTCGGTCCGGATTCCGCGCCGCCCACCATGTCGAAGGTCTCGAAGGCGAGGCCGTTGGCCTTGTAGAAGCCCGCCGCGTCCGCCATCCAGATGGCGAGAAAGGTCGTCGATGGCGAGGCGATTCCAACCTTGAAGGGAATGAGTGGCTGGGCGCGCGCTCCCGTGGCCGCCGCGGCGAGAAGGCTGGCGGTGGCGGCGCGGCGCGTGATGGAGTTCGCGGACATTTTGTTTTCCTTCCTGGGAGAGGAGGCGTCGAGCGGATCAGGGCTTGCCGTATTTCGCCCGCATGGCCGCGAAGAATCCCTCGCGGCGCAGTTCCTCCGAAAAGCTCGTGTCGCAATAATCCTCGACGGCGCGCTTGCCGCCGGGCGCCGCGACGAGCGCGATGTTGCGCAGCGCGCCCTCGCGGCTGATTTCCGCGTCGGGCGGCGATTGCTGGCGAAAGTCGCCGTAACTGATTTCGAGGATTTTCGGGTCCGTGATCTTGAGAACCCGGGCGAGCGTTTCCTTGCCGCGCGCCTCGTTGCTCATCGCGAGATAATTTCCCTCGACGGTGGCGCGCAGAAAGCGCAGCAGCGCGTCGCGGTTCGATTTCGCGTAAGCGGCGTCGGCGACGAGGCCGGAGAATATCCACGGCGTCTGGTCGGGAACGAGATCGACGAGAACCGGAAGCTTCTCCTCGAAGGCCTGCGTGCGATAGGGCTCGTTGAGGGCCGTCGCCGTCACCGCGCCGGAGCGCACGGCGGCGAGACGCTGGCCGCCGGAGCCGACCTCCCTGACGCTGACGTCGCCTCGCGAGAGGCCGAGCTTTTCCAGCGCGAGCGTGATCGTGACATCGCTTTCCGAGCCGGCGCTGGAGATGGCGAAAACGCCGCCCTTCAATTGTCCCGCGGTCGTGACGCCGGGCTTGCCGAACAGGGTGAAGCGGATGACGTTCGACAGCGAGCCGATCACCCGCAGGTCCGCGCCCGCCGCGTTGGCGCGGATGACGGAGGAAAGACCGATGTGCATGAGCTGGATCTTGCCGGAGGACAGGGTCGGGCCGGCGTCCGCGCCGCCGGTCATGTTGAAGATTTGGTAGTCGAGCCCGTTCGCCTTGTAGAAGCCGGCGGCTTCGGCCATCCAGAGCGCGAGAAACGTGTTGGCTGGCGCGGCCATGCCGACCTTGAAGGGAATGGCCGATTGGGCTGTCGCGGGCAAGGCGCGGGCGGCGAGGGTCGCGGCGATGCCCGCGCTCGCGGCGCGGCGGTTCAATGTCATGGGTCCTCCCGGGGTCGTTGGTCCGATGCTAGCCCGCATTTCCGCCGGGGGGAAATGATTCCCGCGGGGGAGTCGCGGGCGCGGACTTATTGAATTCTGCCCGCCGCGGCCAGGTCGGCGAGCAGCCGGTCGCGCAGTTCGGGGGCCATGGAGTGACGGGTCAGGCCGGCGGGGATGTCCGCCGCGAACCCCGGAAAGGCCGCTTGCAATTCCTTCCGCGCCGCGGCGGCGAGCGCGGCG
>CAISEY010000035.1 GCA_903884435.1 uncultured Hyphomicrobiales bacterium | reverse complement strand
TCCGGGCTCGCGCCGGCGAAGGCGACCGGCCTGCCCACGACGATGCGTCCGGGCAGGCGGTCGAGCGCCCCTTTCGCGCGCGCGCGCACGCGCTCGACAAAGACCTCCAGCAAGTCCTCGAACTGGAACTTTTGCGCGAAGACCCAGGCGCCCTGGAAATAGGGACTCGCCGAGAACGTCTTCATCGATTGCAGGAAGCGGCAATCGCCGGGATCGTCGATGTAGCGCTGGATGGCCCAGGGGCCGGCCTCCACGGCTTCGCGCACGGATTTCCCCAGCGGCGGCTGCCAGAAACACAGGGCCGAGCGCAGGGCGTCGAGGGATTCGCCCGCGTGGTCGAACATCAGCGGCGCGGCGGCGCCGTCCGCCTCCGCGCAGGTCGCGAAAACACTGTTGGTGGTGCCGAAGTCGAGGCCGAGGGCGCGTGACATGAAGCGAAAAAATCCGTGCCGGCGCGCGCGGGGCGGCCCTGATGAAAATATTGAACTGGAGACTCGCGCTGGCGTCGCCGGGGCGGGCGCGGCTTATGCAGCATGGCCGCGCGCCCCGTCAAACGCCGCCGTTTGGCAATCCGGGCGCCCTGTTGTATCCCGGCTCGCGACGCGCGCCCTCGCGGCGCGTTCCCTCCCCTTCCGACCTTCCTTCCGGCCGGACCGCGACACGACGAGCATGGCCGGCGCACCAACGAAAAAAGCGGGCGTGAAACACAGTTACCGGCTGGAGGCGCTGACGATGGTCACGGGCCTCGCCGGCGGCTCGCTGTTCTCGTACCTTCATATTCCAGGCGGCGCCCTGTCGGGCGCCGTCACGGCGGTGGCGATTCTCTCGATTTACGGCAAGGCGGTGACGATCAGCGCGCCGTTCCGCGTGCTCGCGCTCGTCACCATGGGCGTCGCCATCGGCTCGGTCGTCGGGCCGGAGACGTTCCGAAACATCGCCGCCTATCCCGGCAGCATCGCCATGTCCTGCGTCAGCGCGATCCTCGTGACGCTCGCTTCGGCCGCGGTCTGGCGAATCATGTTCCGCTGGCCGCTCGCCATGTCGGTGCTTTCGGCGGTGCCGGGCTCCAGTTCCTTCATCATCTCGGTCTCGATGGACATGGGCTCGGACGCCGCGCGCATCGCGGTCGTGCAGACATCGCGCGTGATTTTCCTCGTGACGATGCTGCCGTTCATCGTGGTCTGGGAAACGGGAGCGGCCTACGGAACGCCGGCGGCCGTCGTCTTCGATCCGCCCGCGGAATTGTTGCTGACGCTGGCGGGCGGCCTTGTCGCCGGCGTCGGGCTCAACCGGCTCGGCATGGCCGGAGGCTATATCCTCGGATCGATGCTGGCGTCCGCCGCGTTTCACTATTTCCAGCTCGCGCCCGGTCGTTCGCCGGGCTGGTTTCTCGACATCGCGCAAATCCTGCTGGGCTCGTGGACGGGCTCGCGCTTTTCCGATTTCAACTGGAAGCTGTTCTGGCACATCTGCCTTGGCGCGACGATCACGATGGTCGCCTCGATGGC
>CAISEY010000034.1 GCA_903884435.1 uncultured Hyphomicrobiales bacterium | reverse complement strand
ACCTCGATCCAGGTGGCGTGGCCGGCCACCGCCTCGTCCATGGAATTGTCGAGCACTTCGGCGAAGAGATGGTGCAGCGCCGCCTCGTCGGTGCCGCCGATATACATGCCGGGCCGGCGGCGGACGGGTTCGAGCCCTTCGAGCACCTCGATGGAATCGGCGTTGTAATCAGCCTCGCCCGGCGTGCCCTTGCGGGCGGGCGCGGGCGTCGGAGTCGCGGCCTTTTTCGGCGTGGCGGGCTTGCGGCGGTCGTCGCCGCCAAAAAGATCGAGATCGTCGGCCATCTACTCTGCGCTCAAGGGGTGATTTGGTCTCGCCGGCAGTATGGCAGGTCGGGCCAGCCGGTGGAACGGATCGGAAACAGGTAGCGGGAACGCGTCCCTGGTTCAAGGCCCGCGGACCCGTCGTCCACGACGCCTTGCGCGCGCCACATTGCTCGCGTGACGGGGCGTTAAAGCTCCGGCAAGGTCCGGGCCGCATGATGAGGACATGATCATCCGGTCGCCGATTCCAAGACTGGGCTCTCAGGGACTCGCCGCCGCCGCGCGCGCGGCCGGGTTCGCGCAGGCCTGCCATTCCGAGGCGGACGCGCCGGCGACCGCCGGGCGGGTTTCCTGGGTGGAAGGACTTCGCCCGGCGCTGCTCGCGGGGCTTCCGTCGCCCTGGAGCGTGCTCATCGCGCTGATTCTCGTGGTGATGTAGCCGCGCCGGCGGCCGCCGCCTTGCCTCGCGCGCGCCTTTGTGGTCGATGTGCCGCGCCTTCACCCCGCGCAGACCAGGATCATGACAGACACCGCCGTCCAGCCAGCCAAGCACGGTCGCGCGGCGTTTATTTTCATCTTCTTCACCGTGGCGCTCGACATGCTGGCGCTCGGGGTGATGATCCCGGTTCTGCCAAAGCTGATTTTACAGTTCAGGGGCGGCGACACCGCGAGCGCCGCCGCCGTCGCCGGCGTTTTCGGTTTCGCGTGGGCGCTGATGCAATTTCTGTTTCAGCCGGTCCTTGGCGCGGCTTCGGACCGGTTTGGACGGCGCCCGGTGGTGCTGCTGTCGAATCTCGGCCTTGGCCTCGACTACGTCTTCATGGCGCTGGCTCCGAACCTCGTCTGGCTGTTCGCCGGCCGGCTCGTGTCGGGCGTCACGGCGGCCAGCTTTTCCACCGCCAGCGCCTACATCGCCGACATCACGGCCCCGGAGGGCCGGGCGGCCCGTTATGGAATGCTGGGCGCGGCCTTCGGTCTCGGTTTCACGATTGGCCCGGCGATCGGCGGCTGGCTCGGAACCTTCGACCTTCGCGCGCCCTTCTGGGCGGCGGCGGGGCTCAGCCTTCTCAATTTCGCCTATGGATTTTTCGTCCTGCCCGAATCGCTCGCGCCGGAGCGGCGCACGGAGGCGCTTGTCTGGCGCACCGCGAATGTCGCGGGCGGACTTGCCTTGTTGCGCCGGACGAAAGTGCTGCGCTTTCTCGGCGTGTCGGTGTTTCTTTATTACCTCGCCCATGAATCGCTCGCGAGCATCTTCGTTCTCTACACGGATTTTCGATACCACTGGGATCCCGCCACGGTCGGCATGACGCTCGCCGGCGTCGGGATCGCCTCGACCATCGTGTCCGGCGGGCTCGTGCGCCCCGCGGTGAAGCGTTTCGGCGAATGGTCTGTGCTCGGTTTCGGCCTTGGATGCGGCGCGCTCAGTTTCGTGGTTTACGCGGTCGCTCCGACGACGATGTTTTTCCTCGCGGGCATTCCCTTTGGCGCCCTCTGGGGGCTCGCCGGCCCGGCCGAACAGGCGCTCATGTCGCGCGAGGCCGGGCCGGAGGAGCAGGGCCTGCTTCAGGGGGCCGTCGGCAGCCTGCGCGGCGTCTCCGGCATGATCGGGCCGTTACTGTTTTCGCAAATTTTCGCGGCGAGTCTGGCCGCGTCCTTTCCGCCCGGCGGGGCCTATCTGCTCGCGGCCCTGTTGCTGGTCGCGAGCCTGCTGATCGCGTTGCGCGGCCGGCGCGGCGATTGAAGCCTCTCCCGCGCAAGTGCGTTGACAGCGCGGCTCCAGTGGAGAGTCGTTCATCCCGGATTTCGCGAAATCTCCGGGCTGGACGACGCGATGCATGGCTCGATCGCCAGCGAACTCCTGTCGCGCCGGGCGGATCGCGGCGCCCCCGCGCCGCGTCCCGCCAGGGCCGGGTCCGCCTCGTTGTCCGGGGCCTTGTCGCCTGATTGCCACGCGCGCCCGCCGGAGCGATAAGGCGTTCGTTTTTCCGGTGGATTCGATGCCGTCCTTCCGCACCAGCCGCACCGCCAGCCACGCGGCCGCCGACATGTTCGCGCTCGTCGCCGATGTCGAGGCCTATCCGCGCTTCCTGCCCCTGTGCCTCGGGCTCCGGGTGCGCAAGCGCTCGACCGGCGCGGCGGGCCTCGAGGTCATCGTCGCCGACATGGACGTTGGCTACAAGTCGATCCGCGAGACCTTCACCAGCAAGGTGACGCTCGATCCGGCGAATTTGAAAATCCTCGTCGAATATATCGATGGACCCTTCAGCCACCTGGAAAACCGCTGGACCTTTCGCGACACGGGAACGCCGGTTGAGCCGCGATGCTCCGTGGATTTCTTCATCGACTACGAATTCCGCAGCCGGACGCTCGGCATGATCGTCGGCGCGGTGTTCGACCGCGCGTTCCGGAAATTCTCCGAAGCCTTCGAACAGCGCGCCGACGAGGTTTACGGACGGGCGCGAGGCGCGGTCGCGGCGGGCTCGTGAGGCGGGCCGCGCTCGCCCTCGGGTTCCTCGCCGCTTTCGCCGGGGCGGGCTCCGCGCAGGAGAGCTTCGCCGGCAAAACCGTTACCATCCTCGTCGGTTTCGCCGCCGGGCAGAGCGCCGACATGGCCTCGAACAACGAGGGCGCGGATTCCGCCGGGCAGAGGCTCACCTCGGAGCCGACCTACGATCAGGCGGCGCGGCTCTACGCCGCGCATCTCGGGCGTTTCCTGCCGGGTAATCCCGCCGTCGAGTTCCGTCTCGTGCCCGGCGCCGGCAGCCTCGTCGCGGCGCGGCAACTGACCGAACGCGCGGCGCGCGACGGGACGGCGCTGCTCATGCCGGGCCCCGCCGTTGTATTCGCCCCCGTGACGGGCGCCGCCGGCGGGTTCGATCCGCGCGCGCTCGCCTGGATTGGCGCGCGCCAGCGCGACGACGACGTGTGTCTCGCGAGGGCCGGCGCCGCCGCGAGGACGCTCGACGATCTGCGCAAGGCCGAGACTTTCGCCGCCGCGCTGACGCCGGGCTCGAAATCCTGGGTCTATCCGCGCGCGCTCATCGCCTTCGCCGGGACGAAGTTGAAGATCATTTCCGGCTACGCCAGCGCCTTCGAGGTCAACCGGGCGCTCGAGACCGGCGAGACGGACGTCTGGTGCGGCTGGTCCGCCGGCGCGCTGCGCCACCGCCATCCCGATTTGCTGCGCGAGGGCAAGGTCAGGCTGCTCGTGCAGTTCACCCGCGCGGCGGCGGGCGAACGGATGCAAATTCCGGCGGCGGGCGATCTGCCCGAAGCCGGACCGGCGCGGGACGCGATGCGCGCCGTCGAGAGCCAGACGCGGTTCGCCGCCTTCGCGCTCGCGGCGCCGGCGAAAATCCCGCCCGCGCGGCTGGCCCAGTTGCGCGAGGGCTTTCTCGCGATGCTGCGCGATCCCGCGTTCCTCGCCGACGCGGCGCGGGCGGGCGCGGAGGTCGATCCGGTTTCCGGCGAGGAATTGCAGGACGGCATGGAGCAGGCGCTCGCCCTGTCGCCCGAAGCGCGCGGCCTGTTGCGCGATCTCCTGCGCGGGCCGTGAGCCGCCGCGGCGCCATGAACCCTTGACGGACCCGCCCGGCTCGGCGATCCCTGAGCCCGTATCCAGGGGGATCGTTCATGTCGCACGCGCCGCAATCCGCCGAACTCGCCGCCTTCTCGAAATCGATCAGCGGCCAGTCGCTCAAGCCACTGTGGGAGCGCACCGTTTCGCAAAAGCCCGGCACCCCCTGCGCGCCGCACCTGTGGCGCTGGGCGGACGTCGAGCCCGAGCTTCTCAGGTCATGCGAACTCATCGGCACGAAAGACGCCGAACGGC
This sequence comes from uncultured Hyphomicrobiales bacterium, assembly GCA_903884435.1. Classification (GTDB taxonomy): domain Bacteria; phylum Pseudomonadota; class Alphaproteobacteria; order Rhizobiales; family Beijerinckiaceae; genus Terripilifer. The sequence goes on along the minus strand of CAISEY010000034.1, from coordinate 7,738 downwards.
GCGTTCTGATGCTGGAAAATCCGGAGATGCCGGGGACAAGTTTCAGCGCGCAGACGCTGTTCACGGGATTGCAGATCATTCTGCCCGGCGAGGTGGCGGCGGCGCACCGGCACACGCCGAACGCGCTGCGGTTCGTCGTGAAGGGCGAGGGCGCCTACACCGCCGTCGGCGGCGAACGCACGATGATGCGTCCCGGCGACTTCATCGTGACGCCGAACTGGGCCTGGCACGACCACGGCAATATCGGAACCGAAGCGGTCGTCTGGATGGACGGACTTGATTCCGCCTTCACGAAATTCTTTGGAACGACGTTCCGCGAGGACTACCCGCAGGACACGCAGCCGCTGTATCGCGCCGAAGGGGATTCGCTCGCCGCTTTCGGGTCGGCCCTGCTGCCGCTGGAATTCCACCAGGAGGGCGCGGCCTCGCCGCTGCTGGTCTATCCCTACGCGCGCACCCGCGACGCGCTGGCGCAATTGCAGCGGTCCTCGCCGCTGCATCCCGCTCATGGCGTCAAGCTGCGCTACGCCAATCCCGCCAATGGAAAACATCCGTTCCCGACCATGGCCGCCTTCATGCAACTTCTGCCGAAAGGCTTCGAGGGCCAGTCCTCGCGCAGCACGGAGAACGCCGTCTGCAATGTCGCGGAAGGTCGCGGCGCCGTCACGATCGCCGGCAAGACCTTCCATTTCGAGCCGCACGACATTTTCGTCGTTCCGGGCTGGTGCGAAGTCTCGTTCGCGGCGCGGGAGGAAAGCGTGATTTTTTCCTACAGCGACCGCGCCGCGCAGGAAGCCATGGGCTTCTTCCGCGAGGGCTAGAAAGCCCGCGCGCTCGCCTCGATCATTTCGAGCGCGACGAGAATCGCGGCTCGCCGCACGCCAGGGCGGCCGGGATCGCCGAAGCGACATTCCCGGTGTGCGGTTTCGCCGCCGCGCCGCGCCGAGGCGAAATGGACGAGGCCAACCGGCTTTTCATCCGTGCCGCCGCCGGGGCCCGCGACGCCGGTGATCGCCACCGTGACGCCGGCGCGCGAGCGTTTCAGGGCGCCCTCCGCCATGGCCCGCGCGACCTGCCGGCTCACCGCGCCAAACTCTTCGATCAGTTCGGGCGGCACGCCAATGAGTTCGCTCTTGGCTTCGTTCGTGTAGGTGACAAAGCCCCGGTCGACGACCGCCGACGATCCCGCGATTTCCGTCAGCACCCCCGCGACAAGGCCGCCCGTGCAGGATTCCGCCGTTGCGACCATGACGCCCCTTTGCTTGCAAAGGTCGATGATCGCGGCGGCCCGGGCGAGAAGTTCGGCGTCGAAGGGGGAAGGCGTGGTCATGCGTCAGCATACGACATGGCGCGGCGCGGACAAGGCGCGCGATCAGCGCGCCAGCCAGGGGGAAGTGGTCGAGGCTGCGACGGCGCCGGGCGCGCCCGATGTCGTGAAACTCGCCGTGGCGGTTCCGAGGTTGTCCACGTAGATCGTGCGGGAACCCGGACGCCAGGTCACGCCGGAGAACGTGTCGAGCGCGAGCGTGTCCGCGACAATTGTCGAGGCGACATATCCGTTCGTCCAGTTGCTCATGCGCAGGTTCCAGGAAGGCGCGTAAACGAGGCCCGTCAGGGATGGATTCGCCGCGGAGGCGCCGGGGTCGTTGACAAGGCCGCTCCAGGTCACGAGCCGCGAGGCGAACCCGCTCGGCATGAACATCAGAATGCCTTCGTAAAGGCCCCCCGAGGGCGCCTTGAGCCCGCTCGCGCCGTTCCGGATTTCAATCGTCGCGGTCTCGTCGGCGACGTAAAAGGTCACGCCGGCGCCGCTGGCTTTGTCGAGCGTGAGTTTCGCGGCGGAATCTCCCTGCGCGGCGCGGATGACGTAGAGACCCGCCGGAAGCGAGCCGGTGAAGGTCGGAAAGCCGCAGAACGTGCCCGGCGCCGCCGGCGTGAAGGACGGCGACGACGCGGGCAAGGTGTTCGAGGACATGCAGGGGTCCGCGGTCACGGCGGGCAGCGTCGCCGCGAAGGGATCGGCGATGCGCGCGCAACCGTTTTGTCCATTGACGACGCCTGAATTGTTCTCGGCGCGCGAGCAGACCGTCGAGAAGGACACGCCGGACGCCGAATCGTACCAGGCGCCATATCGCGTCGACCCCGTGGCGCTCGCGGGCCAGGACGCGAGGCCGGCTGGCTCCGCCGTTGAGGCGTCGGAACTCGCGTAGGCCGCGCATGTGGACACGTCGAACGACGAGGCCGCGATCACGTTGAAATCGAGCCGCGCCGTCGGGTCCAGCGCGAGGAAGCAGCCAGTCCGGGAAGGGGAAGTTCCCGAGACCGTCCGCACGACCCCTGACGGCGAACCGGCGGTCGGGATTTTCACCGTCGCCGTGCGCGTGACGCTGATCGACTTGATCGATAGCGTCGCGAGGATGGTTGTTGGCGTCGACGCGGTGACCGTCACGGTCAGCGTGTCGGACGAGGGCGAGTCGATCACGGGCGCGCTCGTCGTGACCGCGCTTCCGGCCATGGCCGCGGCGATGACTCCGGCCACGGAGTTCGCGCGCGCGCCCGCGTCGAGACTGGCGGCGCCGAGCGCGGCCTGATCGACCGCGCCCTGCAAGCGGCCCGCCGCGTCGAGCGCGCGGCCATAATCGACGCCGGCGCCGACGAGGTACATCATGGGCAGCAAACTGAGCGCGAAAATCGTCGCGACGTTGCCGCCTTCGTCGGAGCGAAACGCCATCTTTGCTTGAATGTCGGCGAGGGTCATTGGTTTCGCGCACTCGTCGCGGTCGTCACGTCCTGATCCGGGACGCCGGTCGCGCTGCTTTCATCCCTTAAAATGCGATTCATTTCGTTAAGTCCGCGGCAACGAACCAGAGCCCCGCCGAACGTCGCTAACGATGCGTTAATCGGGCGACCGGGCGCGCTCCGGTTTCCAGCCGGTTAATCGATTTGCAAGCATTTGTAGCAATTCTCGCGGCGTCGGGAGCGGGGCCGCGCCACGAAGGCGACCGGCCTCCCGCGACCGGGTTCAAGCGGTGGCGGCCAGCGCCATCGCGCCACATCGAGAGTTCAGATGAAAATTGTTCTTGTCGCCGCCGCGATCGTTTCGCTCGCAACTTTCCAGAACGCCGCGCAGGCGGAAAACGGCCGCAATGGCGCGGCCATTCTCGGCGGCGTCGCGGGCGTCGCCGTCGGCGCCGCGGGCGCCTCGATGCTGATGAACAACCAGCGCCGTCCGGTGCAGGAAGTCGTCGAGGAAGAGCCGGCTCCGCGGCAGGCCTGTTCGATGCGGATGATCGACCTGTTCGACCGGGACGGAAACTTCGTCAAGAAAGACCGCGTGCGCGTCTGCCGTTGAGGCGCGCTTTCACGTCGTCAAAGGCAGGCGAAGCGTCGCGGTCGCCATGGCCGCGACGCCTTCGCCGCGCCCCGTAAATCCCAACCGTTCGGTCGTTGTCGCCTTGACCGCGACGCGATCGGCGGCGAGTCCGAGAACGCCGGCCAGACGCGCGCGGATGGCGTCGCGATGCGGGCCGATTTTGGGCGTCTCGCAAATCACGGTCGCGTCGACATGCGCGATCAGTCCGCCGCGGGCGCGCACGCGCGAGGCCGCGTGTTCGAGGAATATTTCCGACGCCGCGCCTTTCCACTTCGGGTCCGAGGGCGGAAACCAGGCGCCAATGTCGCCTTCGGCGAGCGCCCCGTAGATTGCGTCGGCGATGGCGTGCATGAGAACATCGGCGTCCGAATGGCCGGAGAGCGCGCGGTCATGCGGAATTTTCACCCCGCCCAGCCAGACATGATCGCCGTCCGTGAACGCGTGAACGTCGAATCCCTGGCCCGTCCGCACGTCCGGGCGGTCGGCGATCATTTGCGCCTCGGCGCGGCTGAAATCGGACATGGTGGTGATCTTCATGTTGCGGGGATCGCCGTCGAAGACATGGACCTGATGGCCCGCCCATTCCGCCACGGCGGCGTCGTCCGTGAAATCGCGGAACCTCGCGGCGAGGGCCGCCCGGTGCGCCGCGAGGATCAGGGAAAACCGGAACGCCTGTGGCGTCTGCGCCGCGCGCAGGCTCGCCCGGTCCGGCGCGCCGGTGACGCGTCCCGTGGAATCGACCTGTTTGATCGTGTCGACGACGGGCAGTCCGGGAATCGCGGCGCCGCGGGCGCGGGCGCCTTCGATGGCGGCTTTGATTAATGTACTGGATACAAAAGGCCGCGCAGCATCATGAATTAACACGATTTCAGGTCCGGGCGCGATCGCATCAACGGCTTCGAGGCCGCGGCGGGCGCTGTCCTGCCGGGTGGCCCCCCCGGCGACGGGCTCCATCATCGCGCTGACTGTTTCGGGCGCGAGCTTCGCTATGGAATCGTGATATAAAGCCGCCGCGGCCGGATCGATGACGGGCAGGATACGGGCGCCGGGCGCGGCGCGGGCCAGATTGTCGAGAGTCATGGCGATCACCGGGCGTCCGGCGATTTCGCGATATTGTTTGGGCAAGCCGGGGCCAGTCCTCGCGCCGGAACCGCCGGCGACAACGATGATCGCCGTGTCGGTGAATTTTTCGCCTTGAATTTGTTCGGTCATGGTCCAGCCTGTCGGGCGGTTTGTTTCGCTCTTTTGATCGGGAGCGTCAAACGAAGGGTTGAGATCAGGCTTCTTGTGCGGTGCAAAAAAATGACTATGATATGAGCATGGGCGATTTCGCACAAAAAATATGCAGTCCTTCGATGCAGCTTGGCAATATCGAAATTGCCGGGCGGGCGATACTGGCGCCGATGTCCGGCGTCACGGATGTCGGAATGCGGCGGGTCGCCCGGCGTTTCGGCGCTTCGCTGGTCGTTTCGGAGATGGTCGCGAGCGATGATTACGTTCGCGGTTGCGAGGAGAGCCGGATTCGCGCCGAGGGGGCGGGAGTCGATCCGCATGTCGTGCAGATCGCCGGGCGCGATCCTCGCTGGATGGGCGAGGCGGCGCGGCTCGCGGAAGCCTCGGGCGCGGCGGTGATCGACATCAACATGGGGTGTCCCGCCAAGCGCGTGACCGGCGGTTTCGCGGGATCCGCCCTGATGCGCGATCCGGCGCTGGCGCTGCGTTTGATCGAGGCGACGGTCGCCGCGGTGAAAATTCCCGTGACCGTGAAAATGCGCCTCGGCTGGGACGAAAACAGTCTCAACGCGCCGGAGATCGCGCGCGCCGCGGAAGGGGCCGGCGCGGCCATGCTGACCGTCCATGGCCGGACCCGCAGCCAGTTCTACAAGGGCAGGGCGGACTGGGCGGCGATCCGGGCCGTCAGCGAGGCGGTTTCGATCCCCGTCGTCGCCAACGGCGATTGCGCGGGGCTCGACGACGCGCGGGCGCTGCTCGCGGCCTCGGGCGCCGCGGCCGTGATGATCGGACGGGCCGCGGTCGGCCGTCCCTGGCTCGTGGGCGCCGTGGCGGCGGGGCTCGCGGGCGAGGAAGCCCCGCGTCCCGACGCGAGGCGTCGGGGCGACGCGGCCCTTGAACATTACGAATCCCTGCTCGAGACGCTGGGGCCCGGAACCGGGCTCCGGCACGCGCGCAAGCACCTCGCGGCCTACGCCGTTCACGCCGGCGCCGGGGAAACGGACCCGGTCAGGCTGCGGCTCGTGACCAGCGAATCCGCCGGCGAGGTCCGGAAACTGCTGCGCGCGCTTTTCGACGACGCATATCAAAAGGAGGCCGCATGAGCGGTGCTGAAATACCGGCGACCCTTCAGGTCGATCCCGGCGAGTTGCTGAACGCGTTGCCGCACGCGGTGCTGGCGGTGGCGCCCGACGGGCGCGTGCGCGAGGCCAACGCCGCCGCCGAAACCTTTTTCGACATCAGCCGCGCCTCGATGCGCCGGCGGCGTTTCGCGGACATGCTGCCGGCGAATTCCCCGCTTCTGGCGCTGGTGGAGCAGGTGAGGCGTCGCGGCGCGACGGTCAACGAGTATCGCGTCGATCTCGGCACGCCCCGGATCGGCGCCGAGCGGATTGTCGACATTCACGCCGCCCCGATGAGTGGAGATGCACAAATTGTGATCGTTATGCTTCAGGAACGTACAATCGCCGACAAAATGGACAGGCAATTGACGCATCGGGGAGCAGCGCGCTCGGTTTCCGCCCTCGCGGCCATGCTGGCCCACGAAATCAAGAATCCGCTTTCGGGTATTCGCGGCGCCGCCCAGTTGCTGGAAACCGACGCCAGCGAAAACGACCGGGTTCTGACCCGGCTGATTTGCGACGAGACCGACCGGATCGTCAAACTGGTCGATCGCATGGAAGCCTTTTCCGACGAGCGGCCGATCGACCGGGAGAGCGTCAATATCCACACCGTGCTCAGCCACGTGAAGCAGGTCGCGCAGGCCGGCTTCGCGCGGCATATCCGTTTCACCGAGGTCTACGACCCCTCGTTGCCGCCGGTCCTCGCCAACCGGGACCAGATGGTGCAGGTCTTCCTCAATCTCGTGAAGAACGCCGCCGAGGCCATCGGCAACGACGCCATCGACGGCGAGATCGAGATGACGACCGCGTTTCGCGCCGGCGTCCGCCTCAAGACCAACGCCTCGCACGCGCCGATCAGCCTGCCGCTGGAGATTTGCGTGCGCGACAACGGCCCGGGCATACCCGCGGATTTGCAGGGAAATCTGTTCGATCCCTTCGTGACCAACAAGGCCAGCGGAACTGGCCTTGGACTTGCACTGGTCGCCAAGATCATCGGCGATCATGGCGGCATCGTCGAATGGGACACACAGGCGCGCCGCACTGTGTTCCGCGTCTTGCTGCCAATGTTCGCGTCCACCGACGGCCGGATTTCAGGCGACACTTGAGGTAGAGATTTGAGCGCGAGCGGGAACATCCTTGTAGCCGACGACGACGCGGCGATCCGCACGGTGGTCAGCCAGGCGCTGGGCCGCGCTGGCTACGAAGTCCGCGTCACCGGAACCGCCGCGACATTGTGGCGCTGGGTTCAGGCGGGGGAGGGCGACCTCGTCATCACGGACGTGGTGATGCCCGACGAAAACGCCTTCGAACTGCTGCCCCGCATCAAGAAAATCCGGCCCGAACTGCCCATCATCGTGATGAGCGCGCAGAATACCTTCATGACCGCGATCAAGGCCTCCGAGCGCGGCGCCTACGACTACCTTCCCAAACCCTTCGACCTGAAGGAGCTCGTCGGCATCGTCGGGCGCGCCCTCACCGAGCCGCGCGCCCGTCCGGTTCGAGAGAAGCCCGAGGACATGGACGGAATGCCGCTCGTCGGCCGCTCCCCCGCCATGCAGGAGATTTACCGGACGCTGGCCCGTCTGATGCAGACCGACCTCACGGTGATGATCACCGGAGAATCCGGCACCGGCAAGGAACTCGTCGCGCGCGCGCTGCACGACTACGGAAAGCGGGCGCGCGGGCCTTTCGTGGCGATCAACATGGCGGCGATTCCGCGCGACCTCATCGAGAGCGAATTGTTCGGCCACGAGCGCGGCGCCTTCACCGGGGCCAACGCGCGCTCGACCGGGCGGTTTGAACAGGCCGAGGGCGGCACGCTGTTTCTCGACGAAATCGGCGACATGCCCATGGAGGCGCAGACGCGCCTTTTGCGCGTGCTGCAACAGGGCGAATACACGACCGTCGGCGGACGCACGCCGATCAAGACAAACGTGCGGATTGTCGCGGCGACCAACAAGGACCTTCGGATTCTCATCAATCAGGGGCTGTTCCGGGAAGACCTGTTTTT
>CAISEY010000033.1 GCA_903884435.1 uncultured Hyphomicrobiales bacterium | reverse complement strand
GCGTCGAGAGCCTGATCATCTGCGGCGAGAGCACGTCCGGCTGCGTGCGCGCCTCCACGGTTGACGCCTATTCCTACGGCTTCCACAACACGCTGGTCGAGGAATGCACCTATGACCGCTCGATGCTGAGCCACAAGGTCAATCTCTTCGACCTGCACCACAAATACGCCGACGTGATGCACGTCGCCGACGTGATCGCCCATCTCGACGGGCTCGCGGCGGCGCGCGGCAAGGGGCTGAAGGCGGCGGAATAGCGCCGCCGGTCAGTCCGAAACCTGCTCGACGAAGGGTTTTCCCTTGTCGATGATCAGAACCTCGACCGAACGGGATGGAGCCGTTCCGGGGTTCTGGTTGCGATGCACGACGCCGCGGGGAATGAAGACGCCGTCGCCGGCCTTCATCACGCGCGGCGGCTGCCCCTGTGTTGGCGAAGGTCGCTTCGCCCGCTGGATCGTCGCCCGCCGGTCGCCAGGAGCTTTATTGCTCGCTGGCGCCGTTAAACACGAGCGCCTCCGGGGGAAATCCGTGCAGGTCGTAGACGCTGCGACGGCGCGTGCTGTGGCCGCCGTGCTCGACCGTGATCGCCTTGCGCGGGCAATCGTTGTGGCACAGAAAACAGACGTGGCAGTCCCGCGGATAGACGACGACGGCCTTGCCGGCCTCCATTCGCAGGACATCGGTCGGGCAGGAATCGACGCAAATCCCGCAGCCGTCGCATGCCGCGGCGTCGATGGCGACAATGCCGGTCATTCAGGCCGCGCCCCGGTCGTAGACATTGTGATCGTAGTTCCCCTGCATGATGGCGGCGATGGCGCTCGGATGTTTCTCCCGGCGTGGCGGCTTCAGGATCGCGTTTTCGAGCGGAATCCGCGTCCGGTCGAAAGTCATCGCGCCATCGGCGCCGCGGGTCACGCCGTGCCAGACGAACCATTCGTCGTCGTCGGTCAGCGGAAAATCCTCGCGGTAGAATTGCTCGCGGCTTTCCGTGCGGTCGAGCGCCGAGGCGTAAACGAGTTCGCAGGCCTGCGCGAGATTGCGCGCCTCGTGCAGCTTGACGAGATCGTGCAGGTCGGGCGGCTTCGCGGTCGCGATGTCGTCGAGCGCGCGGCGGGTCGCGCCGAGGAACCCCTCGAGGCGTGCCTTGTTGAGAACGATGGTTTCGACCACGTCCGTCTCCAGCATGGACAGCGCGTCGTGGATGCGATCGACGCCGCCGCCCGCGTTGCGGCGCAACGGAGCGAACATGCGCTCGACGATCTCCGTCGCCCGGTCGAGCGAAACTCGCGGAGCGTCCATGGCGGCGGCCTCGCGCGCGGCGGTCTCGCCGGTCCGGTGGCCCGTGTTCATGCAGAAGGCCGTGGGCACGCCGGCGCTGCCATGGGTGCCCGTGGCGTAGTTCTTCGAACAGGAGCCCGCCGAGAGCAGGCCGGGAATGTTGGAGCGCCCCTCGCGGTCGTTGTCGACGCCGCTGCGCGTGCCGTTCCACAGGCCCCAGGTCGGCTCGATGGGTAGCGGAAAGCGCCGGGGATCGGGCGTCTTGCCGGAGAGCAACACGCGCGAGTCGAGCGCCGTGCGCACCTGGGACACGCCGGAGAAATAACTCTCGTCGCAGCCGCGCAGGTCGAGGAACACCGGGCCGCGTCCGTCGATGATTTCCTTGACGAAGGCGGCGACGACCCGGTTGAGCTCGCTCCGCTCGAAACGCACCGGATCGTATTTCGCCATGAAGCGTTCACCGCGCGCGTTGACGAGCTTCGCCCCGTGGGCCAGCGCCACGTTGTAGCCGCCGATGGAATGATCCTTCATCAGGAAGGAAAACGTGCCGCCGAAGCCGAATTCGAGATCGACGATTCGCGCGCCGGCGCGCCAGGCCAGCGCGAATCCGTCCCCGGTGTCGTTATCGACGATGTGCGTCCCCTTCATCGACAACGGGCCGGTCGCGACGATGGTCTGTTTCGCGCGGAATACGAAGGGCCGTCCGTCGCGAACGTGAAAGCCGACCGCGCCGACGACGGCGCCCTTCGTCGGATATTCGCCGTCGCTCGTCAGCAATTCCTCGATGAACACCCGGTCGAGGATCGCGACGCCGCGCGCCAGCGCCTCGCGCCGCAGGATTTGCATGGCGGCGGGCGGGGTGAATTGCAGACAGCGCACGTTGACCATGCCGCGGCTCATGAAGCGGCGGATGTTGCCATCCCCGTCGCGCGCGATGGGCACCCCCCAGCGCACGAAGTCCTTCACCCGCTCCTTTTGCGCCTCGAGCAGTTCGAAGGCGCGCGGCTGGTCGCACATGTAGCCGCCGCGGGTGATGAATTCCTCGGCCCAGGACGACACGTCCTCGCCCTCGAACGGGGCCGTCGTGACGCCGCCCGACATGGTGGAGCAGCCGCTGCGCCCCACGTGCGCCCTGTCCACGAGCACGACGTTCGCGCCCTACTCGGCGGCCCGGAGCGCCGCCCAGGCTCCCGCGAATCCGCCGCCTATCACGAGCACGTCCGCGTCGACAATCCGCGTGTTGGCCGGCAGCGCCATCGATCCTCCCGCCTGTCCCTCGTCCTGCTTCGCCCCACAATGCGGCGGTTCGGGCGGAGGCGCAACCGGTCGAACCGGCCGCGCCGGCCCGTCAGCGTTTTCCACGCTTCAGGTCGGGGTGCGTGGAACTGCCCAGAATATGCTCGGAGCGCCCGATCACGTGGGCGCTCGAGCCGACGATCAGCGGATCCGGGTGGCCGACGACGCGCGTGTCCTTGTTCGGGTAGTCGAGAGTCGACAGGAAATGCCGCATGCAGTTCAGCCGCGCTCGCTTCTTGTCGTCGGACTTGGTGATGATCCACGGGCAGTCGGCGGTGTCCGTGTAGAAGAACATCGCCTCCTTCGCCTCGGTGTAGTCATCCCACTTGTCGAGAGAGGCGCGGTCGATCGGCGACAGTTTCCATTGCTTGAGCGGATCGGTCTCGCGCGATTTGAAGCGGCGCAACTGCTCGTCGCGCGTCACCGAGAACCAGTATTTGTAAAGCCG
>CAISEY010000032.1 GCA_903884435.1 uncultured Hyphomicrobiales bacterium | reverse complement strand
TCGTCGCGCGTCACCGAGAACCAGTATTTGTAAAGCCGGATGCCCGAGCGCGCGAGCATCACCTCGACCTGCGGACACTGGCGCATGAATTCGAGATACTCGCCGGCCGAGCAAAAACCCATCACCCGCTCGACGCCGGCGCGGTTGTACCAGGAGCGGTCGAACATGACGATCTCGCCAGCGGCCGGAAGATGTTCGATGTAACGCTGGAAATACCATTGCGTGCGCTCGCGCTCGGAGGGCTTTTCGAGGGCCACCACCCGCGCGCCGCGCGGATTGAGATGTTCCATGAAACGCTTGATCGTGCCGCCCTTGCCGGCGGCGTCGCGCCCCTCGAACAGGATCACGATCTTCTCGCCGATCTCCTTGATCCAGTTTTGCGCCTTCAGCAGTTCGACCTGCAATTGCTCCATGTGCTCGGCGTAGGCCGCGCCGGGCAGTCGCGTCCGGTAGGGGTATTCGCCGGTTTCGAAGGCGCGGCGAATCGCTTCGGGGTCGTGACGCATCCGCGCCAGGGTGCGTTGCGCCTCGTTCTTGCCAGCCTTCTTGCCGGGCTTCGCGGGAATCCCGAGAGCCCCGGCGGCCCGCGAGATGATGTGCGCGCCTTCCCCCTGCGGCATCGCGCTCTCCGGGGCCGCCGCGCCGTTCATCGCTGTTTCCGTGATGATTTCCTTGTCCATGGGTGCTGAAATCCTCGCCTCCGCGGAATCGTTCTCCCGTGGCGCGTCGCCGCGGTCGCTCCGCCAAACCCGGGCATTTTCGGACTTTTCCCGCCGGCGACATTGTCGCAGGTCAAGACCGCGCGGCGGCGAGGCGGACTTCGGGACCGCCACCGGCCCTCTTTCACGCCCCGCGCCGCGCCGCTATCCTCGCGCCGCCAGAGGGAGAATACACGATGGTCGCGACAGTCTGTTTTATCGGGGCCAGCACGATGGCCGGGGCGGGGGACGAGGACGGTCTCGGATGGCCGGGGCGCCTTCGCCGCATGATCCCGAAGGCCGAGGAGAATTTCACGTTTTACAATCTCGGCGTGCGCGGCAATTCCTCGACCATGATCGCGGAACGCTGGCGGGCGGAAATCGCCGCCCGGCTGCCGGACAACGCGCCCGGCTGGATCATGCTCACCATGGGCAACAACGACGCCGCCGAATTCGAGGACGGAACCCTGCGCGTGCCCCTCGAAAAAACGCTCGCCAACGTGCGCGGCATCGTCGCGGAGTGCTCGCGCTGGCGCCGCACCCTGTGGATTTCCCCGACGCCCGTCGACGAGGGCAAGATGCCCTTCTATTCGCGCCAGCTTGGCAAGAACCTGACGTTCCGCAACGCGCGGCTCGGCGATCTGGCGACGCGGTTCGCCGCCATCGCGGCGGAGTTCGACGCGCCCTATTTCGATCTGTTCTCGAAGCTCCGGGCCGACGCCGACTGGGCGCGCGCGATCAGGCTCAACGACGGTCTGCATCCCGACGGCTCGGGCTACGAGGCCATCGCGCGGCATGTGCATGGCTGGGACGCGTGGAAGGCGGAAGTCGCGAAAGCGGCGTGACAGCGCGCCGCCTTGCCAGCGGTCCCGGCTTTCGCCAGGGATAGGCTGATACAGTATCCAAATTCAGGGAGACGAACATGCCTGGCGTCATCAATGGTCCCGCCGACTGGCGCGGCCCGGAGATCGAGAAGCGCACCGACTGGATTCACAATTTCACGCCGTCGGAAATCCGCGAGATCATGGACGCCTCCGCCCACGCGAAGGCCAGGGGCATGACCCTGCCGACGCTGACGAAGGAGGATTTTCCGCTGCCGACCGTCTCGAAGCGCCTCGCCGAGGCGCGCGAGGCGCTGGAGAACGGGCCAGGCCTGTTCCAGTTCCGCGGCATCAACATCGATGGGCACACCAAGGACGACCTGCGCCTGATCTACTGGGGCATTGGCAAGCACATGGGCACGGTCGTCTCCCAGAGCAAGGACGGCGACCTGCTCGGCGACGTGCGCGACGTTGGCCTGAAGACCGATTCGCCCGGCGGACGCGGCTACAAGTCGAACTCGCGCCTCAGCTTTCACACCGATTCCTGCGATGTCGTGGCGCTCTTCGTGATGCGCGTGGCGAAGGAGGGCGGCCGCAGCCTGCTGTGCTCGTCGCTCGCCATTCACAACGAAATCGCGCGCACGCGCCCCGACCTTCTGGAAGTGCTCTACCAGCCCTTCGAATGGAGCTGGCAATTGCAGGAAGCGCCCGGACAGTCGCCGCATTATCCGCAGCCTCTGTTCACGGTGAAGGACGGCCATTACTCCTGCCGTTACATTCGCGGCCACATCAAGAATGGCCATTCCTTCCCCGACGTGAAGCCGTTGACGCCGATCCAGATCGAGGCGCTGGACTATTTCGACCAGCTCGCCTGGAGCGACAGGTTCCACTTCTCCTTCATGTTCAAGCCGGGCGACCTGCAATTCATCAACAACCATGTGATGCTGCATTCGCGCACCGAATTCACCGACTGGCCGGACGAAGACCGCCGCCGCCACCTGCTGCGCATGTGGCTCTCGGTGCCGAACTCCCGCCCGCTGAGCGAGAAACTGGGCACGATCTACCAGGACCAGCGGCCCGGCGCCGTGCGCGGCGGCTTCCCCACGCGCACCGGCAAATACATCTACGAATCGACCGGTTCGTTGTCGGATTGAGGGCGCTGCTGCGCGTCGCCATTCTCGACGACTACCCGGGCGTCGCCTTGGCGCTCGTGGATTGGAATCGCCTTGGCGACGACGTGGAGGCCGTGAGCTTTTCGCGTCATGTCGCCGATATCGACGAAGCCGCGCGCCTGCTCGCGGATTTCGATGTCTTCGTGCTGATGCGCGAGCGCATGGACGTGCCCGCGGCGCTGCTGGAGCGGCTGCCGCGGCTGAAATACATCGTCGTCACCGGCTCGCACACGCGCTCGGTCGATGTCGCGGCTGCGCGGGCGCGCGGCGTGCCGGTGTCGCTCACGGTCTCGACGGTCAGCGTCTCCGCCGCGGAACACGCCTGGGCGCTGGTGATGGCGCTGGCGAAAAACATCGTCATCGAGGACCGCAACATGCGCGAGGGCCGCTGGATGACGGAGATCGGTTTCCGTCTCGAGGGCCGCACGCTGGGCGTTCTCGGCCTCGGCGCGCTCGGCGCCGCCGTGGCGCGCTACGGAAACGCCTTCGGCATGAAGGTGATCGCCTGGAGCGCCAATCTCACGCGCGCCCGCGCGGAGGAATGTGGCGCGACGCTGGCGTCGAAGGAGGAATTGCTGCGAACGTCCGACGTGATCAGCATTCATCTGAAACTCAGCCCGCGCACTCACGGATTGATCGGCGCCGCTGAATTCGCGATGATGAAAAAGACCGCCGTGCTGGTGAACACCTCGCGCGGTCCCATCGTCGACGAGGCCGCGCTGATGACGGCGTTGACGACCGGGCAAATCCTGCGGGCCGGCCTCGATGTCTACGACCACGAGCCCTTGCCGGCGGATCATCCGTTGCGGAAAATCCCGAACACTGTGCTTTCGCCGCACACCGGATTCACCGTGGAAGAGGGGCTGCGCGGCTATTACAACGACGCCATCCGGCTGATCGCCGCGTGGCGCGCGGGCAAGCCGGAGAACGTCTACGCCGGCTTCGCGTCGCCGTGACGGTCAGGCGGCGAGGGGCTCCGCCGGGCGCGCGCGGTGTTCGGCGAGGCCCTGGCCGCCCGCGCTGTCGATTTCCCGCAACTCGACCTCGTAGCCCCACAGGTCCGCGACGTGTTGCAGCACCTTGCGGGCGTCCTGGGCTGCGAGCAGGCGCCCGCCGATGACCTTGTGCTCGAGAATCAGGCGCCGGTCGCCCAGCAGATCGACGGAGACCACCTCGATCATCGGATCGCTGTGGGCCGCGTCGTAGCGCTTCGAGAGCGCCCGGCGCACGCGCCGGTAGCCGCGCTCGTCGTGGATGGCGCTGACGACGAGCTCCTTTTCGGCGGGATCGTCGGTGATGTTGAACATGCGCATTTCCCGCATCAGCCGCGGCGACAGATATTGCGCGATGAAACTTTCGTCGCGGTAGTTCGCCCAGATGTCGCGCAGCGCCGCCATGGGATCGCCGGTTCCCGCGATGTCCGGCGCCCAGACGCGGTCTTCCTCCGTCGGATCGAGGCAAATCCGCTCGATGTCGCGCATCATCGCGAAGCCGAGCGCGTAGGGGTTGAACCCGGAATAGCCCGGATGGTCGAATCCCGGCTGCATCACGACGTTCGTGTGCGAGGACAGGAATTCGAAATAGGATCCGTCGTTGATCTGGCCGGTCTCGTGCAGCCGTTGCATGATCCGGTAGTGAACGTAGGTCGCCGTGCCTTCGTTCATGACCTTGGTGAGCCGTTGCGGATAGAGATATTGCGAGGTCAACCGCACGATTCGCAAGACCTCGCGCTGCCATTGGGCGAGCCTCGGCGCGTTGCGTTCGAGAAAAAACAGCAGGTTCTCCTCGGGCAGGCCAAGGATTCGCGCGGCCTCGTCGGGCGGCGCGGCGCCGCGCGCGCCCGTTGGCGGGGGCAGGGTGCTCCACAATTCGTTGAACATCTGTTCCTGATGTTCGCGGCGCCTGATCTGCCGCGCTTCCTCGGTCCGCAGATCCATCGCGCGACGACGGGGCGAGCGGTGAACGCCATGGCTTTGCAGCGCGTGGGCCGCGTCGATGATCCGCTCGACCGCCGCGACGCCGTTTTTTTCCTCGCAGCGCGCGATGTAGGCCTTGGCGAACTTGAGGTAGTCGAGAATGCCCGACGCGTCGGTGAAGGCGCGAAACGTGCCGTTGTTCTTGAAGAAGTGATTGTGGCCGAAGGCCGCGTGCGCGATGACGAGCGTCTGCATCGTCGCGCTGTTGCCCTCCATGATGTAGGAGATGCACGGATTGGAATTGATGACGATCTCGTAGGCGAGTCCCTGCATTCCCTTTCGGTACAGAAGTTCCTGCTGCGTGAAGTTCTTGCCGAAGGACCAGTGCTGGTAAAAGATCGGCATCCCCGTCGAGGCGTAGGCGTCGAGCATCTGCTCTGAGGTGATGACCTCGATCTGGTTGGGATAGACGTCGAGGCCCAGTTCGCCCAGCGCGATGTCCGATACAGCGTCATGGACGCGCTGGATCGTGTCGTAGGACCAGTCCGCGCCGGTGAAGAGAAGCTCGCTCATGCGCCTTGCTCCCGCGTCGCCGGGTCGCGGCTGAAGAGTTCCCGGAAGATCGGATAAATGTCCTCGCGCCGGTTGACCGCGCGCTGCGCGAGAACCGGGTTCTTCAGCGATTCATAGGCTCGCCAGAGCGAGGAGGCGATGGTCCCGTGACCGGGTTCGTTGACCTCGAGATAGGCGAAATATTGCGCCATCGGCAGCAGGTCCTCGCCCAGCAGGGCGATCGCCTCCATGTTGTCGCGCGGGTCGTTGTCGCCATCGGAGGCCTGGGCGATGTAGATGTTCCAGTCGTCGCGCGGATAGCGTTTGCGGGCGATGTCCCGGGTTTCGAGCAGCGCCGAGGACACGCGCGTGCCGCCGCTCTCCGTCGAGTGGAAGAACGTGTGTTCATCCACTTCCTGGGCCTCGTCGGTGTGCCGGATGAAGACGATGTCCACCTTCTTGTAGCGTTTGTTGAGAAACACGTAGAGCAGCATGAAGAAGCGCTTGGCGATGTCCTTCATGTGCTCGCTCATGGAGGCCGACACGTCCATCACGCAAAACATCACCGCCTGCGCCGTGGGCTTCGGCAAGGGCTCGAAGCGCCGGTAGCGAATGTCGATCGGGTCGATCCAGGCGATGGCGCGGGTTCGCCGCGTCAGGTGTTCGAGCGTCTCGCGCAAGGCGGCGATCCGCGCGGGTTCCGCGCCTTCTGCCTCCGCGAGCGCCAGCGCCTCCTCGGCTTCCTTCACGTCGTCCGGCTTCGGCCGCCGCAACGCCAGCCGGCGCGACAACGAGTTACGCATGGTTCGCGAGACGGAAATCGACGCGGGCGAACCCGAGGTCGAATAGCCGGCGCGGCGAATGCCCTCGCTTTCGGTGACGCTGATCTTGCGCCGTTCGAGGTCCGGAAGCTCGAGATCCTCGAGAAAGAATTCGAGGAACTCCTCGGCGGACAGCGCGATCTGGTATTCGTCCTCGCTCTTTCCCTCGCCGGCGCCGGAGCCCCCTCCGCCGCCGCCCCCGCCGCTTCCGGGAGGACGGCGCAACCTGTCGCCCTCGCCGAATTCCTTGTTTCCGGGAAACACGGGATTGCGCAGCCCGCCCTCGCCGAGGTGGAAGAACGGCTCGTCGATTCCCGTGCCGGGAATGACGACGACGCCGCCTTCGTCCATCTCGCGAATGCCGCGCGAGGCGCTCGCCTTGCGCACCGCCTCGCGCACGATTTTTCGCGCGCGCCGCAGAAACCGCTGGCGGTTGGGCAGGTTCTTGCCGCTCGGGTTGAGACGGCGGTCGATGATGTTCATCCGAGGTCCCCCGGCGTCAGGCCGACTGCTTCACTCGCATGTACCACTCGACGAGACGCCGCACCTGCCGCTCGGTGTAGCCGCGGCCAACCATTCTCTGCACGAAATCCGCGTGTTTCTTCTCTGTCTCGCTGTCGCGCTTGGAGCCGAAGCTGATGACCGGCAACAGATCCTCGACCTGGCTGAACATCCGCTTTTCGATGACCTCGCGGATTTTCTCGTAGCTCGTCCAGGAGGGATTCCTGCCGCCGGCCGCGGCGCGCGCGCGCAGGCAGAACTTCACCACCTCGTTGCGGAAATCCTTGGGATTGGCGATTCCCGCGGCCTTCTCGATCTTGGTGAGTTCCTGGTTGAGCAACTCGCGATCGAGCAATTGCCCGGTGTCCGCGTCCTTGAAGTCGACGTCCTCGATCCAGGCGTCCGCGTAGCTGACGTAGCGGTCGAAGAGATTCTGCCCGTAGTCGTTGTAGGATTCGAGATAGGCCTTCTGAATCTCGTGGCCGATGAATTCCGCGTAGCGCGGCGCGAGTTCCGCCTTGATGGATTCGATGTAGCGCTTCTCCGTGTCGGGAGCGAGCTGCTCGCGGCGAATGGCCTGTTCGAGCACGTACATGAGATGCACGGGATCGGCCGCCACCTCCTGGTTGTCGAAGTTGAACGTCTCCGACAGCACCTTATAGGCGAAGCGCGTCGAGATGCCGTCCATGCCCTCGTTGATGCCGGCCGCGTCGCGAT
>CAISEY010000031.1 GCA_903884435.1 uncultured Hyphomicrobiales bacterium | reverse complement strand
TCCACGATCCTGGTGACGACGCGATTCATGAACTCGCGGTCGTGCGAGGTCATCAGCAGGGCGCCCTCGTAACCCCTGAGGAAGTGCTCGAGCCAGATGAGGCTTTCGATGTCGAGATGGTTGCTCGGTTCGTCGAGCAGCATGGCGTCGGGGCGCATGAGAAGGATGCGGGCCAGCGCCACGCGCATTTTCCAGCCGCCCGACAGGGCGCCCACGTCGCCGTCCATCATCTCCTGGGTGAAGCTCAGGCCCGCCAGCACCTCGCGCGCGCGACCTTCGAGGGCGTAGCCGTCCAGCTCCTCGAAACGCGCCTGCACCTCGCCGTAGCGCTCGACGAGCCTGTCCATTTCGTCCGCCCGGTCCGGGTCGGAAAAGGCGGATTCGAGCTCCCGCATTTCGGCGGCGATCACGCTCACCGGGCCGGCTCCGTCCATGGTCTCCGCCACGGCGCTGCGGCCGGACATATCGCCCACGTCCTGGCTGAAATAGCCGATGGTGACGCCGCGATCGACGGACACCTGTCCCTCGTCCGGCTGCTCCTCCCCCGTGATCATCCTGAAAAGCGTCGTCTTGCCCGAGCCGTTGGGCCCGACGAGACCGGTTTTCTCGCCCTTCTGGAGCGCGGCCGAGGCCTCGATGAAGAGAATCTGGTGGCCGTTCTGCTTGCTGATGTTTTCGAGGCGAATCATGTGCGCGCGGGGTCCGGGGAATGTTGCGGCGCACTTATGCCAGCTGGAGCGGCGGGGGAAAGACGTTTCGACGGCGCCGCCAGCGCTGGCCTGGCCTCGAAACGCGCCCTTTGGCCTATTTTCCGGGTTCGAAGGCCTGATTCCCGAAGGGCGAGGCCGTCGGAATCTTCATGACGATAAATCCGACGCCGGCCATCTGGTGGCAGGAATTGCAGCCGGCGGTCAGGGAACTGAAGGATCGCGTGAATTTCGCGGCGTCCTTCTCCGCGATCGCGCCGGCGAGGGCGTCCATGGGTTTCGAGATCATTTCGCCCAGCGCGTCCGCCGGGATGTTCACGTAGAGCGCCGCCGCTTCGAAGAAACTGCTTCGAATTTGCCCAAGTTCATAGGCCGCGAGCGGCCAGTTCTTCAGGCTGCCGGAATACCAGAGCTTGGAATGCCGGAGCTCGGTCGACGCCATGATGTCGCCCAGTTTGGGAACGCCGCTGTCCGCGGGCGGCGCCATCCGCGAGGCGGGCCGCTCGGCGAACGGCACGTCCTGGCCCGCGGCGGGAAGAATGGTGGAAAGGGCCAGGATGAAAGTCAGGCGCAGACGCATGGGAATTTCCCTTCGATGACGACATCCGGTGCGTGTCGCGCCGATCCGGACGTTTGGCCACTCCCGCTTTTTCTCAATGCGACATAATGACGGGCGTCGCCGACGAACGCAGGATGGTCCGGGTCGCGCCGCCCAGGACAAATTCGCTGAAACGCCAGCGGCCGTAGCCGCCCATCACCATGAAGTCGGCGCCGCTGGCCGCGGCGTGCGACAGAAGCGTCGCGCCGACATCGACCGAGGGCGGCAATGTTCGCAGAGTCGCCGCGACGCCATGCCGCGCCAGATGCCGGGCGATGTTGAAGCCGGGCAGCTCGGCGGCGGGCTCCCGGTCTCTGGCGATGGTGACGACCTCGACGCCGCTCGCGCGGGTCAGCAACGGCAGGGCTCCGGCGAGGGCTCGCGCCGCGGCCACGCCGCCGTCCCAGCACACCATGGCCTTGTCCAGCCGCGCCGGACCCCTGTGGATCGCGGGAATGAAAAACACCGGTTTGCCCGAGCCGAAGAGCGCTCCCCTGCCCATCAGGCGATCGTCCTGTCCGGCCTCCGGCGTCCCCTGGCCGACGACGGCAAGATCGAAATGCCGCGCCAGTTCGCCGAAGCGATCCCTCGCGACGCCGGCGACCGTCTGGAGAAGGACGAAGTCCGTTTGCACGCCCGCCGGAACCGCCGCCGCGAGACTCTGGTAAGCGGCTTCGACGTTCGCGCGGTTTTGTTCGGTGGCTTCCGCGAGATACGCGTAGCTTCCGGTGTCCTCGAGGCCGCCCATCGCGACATATTCGATCGCGAGGCCAGCCGCTGTCAGATGAGCGCCGGTCGCCTCGGCGAGCGAAACCGCGAAGTCCGTCGCCGCCCGCGCGGTCTCGCCGGTGTCGAGGTGCAGAAGGATATCCCTGACGCTCATTGAACTTCTCCCGATCCGGGGGCCATCGAACGGGGCGCAGTTTGCGCCTCGCCGGAGTTTCAATCAACCCGTTGAAAAAAATGAGATCCGTTGCTTTGGCGCGGGTGTCGCGCGTCGCGAAGGGCGAACATTGCTTGGCGCCCTCCGCCGCGCGGTGTATCCCCGGATCACATCGAACGGGAGTGGCCGATGACGCAGGTCGAGGCGGGATCGCGGGTTCACGCGGCGGCGAGCGCCGCGGGCGCGCCGCGGACGGGAACCGTCTATCCGGTGCTGTTCGCCATGAGCTTCTGTCATCTGCTGAACGACATGATGCAGGCGCTCGTTCCCGCGATCTATCCGATCCTGAAGGAGACCTACCAGCTCGACTTCACGCGCATCGGGCTGATCACGCTGACCTACCAGATGACCGCGTGCCTGTTTCAGCCAGCCGTCGGGCTCTACACCGATCACAGGCCCAGACCCTATTCCCTCGCCTTCGGCATGGGCTTCACGCTCGTCGGCCTGCTGGCGGCCTCGGCGGCCGGATCCTATCCCTTGTTGCTCGCCTCGGTGGCGCTCATCGGATGCGGATCGGCGATCTTCCATCCGGAGGCCTCGCGGGTGGCGCGCATGGCGTCCGGCGGACGTTTCGGCCTCGCGCAATCGATTTTCCAGGTGGGCGGCAACGCGGGCAGCGCGCTCGGCCCGTTGATGGCCGCCCTGGTGATCCTGCCCGGCGGACAGAAAAGCGTCGCCTGGTTCGCGGCGGCGGCGCTGCTCGCCGCGCTCGTCCTCGCGCGGATCGGCAACTGGTACGCGCTCGCTCTCGCGGATCGCGCGTCGCGCCCGACGCGCGCGCGCGCCGACCCCGCCCTGCCGCGCCGCACGGTGATCGTCGCGATCTGCGTGCTGGTGTCGCTCAGCTTCGCCAAGGGTTTCTATGTGTCGAGCATCACGAGCTATTTCCAGTTCTATCTGATCGAGACGTTCCACGTCGATGTTTCGACGGCGCAGAAACTGCTGTTTCTCTTCGCGGCTTCCGTGGCCGGCGGCACGTTTCTCGGCGGGCCGCTGGGCGACCGGTTCGGGCGGCGCGCCATTCTGTGGTTTTCGATGCTGGGCGCGCTGCCCTTTTCGCTGGCGCTGCCCTACGCCAGCCTGCCCATGACCATCGTTCTCGTGATGCTCGTCGGCGTCGTCATCGCCTCGACCTTCTCGGTGATTGTCGTCTACGCGCAGGAGTTGATGCCGGGGAAAACCGGGCTCGTCGCCGGAATTTTCTTCGGGCTCTCGTTCGGCGTCAGCGGCATCGGCGCCGCCGTGCTCGGCCATGTCGCGGACGTGACGAGCATCGGCGCGGTCTATCGAATTTGTTCATATCTTCCGCTGATCGGGCTTCTCGTCGTTTTTCTTCCCGATCTGCGCAGCGTGGAGCGCCGTTCATGAGCCTGTCCGTCATCGATCGCCTCGCCCGGGCGCGCCGCGCGCGCGCGGAAGTCTCGCTGGAGGGCGCGCCGACCGACCTCGCCGACGCCTATCCCGTCCAGGCGGGCGTGATGAAAATCCTCGGCGAAAGCGTCGGCGGCTGGAAGGTCGGCCACGATCCGCAAAGCAAGGCGCCCATGGGCGCGCCGATGTACGCTTCGGGGTTCATCGCGAGCGGAGCGTCCTTCACCCTCGCGCCGGGCAGGCCCATGATTCCCGAGGTCGAGATCGCCGTGCGTCTCTCGCGCGATCTGCCGAAGCGGACCGGAAATGCCTACACGCGCGACGAAATTCTCGATTCCGTTTCGGAAATGCTGCTGGCCTTCGAACTGATCGAACGCCGCATCCCGCCGAAGGACTCGCCCTTCGCGTTCAATCTCGCGGACGATCTTGGCAACATCGGCTTCGTGTCGGGGCCGGCCGCGGCGAATTTCCGCGACCTCGACCTGTCCGCGTTGCGTTGCCGGTTCTGGATGGGCGACGAACTCGTGAATGACCGCTCCGGCGGCCATTCGAAAGGAGATCCGCTGGTTCCCCTCGTCGACTGGGCGAATGGTCAACGCGATCTCGCTGGCGGCATGAAGGCCGGCCAGATCGTCACGCTCGGCAGCCTCACGCCCATGCGCGCGATGACGGGGCCGATGAAACTCGTGGCCGAACTCGAGGGGTTTGGCGTGGCGAGCCTCGACGTCATCCAGGGCATTTGACGCGTATTCTCGGTGAGCGAATTCCGCCGTGTTAGCCATTTCGCCGGTTAAACGATATTCAGAAACCGGCTTGTGCTATTCAAGCGGCGGGGGACACGGGCTTACGCGAGAGGCGAGTCATGCGTCTGGTTCTTACGTTTATCGAGCAGCACAGCTTCGGGGACTTGTTGATTCTTTCGTTTTTCGTGACCATCGCGGCGACCGTGACCGGCTGGATCATCGACGCGGCGATTCGTCAGCGGGGCTTCGGGGTGATTGGCAACAGCATCCTGATCATCCTTGGCGTCGTCGTCGGCTGGGTCGCGGCCGAGAACGAGGGAATCGCTATGACCCTGCCGGAATCGCGGCGCATCCTGATCTTTTCGACCGCGGCCTCGGCCGCGATTCTGCTCACTCTCTGCGGCTTCAAGGCCCGCACGTCGGTGACGTGACCCGTCGTCCCGTCAGGGCTCGATGACGCGTTTGGCGCGTTCGACCACCTCCCGCGTGGAGGCGTGAACGCGTTCGACGACTTCCTGCAATTTCTCGCCCGAAGAAGCGGTGATGCCGATGCGCAGCTTGTCCGCGTCGGCGAGGAAGTCCTTGTCACGCATGGTTTCCGAAAACGCCTTGCGCAGAATCGCCACCACCTCCGCCGGCGCGCCCGGCGGGACCACGTACGAGCGTCCGAACAATTGCTGGCTCAGCACCAGTTCAACCGCCTTGCGGTCGAGATCGTTCCTGATGAAGGGCCAGATTTGCGGAACGCCCATTTTCGTCAGTTCCGGCTCCGGATCGATTCCGTCCTGGATGATGACGTTGACGAGGCCGTCGCGAATCCAGTCCGGTTTCTGCGACTTGAGGCTCGACCAGTCGAGCCCGCAAAGGCCCGCCGCCTCGCCGCGTTCGATCGCCAGCATGATTTCGGACGTGCCCTTGTAGCCGCTGACGATTTCGAATTTCGCGCCGGTGGCGTGATTGTGAAGGGCTTCGTAATCGCGCGTCGCGCCGCCGGCCTGGCTCGCCGCCATGATGGCTTTCTGCCTCAGGGCGTCTTCGTATGTTTTTATCGGCGAGGATCTGTGCGTCATGCAGACGCGCGTGCCGCTGTCGGCGGTGCCGATGTAGTTGAACTTCGTCGGCTCGAACAGGGTGCTGGCGCGCTCGTCGAGCAGCCGGCCCATGATGGCGCCCGGCATCAGCGCGCCGATCACCGTGCCGTCCTTCGGCGCGACGCGGAAGAGGTGTCCGCCGGCGATGGCGCTGCCGGCGCCCGGCATGTTGCGCGCGACGATGTTGGGGGCGCCGGGAATGTATTTCGCGAGATGGCGCGCCACGACGCGCGCGTAAATGTCGTATCCGCCGCCGACGTCCGCGCCGATCAGCATCTCGACGTTCTTGCCGGCGTAATAGTCGGCGGCGCGCGCGGCCTGTCCGAACGCCGGGAACGCGGCGATCGCGAGGGCGGCTGCGTGTTTTGCGAGGCGCTGCATGTTTTCTCCGGGGTGACGCGAAAAACAGGGGATTGGTTCTCGCCGCGCGATCTCGCGGCGAAAGCTCAGCGCACGAGGTTGCGCATGTCGCCGGTCCGGCCCTCGACGAGGGCGCGCAGATTGTGCTCCACCACCGGGAAAATCTGGTCGGCGTAAATGTCGCTCATGCCGCCGATGCGCGGGGTGATCATGACGTTCGGCATGTCCCAGAGCGGATTGTCCGCGGCTGGCGGCTCGACGGAAAAAACGTCGAGGCCGGCGCCGGCGATGGTCCCGTCGCGCAGGGCGGCGATCATCGCGGCTTCGTCGATCACGTCGCCGCGCGCGAGGTTGATCAGAAAGGCCGTCTCCTTCATCGCTCCGAACACGCGCGCGTCGATCATGTGGCGCGTCGAGGCGTCGAGCGGCACGAGCACGACGAGAAAGTCCGCCATGGCCGCCGCCTCGGGCAGCCGCGCCCGCGGCAAGATCAGATCGAAGCCGGGGCTTTCCGTTCTCGCATTGCTGACGCCGACGACGCGCATGTCGAAAGCCTTGCAGCGCCGCGCGACCTCCTCGCTGATGGTCCCTATTCCAAGAATGACCGCGGTCTTGCCGACGAGCACCGGCTGCGGCCAGCGTCGCCACGCGCGCTCGCGGCGGTTCGCGGCCATGCGCGGATAATCGCGCGCGAGACCAATCATGAAGAGAAAGGCCAGCTCCGCCATCTGCGGGCCGTGGATGCCGCGCCCGTTGGTGACGCGAACCCCGGCGCGCAGGGACTTCAGCGTCCACAGATGATCGACGCCGGTCGAGAGCGAGAAAATCCATTCGAGTTTCGGCATGGCCGCGACGAGGTCGTCGGTCACTTCATGGGCGAGCGCCACGAGAACGCTCGCGCCGGCGCAAAGCGCCAGGGCCTGGTCGTGCGTCCGGGCGTCGTGAATCGTCAGGCCCGGAAAGGCCGCGCGCAGCTTGCCCGCCTCGAAATGCGCCTCGCGTTCGTAGACGAGAACGTCCATGCGCCGGCCCCCGCCGCTAGAACTTCACGAGGGCCGCGCCCTTCAGACCGAGCATTTCGCGCGCGTCGTCGGGGCTCGCCGCCTCGTAGCCGAGTTCCTCGATGATCTTGCGCACCTTCGTCACCTGCTGGGCGTTGCTGGTCGAGAGTTCGCCGCGGCCGATGAACAACGAATCCTCGAGGCCAACGCGGACGTTGCCGCCCATCATGGTGGAATGCGCGCAAAACGGCATTTGCGAGCGGCCCGCGGCGAGCACCGACCAGCGGTAGTTCTTGCCGAACAGCTTGTCGGCGGTCTTCTTCATGAACATGAGGTTGTCGACGTCGGGGCCGATGCCGCCGAGAATGCCGAAGATGATTTGCAGGAACACCGGCGGCTTGAACAGGCCGCGGTCGAGGCAATGTGCGAGATTGTAGAGGTGGCCAACGTCGTAGCATTCATGCTCGAACTTGACGCCGTGGCCCTCGCCGAGCTGCTTGTAGATGTGTTCGATGTCGCGGAACGTGTTGCGGAAAATGTTGGCGTCGGAATTGAGCAGGTAGGGGAGTTCCCAGTCGTGCTTCCATTGCTTGTAGCGCGAGGCCATCGGATAGAGCGCGAAGTTCATCGAGCCCATGTTGAGCGAGCACATTTCGGGCGAGGCGACGAGCGAGGCGGCGATGCGCTCCTCGATGGTCATCTGCACGCTGCCGCCCGTGGTGATGTTGACCACCGCGTTCGTCGCCGCCTTGATGCGCGGCAGGAATTGCATGAAGACCTTCGGGTCGCCGGTGGGCCTCCCGTCCTGCGGATCGCGCGCGTGCAGGTGCAGGATCGCCGCGCCCGCTTCCGCGGCGCCGATGGCCGAGGCCGCGATCTCGTCGGGCGTCACCGGCAGATACGGCGACATGGTCGGCGTGTGAATCGAGCCGGTGATGGCGCAGGAAATGATGACCTTGTTCCGGAGGTCGCGCTTGGCTGGCTCGTTCATGATTGTCGATCCTCTGTTGTGGCCGCGGCGGACGGCTGGCTGTCCGGGCTCCCGGCGGCAGTAGCATAAACAACGCGGCGTTGCAGCGGGATGAGTTCGACGCCCCACTTTTCCGCGATCAGGCCCCAGACGCCGTGCGGCGCCTTCAGCATGACCGCGATGGCGACGACGCCGAGCATCATCAGATAGAGCGTGCCGAGGTCCGCCAGCGTTTGCCGCAGGGCGAAAAACACGATGACGCCGATCATGGGCCCCTCGACGCGGCCGACGCCGCCAATCACGGTGATGAAGATGACGAAAGCCGTCCAGTCGTTGACGCTGAAGGCGGCGTCCGGGGAAATTCGCAGCTTTTGCAGGAAGATCAGCGCGCCGGCCATGGCCGTGCCGGCCGCGGCGAGCATATACACGACAAGCCGCGTGCGCGTGACCTCGACGCCGTTGCTGGTCGCTGCGGGTTCGTTGTCGTGGATGGCGCGCAGCGACAGGCCCCAGCGCGAGCGCAGCAGCCAGACCGTGAGGCCGAGGATGACGACGACGAGGGCGAGCGAGGTCCAGTAGATCAGGAATTCCCGCTCCTGCCGGCTACCCGCCATGGAGGTGACGATCCGCGCTGGCAAACTCGTGCCGGACCCGCCGCCAAGCGCCGTGACTTGCGAGGCGAGCAGCCGGAACACTTCCGCCACGACCCAGGAGCCGATGGCGAAATAGGAGCCGCGCAGGCGAAACAGCAGGCCCGCGACGGGGATCGCCAGCGTGGCGGCGACGAGGCCCGCGACGGGGATCGCCGCGAGCGGATGCAGGCCCGCGAAAATCGCGAGACCGAACAGGCAATAGCCGCCAAGTCCGACCCAGGCGTGCTGGCCCACCGACACGAGGCCGGAAAAGCCCGCGAGCAGGTTCCACAGGGTCGCGAGCGCGAGATAGGCGAAAATCTGCGTGAGCAGTCCGAGGTTGGCGCTTCCGGTCAGCCATGGCGCGGCCGCGAGCGCGAGAAGCAGCGCGGCGAATCCGACCGCGCCGGCCCGGCTGGCGCGCGTCGATGTCTCGATCCGCGCGCCGGTCATTCCTGCACCCTTGGGAAAAACCCTTGCGGGCGGATCGCCAGCACCAGCAGAAAAGCGAGATGGCCCGCCAGCAATTGCCAGCCGGGATCGAGCTTCGCGCCGATGGCCTGGGCGACGCCGATGACAATGCCGCCGGCGAGCGTGCCCCAGAGGTTGCCGAGGCCGCCGATGATCACGGCCTCGAAACCGAAAATCAGCCGCGCGGGCCCTATGGAGGGATCGAAATTGGCGCGCACCGCGAGAAACACGCCGGCGACCGCCGTCACCGCGAGCGACAGCGCCATGGCAAGGCCGTAAACATGACGATTGTCGAGGCCGACGAGTTGCGCGGTCGCCGGATCGTCGGAAGCGGCGCGAAAGGCGCGGCCCATCGCGCTGTTGTAGAACAGCGCCTGGAGACCGGCGATCATCGCCACGGCGACGGCGAATTGCAGCAGCGGCAGCACGCCGAGCGAGAGGCCCTCGACCACGGGAAGGCTCGCCGTTTCGAGGGCGCCGGCCTGCAATTTATGGCTGTCGGCGGTGAAGACTTGCAGCAGGCCGTTTTGCAGGATGACCGAAAGGCCGAAGGTGACGAGCAGCGGCGGCAGCAGATTCTCGCCGAGCGTGCGATTGAGCAGGAAGCGTTGCAGCCCGTAGCCGATCGCCGCCATCAGCGGCGCGACGATCAGCAACGACGCCAGGGGCCCCACGCCGAGCGTCCGGGTCGTGACGAGCGCGAAATAGGCGGCGAGCACGACGAGATCGCCATGGGCGATGTTGACGAGACGCATGACGCCGAAAATCAGCGACAGGCCCGCCGCGAAGAGAGCATACAGCCCGCCGACGAGCACGCCCTGGACGATGGAGTTCAGCCAGTCCATCTCGTCAGACCCCGAAATAGGCGGCGGCGATTTTTTCGCGCGTGACGTCGGCGCTCTCGCCCGCGAGCGCGACGCGGCCCTCCTGGAGGCAATAAACCCGGCGCGAGGCGGCGAGCGCCTGCACGATGTCCTGTTCGACGATGGCGAGGGAGGTTCCCTCCGCGACAATGTCCGGCAGACGCGCGTAAATGTCGCGCACGACGACGGGCGCGAGGCCCAGGCTGATTTCGTCGCAGAGCAGCAGTTTCGGGTTCGACATGAGCGCGCGGCCGATGGCGACCATTTGTTGCTGGCCGCCGGACAATTCCGTCGCTGGCTGGCGGCGCCGTTCGTGCAGCACGGGGAAGAGGCCGAAGACGCGTCGCAGGCTCCAGGCGCCCTCGCGCCGGGCCTCGCCGCCCATCAGCAGGTTTTCCTCGACGCTCAGCGAGCGGAAGAGGCGGCGGCCTTCCGGCACCAGCGCGATGCCCCGCCGCGCGATCTCGTGGGCGCGCAGGCCGCCGATGGCCTCGCCCGCGAAAGTCACGGCGTCGCGGCGCGCGGCGAGCTGGCCGGCGATGGTCCTGAACAGCGTGCTCTTGCCCGCGCCATTGGCGCCGACGATGGCGACGACCTCGCCCTCGCCAATCTCGAGCGAGACGCCGAACAGCGCCTGGAAGTCGCCATGAAACGCCTCGAGGTTTCGCACGCGCAGCAGCGGTTCAGGCATCGGCGGGAATCCCCATGTAGATTTCCGCGACGCGCGGGCTCGCGATCACCTCGCGGGGCTCGCCGTCGGCGATCAGCGCGCCGCCATGCAGCACGACAAGCCGGTCGACGACCGCGATCAGCGCGTGAACGACGTGCTCGATCCAGACAATGGTGACGCCGCTTTCCTTCACGGCGCGAACGAGCGCGACGAGCGACTTGCATTCCTCGTCGGTGAGGCCGCCGGCGACTTCGTCCAGCAACAGAAGTTTCGGCTTGCTGGCGAGCGCCCGCCCGAGTTCGAGCCGTTTCCTTTGCAGCAGCGTCAGCGACCCCGAGCGGCGGTTGGCGAGCGCGGCGAGGCCGCAACGCTCCAGAGTTTCGACGCAGAGCGCGTTGGCCTCGCCCTGGTCGAGGCCCGCGCCCATGCGCGCGGCGACGAGCAGGTTCTCGAAGACGCTCATGGCGCCGAAGGGCTGCGGAATCTGGAACGAACGGGCGACGCCGAGGCGGCAACGGCGCGCGGGCGGCAGGCGCGCGATGTCCGCGCCGTCGAAAACCACGCGTCCCGCGTCCGGCCGCACCGAGCCGGCGATCATTCCGAAGAGGGTTGTCTTGCCCGCGCCATTGGGGCCGATGACGCCGAGCGCCTGACCGCGGGGAACGGCGAGGTCGATGTCCGAGGCGACGACCACGGCGCCGAAGCGTTTCGACAGGTTTTCGAGCGCGAGGATCGCCGTCATGCAGGGAGCCCCGCGCGAAAAATCAGCCGAGCGGTTCGAGCTTGCCGCCCGCGGGGATCGACGGCGCCGGGCCGTTGGCGGTGATGACGAGTTCGAACTTGTCGCCAACTTTTTTCCACTGGCCCGCGACCAGCGCCGTCCTGGTGACGTTCTTCACGGGCTTGCCGGTCCATTGCACCGGGCCGACGATGGAATTGTAGTTCGTCGCGGCGATGGCCTCGAGAATCGAGTTTGGATCCTTGACGTTTTTCGCGCGTTTCAAAACGTCGATGGCGACTTCCCACAGGGCGTGAACATAACCGATCGGCTGCGTCCACGGGCGGTTCGTCGCCTTCGTGTAGGCGTCGGTGAGATCGCGCGCGCTCTGGCCCGTCAGGCCCGACCTGAAGGGATGGTTCGGCGTCCACCAGATTTCGCTGGTGAGGCCATTGCCGCGCGCGCCAAGCGACTCGATGACCGAGGGGAACAGCAGCGCCTTGCCGATGGTGACGATCTTCGGCTTGAAGCCCTGCTGCGCGCATTGCGCCCAGAAGGTCGCGAAATCCGGCGGGATCATGTTGCCGGTGACAATTTCGCAGCCGGCGTTCTTGAACGCCGTGATCTGCGCGGTGAAGTCGTTCGACATGACCTGATAGCGGCCGGGATCGACGAGCTTGTAGCCGGCCGCCGCGAGCGCCGGGGGAAGGCCGAGTTTGGGGTCGCCCCAGGCGTTGCCGTCGGCGTCGTTCGGGAAAACGCCGGCGACGACCTTGTTGGTCGGCAACTGGTCCCACAGGTCGAGGAAGGCCGCGATCACGTCCTCGAGGCCCCAGAAGAAATGATAGGTGTATTTGAAACCCTTCGCCGGATCGCCGTTGCGACCGAAAAAATAGGGTTGCCACGGGCAATTGGTGGTGATGCACGGGGTCTCGTTGACCTCCGCCTGATCGGCGACGGGATTGGTTGTCTCCGGCGCGCTCGTCGCCAGCAGCAGGTCGACCTTGTTGCTCAGGATGAGTTCGGAGGCGACTTCCGCCGCGCGGTTCGGACTGGACTGGCTGTCCCTGGCGATGATCTCGACCCGGTAAGTCTTGCCGCCATTGACGATGCCGTTCCCCAGCGCCTTCTGGATGGAGTCGAGGACGAAGGCGTCGGCCTCGCCGAAGCCCGCGAGCGGACCCGTGCGCGCGTTGACGTAGCCAACGCGAATGACGTCGGCGGCCGATTGCGCCATGGCCGGGCGCAGAATGGCGGGAGAGGCGACAAGGCCCGCGCCCAGTTGCACGGCGCGGCGGCGGGTGATGGTCTCGGACATGCGATGCTCCCGGGGTCAGACGTCGTTTTCGCGCGCCGTCTTGAGATGTTGCAAAACCTTGAGGCGCAGAGCGGCCTGGTCTTCGGGGCTCCATTTGCGCAGGCCCTCGCCGGACTTGAAGCCGAACTTGCCCTCGTCCATCAGCTTTTTCAGCAGCGGCGACGGGGCGGGACGGCTGTCGATGGCCGGCAGGACGGTTTCGTGAATCGCCTGCGTGAGATCGAGCCCGACCATGTCGACGTTCTCGAGCGGGCCGAGCACCGCGAGGCGGCGGCCGAAGCTCGCTTTCACCACGATATCGACGGTCTCCGCGTCGCAAATGCCGTTCTCGACGAGCGAGATCGCCTCGCGCCACAGCGCGTGCTGAAGCCGGTTGCCGACGAAGCCCGGCACGTCCTTTTTCACGTGAACCGGCGTCTGGCCGAGCGACCGGTGCAGCGCCATGGTCCAGTCGATGGCGGATTGCGACGTGCGGTCCGTGCCGATGACCTCGACGAGCGGCACGAGATAGGGCGGGTTCCACCAGTGCGTGCCGAGCGTGCGCGCGCCATCCTTCACGCCCCGCATGATTTGCGTGATGGGAATGACGCTGGTGTTGCTGGAGAGGATCGCGTCCGCGCGCGCGTGTTTCTCGACCTCGGCGAAGATCGTTTGCTTGACGGCGAGGTTTTCGAGCGCCGCCTCGACGACGAAATCGGCGTCGCGCACGGCCTCCGCGATCGTGGCGCGCGGCGTCACGCGCTCGACGGCGGTTTGATCCTGGCCGAGATCGCGCAGGTTGGCGACGATGCGGGTTTTCACCACGTCGAGCGCCGCTTGCGCGGGGTCGTAAATCGCCACCTCGTGCCCGTGCAGCGCGAAAATCTGCGCGATGCCGTGGCCCATGAGGCCGGCGCCGAGAACGCCTATACGGGCCTTGCTCATGGATCAGCCCGCCGTGTAGCCGCCGTCGGCGTAAAGAATGTGGCCAGTGTAGAAATCCGACGCCGCGGAGGCGAGGAACAGCAGGGGCCCCGCGAGATCGGAGGCCTCGCCGAGGCGGCCCTTTGGCACGCGCGTCAGAAACCCGCCGCGCACGGCCTTCGCGTTGTCGTTGTCCTCGAACATCCACTGGGTCAGCGGCGAGCGGAACACGGTCGGCGCGATGGCGTTGACGGTGATCCCCGTCGGCCCGAGTTCGCAGCCGAGCGCCTTCGTGATGCCATCGACGGCGGACTTCGAGGCGCAATAGGCTGTGTAGCCGGCGGGATGGCCGAGCAAGCCGCGCGCCGAGGACATCAGCACGATCTTGCCGCCGCGCCCCTGGGCGATCATCTGCTTCGAGCAGGCCCGCGCCATCAGCCAGCTTTGCGTGACATTGGCGTCCATCACGTCGAGGAAGCGCGCCGGCGTCATATCGACGATCTTCGACACGTCGTTCTTGCCGGAGCCCATGACGAGAATATCGACGCCGCCAAAACGCTTCGCGCCGGCCTCGACGATTTGCGCGCAGAGGTCTTCGGAGGAGGGACGCAGGTTCAGCGCCTCGACCTCGGCGCCAAGCTTGCCGCATTCGCCGGCGATGGCGTCGAGCTCGGACTTCTTGCCGGCGGTGAGCACGAGCTTGCAGCCCGCGCCCGCGAGGATTTTCGCCGCCAGCGCGCCAAACGCGCCGGACGCCCCGGTGACGATGGCGACCTTGCCCCTGACGGCGAAGATCGACAGCGGATCCTTGAGAAAATCCTCGCTCATGCCTTGTGCCCCGGGGGATAGGGAATGACGACGATCATCGAGCAAACGTCATTGCCGCGGTTGACGATCTCGCGCACCTCGTTGGCGTTGATGGTGCAGGAATCGAGCTTCTTCAGCACGGTTTCCTTTCCATCGACGATCACCGTCATCTCGCCCTCGAGCACGACGTAGATTTTCTCGAAGGGCGTCGAGTCCGGCCCGGCGCCGCCGCCCGGCAGGAAGTGCGACAGGCCGACCCACTGGTTGGTCGGGCCGCCCGCCTCGAAGCCCTGCAGGCGCAGGCCGAGATTGCCGCGATGGTTGACGGCGTCGTAGGGTTTCGCGTCCGAAAATTTCTTTGCAAGCATCGTTAAGCTCTCGGAGTTTGTTTGTTGATAGCGATTATTTGAGCAGGGCGTGTGGTGTGAGTGCTGCGCAATGAACGAGTTCTCATGCTTGCGCGTGCAGGGAAATTCGGACAGTAGAGCATTTCAAAATCGACCTTTCGACCCTCATGGAGCGGTTTGGGCTCGTATTGTACCGTTGAATACGCAAACGACGGTTGAACCTGCCCTGTCGGGTACGGTGACGATTGATTTTGTAAAGTCACAAGCCCGGTAAAGGACATTTCCCATGACCGATGAAAAACTAATCACATCACCCCCCGCGCACTTCTGCGTTATTTCCGCAAAAACTTGCTCGTTTGTAATTTTGGAATCGAGCGGGGCCATTGCTAGTGCTCTCACAAGGCAGAAGCGCTCTGCTGACTTGGCGGGAATCGAGCTCGTCGCAATGGACGCAGCGAAAATTCCGAGAAAGGCTTTCATCGACTCTTCGCTCCTCACATCAAGGTAAGACGCCGACTAAGAGGCCTATGAGGCAAAAGCGCTCACGGACCCGTGAATTTTGGCGCGCCCGGACCAAAGCTCTCGCCGGTTTCGATGCGATACTTCTGGCCCTTGTCCACGATCGCGACGAGGCGGATGATGCAGCCGTCGCCGCGCTCCCAGTTCCACGGGAAGAAGGCGAAGGTGACGCGCTTGCCCGTGACCTTGTCGAGGTCGCCGCCGACGTTCTCGATGCCGAGAATGCCGTTGGTGAAGAGCTTGCGGTGCACGGGCTCCCACTCGGGGAAATCGTCCTTCCAGTCGCGCCCGCCCGACCACTCGAAATATTCTTCCTTGAGGTGGGGCAGCAGCGGGCCGTTGCGCTGCGGGCCGATGGCGGTGGCGAGCGGATGATCGTTGGCCTGGGTGTCGTGGCCGACGACCTTGACCTTCTTCTCGACGAACCAGTCGGCGGCGGAGGGCACGAAACCCGGCGCGCGCGCGAAATAATCCTCGTTGTCCTCGTAGATGTGGTGCCAGCCGGTGTTGACGATCACCACGTCGTTGGGGCGTACGACCTTGCCGGCGGCCTTTTCGAGATCGTCGTAAGTGATCGATTCCCATTTCTTCTTGGGGATCGACACCACGATGCCCGAGCCAAAAAAGTGCGGCAGCGGAATTTCGTTGATGAAGGCGGTGCCGGCGACGACGTGGCCGGGCGCGTCGATGTGCGTCGTGTTGTGCATGGAGGTCGTGATGCGCTGCGACAGCACGCCGGACTTCGCCATGTAGTGAATGCGCTCGATCTTCACGTCCTCGAAATAGGGCCAGTTCGGCGACTGGTAGCCGAAGCGGTGAGACAGGCTGTAGAATTCAAGGCCCATCTCGTTGTCGAGATTTTCCTGATAATTGGCTCCGCGTACGTTAATCAAGGGTGTCTCCCGCCGGCGCTATTGACCGCAAATGCGGGGAAACCCTATCGTCCGCCCGGCTCTTTCGCAAGGGCGCGCGCTGGCGGATTTTGCCCGCGTGGCGCCCTCAAAAACCGGAAAAATCATGAAGAAAATCGCTCTCGAAGAACATTTCATCTCGCCCGGCCTGATGGAATACTGGCAGCCGACGATGGCCGACGTGCCGAAGCCGATCTACAACGCGATCTTCGAGCGGCTGTCGAATTTCGGCGACTTGCGCCTCGGCGAGATGGACGCCGCCGGGGTCTCCCTCGCGATCCTCTCCATCGCCGGTCCCGGCGTGCAGGTGGAGCCGGACGCCCGCCGCGCCACGGCCAAGGCGGCGGAGGCCAACGACTTTCTGGCCGGGGTGGTGGGCAAGCGCCCCGACCGTTACCTCGGTTTCGCGCAGATCGCCCTGCAGGAGCCCATCGAGGCGGCCAGGGAACTCGAGCGCTGCGCGCGCATGGGCTTCAAGGGCGCCATGATCAACGGCCAGACTCTGGGCCATTACCTCGACGAGCGCCAGTTCGACCCGTTCTGGGCGAAGGCGGAGGAACTCGGAACGGCGATTTACCTGCATCCCGCCGATCCCGTGCAGACATACGCGAGTTACGGGCCCTACAAGGAATTGCAGCGCGCCACCTGGGGCTGGGGCGTCGAGACCGGCACCCACGCGCTGCGTATGATTTTCGGCGGCGTGTTCGACCGGTTTCCGAAGGCGATGCTGGTGCTCGGCCATCTCGGCGAGACCCTGCCCTACATGCTCTGGCGGCTCGACAGCCGCGCCAAACTCTATGGCGTGCAACTCAAGAAAGAGCCTTCCCAGTACATCCGCGACAATGTCGCGGTTACGCTGTCCGGCATGTATTCGGCGGAGCCGATGAATTGCGCCATCGCGGCGCTGGGCGCCTCGCGCGTCATGTTCTCGGCGGATTACCCGTTCGAGGACATGGCGGAAGCCGGCCATTTCATGGACAGCGTCGTCATGGACGAGGAGGCGCGCGCCGATGTCGCGCATCGGAACGCCACGCGGTTGTTCAACATCGCCAAAACCGGCTGAGCGGCGCGTGCGGCGTTGCGTCCGTTGCGGGGCGCGCGCCGGCGGCGCATGATCGCGGCGTCATGGAGGCACGCATGAGCGCCTACGCCCTCAACAAGCTGCTGCGCGAGGTCAATCGCAACCCCGCCGTGCGGGAGCATTTCTTCCGCGACCGGGCCGGGGTCGCCGCCGGTTTCGAACTCAGCGACGAAGAGCGCCGCGCCGTGCTGGAACAGGACG
The DNA here is from genome assembly GCA_903884435.1 of uncultured Hyphomicrobiales bacterium. GTDB lineage: Bacteria > Pseudomonadota > Alphaproteobacteria > Rhizobiales > Beijerinckiaceae > Terripilifer. The sequence goes on along the minus strand of CAISEY010000031.1, from coordinate 34,873 downwards.
TGGGCGCGCTCTACCGGCTCGGGGCGCACGGGCTGATTCTGCGGCCCTTCACCATTCTCCAGCAAATGCCGGAGCCCGATTATCTCGCGGCGATCAGGGGTTAGCCATGCCTGTCGTGTTTGCCTGCGCCGCCAGTCACGCCCCCGGCCTCACCGCCTGGACCGAGGCCGCGCCCGAGGACCAGAGGGGCCGGCTGTTCGCGGGTCTCGACGCCATGCGCGAGGGGCTGCGCGCCGCGCGGCCGGATGTCGTGCTGTTGCTGACCTCGGAACACTGGGCGAATTTCTTCGAAACCATCGGCGCCTTTTGCATCGGCCGCGGCGAGACCTTCGAGGGGCCGATCGAGCCGTGGCTGCGCGTGCAAAAGACGGTCGTGAAGGGCGATCCCGCCCTGTCGCTGGCGTTGCTGGAACATTGCTACGCGCGGGGATTCGAGATCGGCTATTCCCATGAAATGAAACTCGATCACGGCTCCATGGTGCCGCTGCATTTCCTGACGCCGGACATGCAAACGCGGGTCGTGCCGCTGATGTTCAACACGCTGGCGTCGCCGCGCGCCACCGCCGCGCGTTGCGTGGCGCTGGGCCAGGCGCTGCGTCCGGCGCTCGACGCGCGGCCCGAGCGCATCGCGGTCGTCGCGACGGGCGGTCTTTCGCACGATCCCGGCGAGCGCCGCCATGGCTGGATCGACACGGCGTTCGACGGGACGTTCATCGAACGGCTGGAAAACGCGGATCTCGCGGCGCTTTCGGCCTACACGGACGCCGATTTGCTGGCGGCGGGCGCGGGCACGCTGGAACTGCTCGCCTGGCTCTGCCTCGCCGGGATCATGGGCGACGGGAAGGCGCGGCTCGTCGCCTATGAAGCGATCAAGCCATGGGCGACGGGCTGCGGCGTCGTGGCGTGGGACGCCGGGGCCGCGGTCTGACCGGTCCGCCCGTCAGTGACGGGCGGGCGCGGCCTTCTGCGATCCGTGGACGGGGAAGAACGTCCCGAGCCAGGCCGCGAGCGTGTCGCGCACGCGAATGTTGCCTTCCGCCAGCATGAAGTGATCGGTGCCCGAGAACAGGTGCAGCTCCGTCGGCTGCTTCGCCCTCGCGAACATGTCGATGGACTGTTGCGTCGGCGTGACCGAATCCACCGATGAATGCATGAGCAGGCAGGGGCGGGGGGCGATGTCCCCGATGACGTTTTCCGGGCGGAAATCGAACATGCCCTGCGCGGTCTCGACGTGCATCTGCATGATCGACTTTTCCAGAACGTGGCCGCGCAGGTGTTCGGGAATCGGCACGATGTCGTAGCGCGAGACCATCATGGATTGTCCGGTCTTCTCGCGGTGGCGCTTGCCCTCGTCCAGCATTTTCAGAAAGCGTTCGTATTCGCCGGGGCCGGCGTGCTGGCCCCTGAATTTCGTCTCGCCATTGCCCCAGCCCGAGGCCGAGACGCAGGCGGCGATTCGCCTGTCGACGCCGGCCGCGTAAACCGCCACGGCGGCGCCGAAGCTCGAGCCCATGACGCCGATCCGGGCGCCATCGACGTTGGGATGTCCCGAAAGGAAGGTCAGCGCGTTGCGCGTGTCCTCGACCTGTTCGAGGCAGATGAGCCGGCCTTTTTCGCCCTCGCTGTCGCCGCAGCCGCGCATGTCGAAGCGCAGCGTGACGTAGCCGAGCTTGTTGAGCAGGGCGCAGGGCGTCTTCACGTTGCCGGCGTTGTGCGTGCTGCCGAATCCGTGCAGCACCATGAAGGCCGGGCGCTTTTCGCCGGGCGCCGCGTCGTCGGGAACGCTGACGACGCCGTTGAGCGTGAGGCCGTCCGATTTGAAGGTAACGCGTGTCTCGGTCATGTCGATTTCCTAAACGTCCTGAACCGCCGGCGCCGCGACGCCCGCCTTTTCCGCCGCTTCCACGAGCCGGATCCAGCTCTTGCGCGACAGGGTGATTCCCTCGCGGCCGCGCTTCTCGAATTCGCGCGCGCCGCGCTCGCCCGGCAGCAGCACTTCGTCGACGCCGTCGGCCTTCGGCAAGCTCTTGACGAGGGCGCCGAGCGCTCCGATGTCCCGCTTGTATTCGTCGAGCGGGCGGAACACCGAAATATCGATCAGCACCATCATCGCGTTGGCCGTGTGCTTGCGCTTTCCGTTCGGCCCGGCCTGTTCGAGAATGATGGGATTGCTGGCGAGCATGCCCGTCAGGCATTCGAACAGGAAGGCGAGGCCCGAGCCCTTGGCGCCGCCGAGCGGCAGAAGAATCTCGGCGAGCGCCGGATCGGTCGTCGTGTCGCCGTCCCTGGTCAGCGCCCAGTCGGTCGGGATGGGCTCGCCGCGATCGCGCGCCTGAATGAGCTTGCCGTTGGCGATGAGCGAGGTCGCCATGTCGACGACGACGGGGCCGTGTTCGCCGGGCACGCCGATGGCGATGGGGTTGGTGCCAAGGCTCGGGGCGCGCGTGCCGTGATAGGCCATGTTCGGCGGGCCGCAATTGAAGAAGATGGCGGCGAACCCGCGCTCCGCGGCCCAGTGGACGTAATGCCCGATGGCGCCGGTGTGGGTCGTCTTGCCGACGACGCCGACGGCGACGCCGTGGGCCTTCGCGCGTCTGGCGGCCTCCTCGACGGCGCGTTTCATCGCCACGGCGCCGGCGGCGCGCCGTCCGTCGAGAACAAAAATGGCGCCGGCGCGCGAATCGATGGTCGGGACCGCCTTCGGGTCCATGTCGCCGCGGTCGATCACGCTCAGGTAGAGAGGCACGCGGGAGACGCCATGCGAGGCCGTGCCGCGCTGGTCCGCCCAGGAAATCACCTCCGCCACGTCGCCGGCGTCGGCGGCGCTCATGCCTTTCGCCTGAAACGTTCGGGAAATGAAGTCCTTCAGCGTCGCCGCGTCGATTCTGACTCTGGCCGGTTTCAAGGGATGGTCCTGTCTCGGGAGTGCGCGCACAATCTATCGCATGCGCGCGTTCAGGCAAGCACGCCCGGCCGCGGGCCTATTTCACGTTGAGAATCTCGCGGGCGCGGTCGATGGTCGCCTTCGGCAGCGCGTAGGACTGGCGAAACAGATCCGCCATTTCCTCGCCGCGCGACATCCCGTAGGGCCGGCCCTGGGTTTTCGCCTCGGCGAGGAATTCCGGATCGGCGAGGGTTTCGTTGAAGGCCTTCGCCAGCGCGTCGGCTCGTTCCGCCGGCACGCCGGGCGCCACGAAGAAGGGATAGCCGAACTTCTTCATGCCCATGAGCAGTTTGAGAACGTCCCGCTGTTCGTCGGTCTTGGCGAATTCGGTCGGCAGCGGCACGTCCGGCAAGTCCGGGTGCTTCTCGAGGCCCAGCTGGAACAGGATGGAGATTTTCTTCTCCGTCAGCCAGTTCGCGTGACTGTGCGGAATGTTCGACCACGACCAGCTGCCGCTGCCCTGTACCTCGCCGCGCTCCATGGCGAGGCCAATGGGCTCCTGCGAGGGATAGCCGGTGATGATCTTGTATTTCGTGCCGAGCAGCCGGTTGAGCGCGAAGGGATAGACTTGCGTGTCGCCGCCGGGCACCGTCGCTCCGATCAGCAGTTCCTCGTTGAAGAGGTCTTCCGCGCGTTTCACTTTCGCGGTGTGCCAGGCGATGGAGACCCCGACCTCGCTCGCCGTGGAGCCGAGCCAGCGCATTTTCGCCACGTCGTAGCGTGCGTTGGCGTTGCCCATCAGCGGCTCGTAGGGCGACAGGCGGGTCATGGCGCCGATGACCGTGCCGTCCTTCGGCGCGACGTTGTAGACATGATTCGCGGCGGGCAGGCCGTTGGCCCCGCCCATGTTCTGCACCGTGACCGACGGGTTTCCCGGCAGGAATTTCGACAGGCCGCGGCCGATCATCCGGGCGCTCTGGTCGTAGGTGCCGCCCGCGTCGGTGCCGACCACGATGGTGATCGTCTTGCCGCGATAGAAATCGGCGACGGACTGGGCTTGCGCCGTCCCCGCCGCGAAGATCATCGCGAACAACAACAGTCCGGCGTCACGACCTGAATGGCGCATGTGTGCTCCTCCCCTGGCGTCGCGCGGGAGCCCTCCCGACGCTGCTTTTTCGGGAGCTTGCCATGGCTTTGGTTCCGGCGCCAGTCATTGGCGCTGCCCGGCGAGTGTCGTAAAAGGCCGCCGGAATTTCGGGGAGACAACGACATGGCGCCGGACAATCGTTGCACACGCCGGCGGACGCTGGCCTTGGGCGGCCTGGCGAGCCTGTGCGCCATCGCGCCGGCGCGCGCCGCCGACACGCTGCGCGTCGGCAAGACCATCATCAATTCCTTCCCGATGGCGGGCGCCGAACTCGGCAAGGAACAGGGCATTTTCGCCGCCGAGGGGATCGACATCGTCATCTCGACGTTCCGCGGGGACGGGCAGGTGCAACAGGCGATGACCGCCGGCGCGGTGGACATCGGCTTCGGTTCCGGCCCCGGCATGGGCTACGCGGCCAAGGGCGTGCCGGCCCGCGCGGTCGCCGCCATGGCGAGCGAGCCGCGCAACATGTCGCTCGTCGTGCCGAAGGGCGGTCCGGTGAAAACCGTCGACGACCTCAGGGGCAAGCGCGTCGGCGTGAGCACCGCGGGCTCGCTCACAGACTGGCTCGTGCGCGCCATATCCGTGAAAAAGGGCTGGGGCCCCGAGGGAATCCAGACCGTGCCCATGGGCGAGGTGCGCACGCGCAACATCGCCATGAAGGCGGGCGAACTCGAGGGCAGCGTCACCGCCATCGAAGAAGGATTCGATTACGAGGATCAGGGCGCCGGAAAAATCCTGATGAATTTCGGCGACATCGCGCCCGATTTCCACACGCACGTGATTTTCGCGACGGATTCCCTCATTGGAAAGAACCCCGATCTCCTGCGGCGGTTTTTGCGCGGCTGGTTCAGGACCGTGGCGTTCATGCGCGACAATCGCGGCGCGACGGTGAAGAGCATCGCGAGAACCTGCAATTATCCCGAGAAGATCATCGATCTCGCCTACGAGACCGAAATGAGCATGATTTCCTTCGACGGCGCCTTTTCTCCAAAGGCGCTGGAGCTTCTGCGCCATTCCTTCCGGGAGCTTGGCGTGCTGGACAGCGTTCCCGAGACGAAGGACATTTACAATCCGGGTTTCACGCCGGTGAAGCTCTGATCGCGGTCTTTCACGGCCATTGCGCGCCGGCGGCCTCGATGTAATTCGAGAATCGCTCGACGGCGTAGGCGTTGATGCGGCGCGGGTTCGTCACCTGGTAGATATCGACACAGAGCGGCGGCGCGTTGACGTCGATTTCCACCACCCGGCCCGCCGCGAGGTCGGCGTGGAGCGATACTTCGAGCGAGCAGCACAGGCCCAGTCCCGCCGCGGCGAAATCGCGGCTCATTCCGAAGTCCGTCGCCTCCGCGGCGATGCGCAGGGGCGTCACGCCAATTCGCGCGAGGAGCGTCGTCACGGTCTGTCCGAACATCGAATTGGCGGGCGAGCCGATGAATTCGTGTCTCGCGACTTCGGCGGGCGCGACCCGCTTCTGGCCGGCCAGCGGATGTTCGGGCGCCGCGTAAAGCACGCAACGCTGCCGGCCGATCAGCCGGCAAGGCAACCCGTGCGCCGGCTCGGCGCCGACGAGGATGCCCACGTCGGAATCGCCGCGGCGGACGCTGGCGAGCACGTCTTCCTGATAGGTGGTGCGCACGGCGAGGCGAATGTCGCGGTTGAGGCGCGCGAAGCCGGCGAGAAGCCCGCGCAGCAGCGGGTCGGACAGGGTGCGCTGGCAATTCACCGAAAGCGTGTGCTGATCCTCGCCGCGGGCCTTCGCGAGACCCTGCTCGAGCCGCGTGGCGCCCGCGAGCAGGCCCCGCGCGTGAGCGAGAAACGTGACGCCCGCCCCGGTCAGCGCGGCGGCGCGGCCGGTCCGCCGGGCGAACAGCGGCGTCGCCGCTTCTTCCTCGAGGCCGCGCACATGCGCGCTGACGGACGGCTGGGCGATGCCGAGACGCCGGGCGGCGGCGGCGAAACTGCCTGTTTCGGCCACGGCGATGAAAACCTGCAACCGCCGGAAGGTTGGCATCAACATGAAAAACCTATAGCCATAATCCTATGGGTGGTAAAGCGCGCCGCCCGCTTGCATCGGCGGGACGTTGTCCCGCAAAAGAGCTTTCCAGTATGGGGGAGAAAACCATGTCCCGAGACCCGCGCGGAACAGCCGCGCCGAAAGCGCGGACCCACGTGGCGCACGCCTGATGTCGAGCCGCGAGCCTTCCGCGACGCGCGCCGACGCCGCGCCCGCGATCACCATTCGCAACGTGACGCAGCGATTCGGCGACGCGGGCGCGAACGAATCCGTTCTCGCGCTGGACGATGTGTCGCTCGACATCGCGCGCGGCGAATTCGTCTGCCTTCTCGGGCCCTCGGGCTGCGGCAAGAGCACGCTGCTGAACATCGTCGGCGGCCTGTTCCGCCCGACGACCGGCGAGGTCAAGGTGGCCGGGCGCAAGGTCGACGGCGCGCCGCATCCGGACGAGATCGCCTTCGTTTTTCAGGAAAGCACGCTGTTTCCCTGGTACACGGTGATCGAGAATTTTCGCATCGCGCTGAAGTTCCAGGGCGTGCCGAAAAGCGAATGGGACGATCGCGCGATGGCCGCGCTGCGCGCCGTGGGAATGGCGAGTTTCGCCCGGCATTATCCCAACCAGCTTTCGGTCGGCATGCGCCAGCGCGTCAACATGGCGCGCGGCATCGCCGTCAAGACGAGCATTCTGCTCATGGACGAGCCCTTCGCCGCGCTCGACGAACAGACGCGCATGGTGCTCGGCGAGGATCTCTCGATCCTGCTGGCGGAGACCGGCAAGACCATCGTCTTCGTCACGCATTCGCTGGCGGAGGCCGTGTTCCTCTCCGACCGCATCGTCGTGATGACTGCGCGGCCGGGCAAGATCAAGACGATCATCAACGTCGGCGAGAAACATCCGCGCTCGCCGGATTTCATGCTTGAGCCGCGCTTCAGCGAGCTTCGCAACGAGTGCTACGCGTTGCTGCGCGACGAAATCCGCAAGACGATGGCGTCGCAGCGCGATCCCCAGGGCGCCGGGGCCTGACGATGAAAAGCGAGAACGCCACGCAACGCGTCATCCAGTTCGCCTTCGTCGCGATCATGGGCGGCGCCTGGTACTGGGTCACGGCGGCGGGCAAGATCAGTCCGCTGTTCCTCCCGCGCCCCGAAGCCGTGTGGAACGCCTTCAACCGCCTGCTCACGCTTGGCCAGTTCTGGCCCGCCGTGCGGATCACGCTGCTGACCATCGCGCAGGCCTATGGAATCGCCGTGATTTGCGGCGTGTTCGCGGGTTATCTCGTCACGCGCTCGAAATTCGCCACCGAAGCCATAGAGCCGATCATCGCTGGCCTGTTCACCATTCCGATCACGCTGTTCTTCCCGATGTTCATCCTGTTCTTCGGCATTGGCGCGGGCTCCAAGATCGCCTATGGCGCGGTCTATGGCTTTTTCCCCATCGCGCTGAACACGATCGCGGGCCTCGGCAACGTCGACGAGCGCTATCTGCGCGCCGCGCAATCCATGGGCGCCTCGCGGCTCGAAACGTTCCGGCACGTTCTTCTTCCCCACGCGTTTCCGGTGATCCTCACGGGACTGCGCATCGGCTTCTTCATCTGTTTCGCGTCGGTGCTGGGAGGCGAGACGCTGTCGTCCGTCGCCGGCGTCGGGCGCAACATCGCGCTCGCCGCGGAGCTCATGGAGCCCGCGCGCATGTACGCCTGGATCGCCTTCGTGATCTTCACGGCGATCGCGCTCAACATGCTGGTGACGGTGCTGGAAAACCGCGCCGCCAAAAGCGAGGGACGCCAATGACCCCGGCGGGCGGCGGGCGCGAGTTGACGCGCGACCAGGCGGTGCGCCTGACGCGCTGGGCGATCATTCTCGGGATCGTCGCCTTCCTCGAAATATACGGCCGGTTCTTCGCGGACCCCGCCTTCATGCAGCCAGTCAGCGCCATTGTAAAAGCGTGGTTTGATCCGATCATCAGCGATCCGCGCATCCGCTGGGCGCTCGGACTGACGATCTTTGAAATCGGCGTCGCCTACGGGCTGTCGATTTTGTTTGGCTTCCTGATCGGCGTCGGCATCGGATCGACCAGCCTGTCGCGCAAGAGCCTCTATCCCATCGTCCTGCTGCTCTACGCCATTCCGCAGGTCACGCTGATGCCGCTCGTCGTGCTGTTCTTCGGCCTCGGTCCGGCGGCGAAGATTTTCTTCGGCTTCAGCCATGGAATTTTCCCGGTCATCGTCAACGTCGTCGCGGGGATGCGCAACGTCAACCAGCTCTACATGCGCGCCGCGAGCTCCATGGGCGCCTCGCGCGCCGAGGTCATCCGCCACGTTTTGTTTCCCAACATGGTCCCGCCCTTCTTCGTCGGCCTGCGCCTCGCCATGACGCTGACGCTGCTCGGCGTGATCCTCGCGGAACTCTACGTGTCCACCGGCGGCATCGGCTATTTCACGCGGCTTTACGCGGAGAGCTACAATCCCGCGCCGCTCTTCGCGCTGATCGGCTCGCTCGCCATCATCGCCGTGGCCTTCAACGAACTCGTGCGGGTCGCCGAGCGTCGCCTCACGCCCGGCCACAGGGCCGCGCCCGTCATCACACTCACGAAAGAAAGCAAGTAATGAACATAGTTGGCGTCGACATTGGCGGCACGTTCACCGATCTCGTCGGTTGCATCGACGGGAAGATCGTCACGTCCAAGACTTCCACAACGCCCGCGAGCCCGACCGACGTCGTGGCGGAGAGCCTGCGTCTCGCGAAATGCGACCTGCCGGGCCTTGGCGAGTTCCTGCATGGCGCGACCATCGCCATCAACACGGTGCTGGAGCGCAAGGGCGCGACGACCGCGCTGCTGACGACGAAGGGCTTTCGCGACGTTTACGCCATCGGCCGCAGCAATCGCATCGAGGCCTTCAACCTCTTCTTCCATCGCCCGAAGCCGCTGGCGCCGCGCCATCTCACCTTCGAGGTCGATGAACGACTGAACCCGGCGGGCGAGGCCCTGAAGCCGCTCGATCTCGCGGGGGTCGAGGCCATCGCGCGCGAACTCGCCGGGCAGGGCGTCGAGGCGGTGGCCGTGTGCCTTTTGCATTCCTACGCCAATCCAGCGCACGAACGCGCCGTCGGCGAGGTTCTGCGGCGCGTCAACCCGACCATGTTCGTCACGCTGAGCCACGAAATCCTGCGCGAGTTCCGCGAATACGAGCGCACCTCGACGACCGTCCTGAACGCCTACGTCGGGCCGCGCGTCAGCAAGTATCTCGCGACGCTCGAGGATTACCTGCGCGGCGAGAAGTTTCCGGGCAAGCTGCACATGATGCGCTCGAACGGCGGCGTCATGTCCATCGCCCAGGCGAAGGTGCAGCCCGTTTCGATGATGGAATCGGGCCCAGTCGCCGGCATGATCGGGGCCGGAAAGCTCGCGCTGCATCTCGGGATCGAACGTTGCATAGGCTTCGACATGGGCGGCACGACGGCGAAATGCAGTCTCATCACCAATGGCGCCCCCGCCGTCGAGGAAGGCTATGTCATCGGCGATCTGGCCAGCGGCCAGCCGATGCAATTGCCCGTCGTCGACATCGTCGAGGTCGGCACCGGCGGCGGCTCCATCGCCTGGGTCGATGGAACCGGCGGCCTGCATGTCGGCCCGAAGAGCGCCGGCGCCGATCCAGGCCCCGCCTGCTATGGCAAGGGCTCGCTCGATCCCGTCATCACCGACGCCGATCTCGTGCTCGGGCGCATCAATCCCGGTCGGTTCCTCGGCGGCGGGATGCAGCTCGACGTGGCCGCCGCGGAACGCGCCATCGAGGCCAGGGTCGGGGGGCCGTTGAAGTTGCCGGTGAAGGAATGCGCGCTGGGCATCGCGACCATCGCCGACACCGCCATGTCGCTCGCCGTGCGCGCGGTTTCCGTCAACAAGGGCGTCGATCCCCGGGACACCGCGATGATCGCCTTCGGAGGCGCCGGCCCGCTGCACGCCATCGCGGTGGCGCGCGAGATTTTCATTCCGCGCGTCATCATTCCGAAATTGCCCGGCACGTTCTCGGCGCTGGGCATGTTGATGGCCTCGTGGCGGCAGGATTTCGTGCGCACGCTCGTCGGCGGTCTCGAAAGGCTCGACGCGGCGCTGGTGACGAAGGTTTTCGCGGAACTCACCGAAGACGCCCACGCGCAACTCGCCCGCGACGGCGTCTCGAAGGAAGGAGCGGAATTCCGCTATTACGCCGATCTGCGCTACGTCGGGCAGGAGCACGCGCTGCAAATTCCGCTGCGCGACGCGGCGATGCTCACCGGCGACACGAAGGAAGTGCGCGAGCTCTTCCACGTCGAGCACGACCAGCGCTATGGCCAGGCGGCGATGGAGGAGAAACTCGAGGTCGTCAACCTGCGCCTCGTGCTCACCGCCGCGCGCTCCGACACGATCGCCGAGGCCTGGATGGTCGAGGAGTGGAAAGCCACGGACAGCGCGCCGGAATCCTCGCGCGACGTGATCTTCTCCGACCCCGACAAGCCCCTGAAGACGCGCATTCTCTGGCGCCCCGCCATGCCCGCCGGCATGACCTTCGCCGGCCCCGCGGTGATCGAGGAGCCGAACTCCACCATTCTCATCCATCCCGGCGACAAGGTGACCGTGACGAAGACCGGCCACCTGATCGTCGACATTCATTTCGCCGATTGAGGCAATCATGTCCGAAGCAAAAACACATCCGATCACCGTCGAGGTCGTGCGCAACGCCATCGTCGCCTACGCCGACGAAATGGCCAACGCCCTCTGCAAGGCGGCCTACAACATGATGATCTACGAGGTGCGCGACTATTGTTGCGGCCTCATCGATCTCCAGGGCCGCATGATTTCGCAAAACCGCGGCGGCTTGCCGATCTTCCTCGCCGACCTCGGCGTCGCGGTCGAGGACGCGGTCGCGCGCTGGGGCCTCGACGGGTTCAAGCCGGGCGACGTCATCATCATGAATCATGGCGAGACCTGCGGCCAGCATCTCAACAACGTCGTGCTGTGCGTGCCCGTGTTCCACGGGGGGGAGCTCGTCGCCTTCACCGCCAACCGCGCGCACTGGGTCGACATCGGCGGCGCGCGCATCGGTTTCGGTTCGTCCGCGACGACGGAGATTTTCGCCGAGGGCATCCAGATGCGCTCGCTGAAAATCTACGAGGAAGGCAAGCGCAACGAAACGCTGTGGCAGATCATCAACGACAATCTGCGCTTTCCCGAGGCCGCGCTTGGCGACATGCGCGCGCAGATCGCCTCCTGCCAGCTTGGCGCGCGCCGCTACGACGAGTTGCTCACGCGCTATGGACGCGCGACGGTCGAAGCGTGCATCTCGCGCATCTGGGACCAGGCGGATCTCGCGGTGCGCAAGGTGGTCGAGCAGATTCCGGACGGCGTCTACACCGCCGAGAGCATCCTCGACAACGACGGGCGCGATCTCGAAACGCCCCTGAAAATCAAGGTGACGGTGAAGGTCGAGGGGTCCGAAATGACCATCGACTTCTCCGAGATGAATCCGCAAACCAACAGCCCGATCAATTCCGGCAAGTCAGGCGGCATCGCCGGCGCGCGCGTCGCCTTCAAGGGCCTCACGTCGCCGGATCTCGACGTGAACGAAGGCTGCTTTCGCGCGCTGAAGGTGGTTCTGCCGGAAGGGACGATGCTGAGCGCGCGTCCGCCAGCCGCGTTGGGCCTGTGGAGCATCGCGCTGCCGACGACGATCGACACGATCCTCAAGGCGCTGGCGCCGGCGCTGCCGCACAAGATTCCGGCCGCGCACAAGGGCGACATGGGCGGCTGCTCGTTCTATGGAACCGCGCCCGGCCATGGCCGTTTCCTGCTGATGAACATCTTCGGCGGCGGCTGGGGCGGGCGTCCGCACGAGGACGGCGAGGACGCGTCCGTCTCCGTCTGCCAGGGCGACGTGCGCAACAGCCCCGTGGAATTGCAGGAAATCCGCTATCCCTTCATCGTCGAGAACCACGCGTTGCGCGACGACAGCGGCGGCGTCGGCAAGTTCCGCGGCGGCCTCGGCGTCGAACTGACCTACAAATGCCTCGTGCCCTGCCAGGTCAACATCAACTTCGAGCGCACGAAAATGCCGCCGTGGGGCCTGAACGGCGGCGGCAATGGCGGGACCAATTACGCGATCATCCGCTACGCCAGCGGCGCGCCGGAAAAGAAGGTGCTGAAAGGCACCCAGATTCCGCTTCAGGCCGGCGACAGCGTGGCTTTCTTCACGGCGGGCGGCGGCGGCTATGGCGAGGCGGGCGAACGCGCGCCAGAGGCCATCGAACGCGACGTTCGCGAGGGCTTCGTGTCGCGGGAACTCGCGGCGAAGCTCTACGCGGCGAAGGTCTGACCGTTCAGCACAAGCGAGGAAGCGCATGTCCGTCACCGCCATTCACAAGGCGCGCACCGCCATCCTGCGAGAGGAAATGGAGCGCGCCGACGTCGACGCGCTGCTGATCTACGGCAATTCCTGGCACGCGGATTCGCTGCGCTACGCGACGGATTTCGGCATTCAGGAAGGCCAGGCGCTGGCGCTCGTCGGCAGGGACGGGTCGGTGACGCTGCTGCTCGACGACCGCGGCGAGGTCGATCGCGCGCTCGCCGACGGCAATTGCGAAGTGGTGTTCGCGCCGCGGCTGATCGAGAAGGCGAAGGATCTGCTGGCGCGCGCCGGCAACCGCCGCGTCGCCGCGACGCCGTGGCACCTCATGCCCTTCGGCCTGACGCGCGAGTCGAAGGAATTGCGCATCGCCGATGGCGGCGGCATCCTCGAAAAATTGCTGATGGGCAAACGCGATTTCGAGGTCGAGGCGGTGCGGCGCGCGGCGAAGCTCGCGGACGCCGGCTACGAGGTGTTTCGCGACGCGGTGCGGCCGGGCCGCAAGGATTACGAACTCATCGCGGAGATCGAGTCGTTCTTCCGGGCTCATCGGGTGCCCGAGAACTTCATGATCATCGGCGTCGGCGGCGTCGAGGTGCGGGGCATGGCGCCGCCGGTTGGCAAGGTCATCCAGCCGGGCGATCTCGTGACGACGGAACTGACGCCCTGCGTCGAGGGCTATTACGCGCAGGTGTGCCGCACGCTCGTCGCGGGCAAGCCGAGCGAGCTTCAACTGAAGAGCTTCGCGGTCTATCAGGAAGCGCTCGCCGCGGGCCTCGCGGCGGTGCGCGCCGGCGTGCTCGCCTCGGACATCGCGCGGGCCGAAAACGAGGTTTTCCGCAAGTACAATCTCGGGAAATACGTGACTTCGGAATACACGCGCGTGCGCGGCCACGGCATCGGTCTCTTCCCCGACCAGAAGCCGCAATTGCTGGAGGACATTCACATCCCCGTCAGCGAGGGCTCGACGATCATCGTGCATCCCAACACCTATCATCCCGACGTCGGCTACATGGTGCTCGGCGACACGATCGTCGTCACCGCCGACGGGCACGAATCCGTTGGCGGCCTGTCGCGCGATCTTCTTTCCGTTCCTTTTTGAGGCTCTGACATGCGTCGCGGATTTTATGGATGGGACGCCGCCGAATTGCCGCTCTCGACGCTCGAGGCGCGCGCCGCGCGGCTTCAGGCGGCAATGAAGGCGGAGAAGCTCGACGGGGTCCTGCTCTACACCAACATCGCGCGTCCAGCCGCCGTCTCCTGGCTCACGGGGTTCACGCCCTACTGGTCCGAGGGCCTGCTGTTCGTGCCGCCGGCCGGCGCGCCCGACTTCGCGACCGCGCTGTCGAACCGCGTCGCCGAATGGATGCGCTCGGTGACGCCCGCCGGCAGCATTCTGTGCACGCCGCAGCCGGCGAAGCTCTTTGGCGAGCGACTCGCCGCGGACCCTTCCGCGAAGCGTCTCGGAATTCTCGAACTCGACATGCTGCCCGGCGGGCAGGCCGCGGCCTTGATGGCAGCGGCGCCTTCGCTCGAACTCGTCGACGCGACCGCTGTCTTTCGCACGGCGCGCGCCGGTCGCGACGCGGCGGAGACGGCGTTGTTCCGGCGCGCGGCGGAGATCGCGCGCGCCGCCTTCGACGCCATCGCGCCCGAGGCCGTCGCCAGCGCCCACGACGCCATGGGCGCGGTCGAGAAGGCCGCGCGCGATTTGCGGGCCGAGGAAATTTACGTGACGATTTCGCCGGACCTGTCGAAGAACGCCAATTTCCTGCGCGTCGATCGCGCGCCCGAGGTTGGCGCCTCTTTCGCGATCCGCGCCTCGGTCGCCTACAAGTCGACCTGGGTGCGGCACACGCGCTCGTTTTCCACGAACGCGGACATGGCCGCGCGGTTCGCCGCGCTCGATCGCGCCTTCGAGGCGGGACTCGCGGGCCTCGACGCGGGCAAGCCTCTGCCGGCGCAGATCGACGCCTGTCTCGCGGCGGGCGGCGGCGCGCGGCTGACGCACTGGTCGCTGGAATCCTGCCGCGGCTCCTATCCGCTCGAATTCATCGCGGGCGATGGCGAGGCGGGCGGCGAGGCTATTTCGCTCGCGGGCGGCGTGCTCGCGGCGGAGGCCACGACGGCGGGCGCGCGCTGGATCGGACAGCGTCCGCTGCCGGGCTGAAACCGTTTCCCTCCCGTTGAAATCCGGCCTAGACTCCGCGTGAAAACGCAGGGAGGGCCGGGTGTCCGTCAGTTCGAGATTTTCGGCGAGCGCCGCCGTCGCCGACGCCTGCGCGCCGGGGGCGTGTTTTCACGGGCGGCGCGGGTTTTTGAAGGGGTTCGGCGCCTCGGCCCTGGCCGCCGCCGCTTCGCCCGCGCTGGCGCAGGACGCGAAGCCGGCCACGGCCAATCCCCGCCGCATCGACGTTCATCATCACGTCTATCCGCCGAAATGGTTCGCGGCGAAACGCGATTTCATTCTCTCCACGTCCGACAATCCGCCGGCGATCATGACGGAATGGACGCCGGCGCGGGCTGTCGAGCAGATGGACAGGAACGGCGTCGCGACGGGCGTCGCCTCGGTCGGCAATCCCGGCGTCTGGTATGGCGATGTCCAGGAATCGCGCGCGCTGGCGCGCATGGCGAACGAGGGCATGGCGCAACTCGCGCGGGATTTTCCGGGGCGCTTCGGCGTCTTCGCGGCCATCGCCTTGCCGGACGTCGAGGGCAGCCTCCGGGAAATCGAATATTGCCACGACACGCTGAAGGTCGATGGCGTGCATCTGCTGACGAGCTATGGCGACAAATGGCCGGGCGATCCCGCCTTCGACCCGGTGTTCGCCGAACTCAACCGTCGCAAGGCGGTGGTTTTCATTCATCCCACGGCGGCCGATTGCTGCACGACGCTGAACACCGGCGCGCCGTCCTCGATCATGGAGTTTCCCTTCGACGAGGCGCGCGCCATCGGCAGTCTCGTGTTCAATGGAACCGTCGCGAAATATTCCGACATCCGGTTCATTTTCACCCACGCGGGCGGGCCGGCGCCCGTGCTCTCCGCCCGCATGGACCAGTTGACGCGGCAACCGAAAATCGCCGAACGCAATCCGGGCGGAATCGTGAAGACGCTGCAATCCCTGTGGTTCGACGTGGCGAACTCGACCCACAATCCCGCCGCCATGGCGGCTCTGATGGCCTTCGCCAATCCGGCTCAAATCTTGTTTGGCAGCGATTATCCCTACGTGCCGATGGCGCGCACGGTGGAGGGGCTTGGCGCGCGCGGCTACGCCGCGGACGCGATCGCTTCGATCAACCGCGGCAACGCGCTGAAACTGTTTCCGCGCCTCGCCTGAGAGCGTTCAGTCGCGCGGGACGGGAATGTCGAGGCCGGGCGCGGCCCAGAGCACGCGCGCGCCGTCTTGTTCGACGAGCGCCAGAACCGACCAGGCCGCGGTTTTATTCTCGCCGGCGTCGATGGTCGCCACGAGACTGAACACGTCGCCTTCGGCGAGGGTTTCCGTTGCGTCGAGGAATGGCGCTTCCTCGGGGCGCAGCCCGACGCCGTGCCCGCCGAGCGTGACGCCCCCGCCCGCCGCGCATACATCGCGCGCGCGCGCTCCCGGCCGCGTTCGCGCGAGCGCGCCCTCCAGCGCCCCGCGCGCGTTTCGCGCGAGGTCCGGCGCGATTTCGCCCGCCACGAAATGCCCGGCGGCCCAGTAGCCGCGGAAACGGATGGCGATGGCGACGTTGCGCGGCTCCCTGGTCTTTTCGTCGTCCGACGCCAGCGGCGCGGGAGGCCCCAGGGGGCGAATGGACATGCGCAACCGCGCGTCCTGCGCGCCAAAGGAAAACGCGGCCGCTTCCGCCGCGAGGATGGCGCCGCGGCGTCCGAGTTCCTTCAGCACGTGGACGAGCACGCGTGACGTCGCCTCGAGAATTTCGATCGCCTGACCGGTCGCCTTCCGCTCGACGGGCGTCTTGCTGCGCCCGAGGGCGTCGATGGCCGCGTCCATCGCCACGAGGCCGCCCTTGCCGGCGGCGAGAGCGTCGAGCGCCGACCAGGGCGCGAAGGCCATCGCCGCGCCCTCGCACAGGCCGGTTCTCGCGTCGCCAATCCCGGGGCCGATGTCCGCGGCGACGCCGCGAAACGCCGCGATGTCCTCGACGAAGGTCAGCCGCTCCGCCGAAGGCTTCATGCCGGGACCGCCGGAGAAGACGATCCGCATGGGCCCTTCGAGCGGGACGAGCGCGAAAGCCGGGCCCAGTTTCGGCGTGAAGCCGGTGAGCCAGGCGAGGGCGCCGTGATCGAAAACGTTCCCGTGCACGACGAGTTTCCCGACGTTCATGTCGCGCATGACGCCGCGCGCGCGGGCGAGGCGCGCGTCGAATTCGGCGCGGGGCAGAAAATCCGGCGACCAGTCGAAGGGGCCGGTCAGCAGGCATGGCTCCATCATCTTCATGACAGGGCCTCCTCGCGCGCGACAAGCAGGCTCGCGCGTCGCCGCGACAGCACTTCCACGCCATCGCGCGTCACCAGCAGCGGTTCGCCGCACATCATGTAGCCGGTCTCCGGCAGGAACTGGTTCGGATGCACGACAAAGACCATGCCGGGTTCGAGAATCGTCCCGTTGTCGACCGCGACGTCCCCTGGAGCGAAGGAGCCGCCGCCAAGTCCGTGGCCGCGCCTGCGGATGAAGGGCGGCCGCGAATACCGCGCGTAGCCCGCCGCGGACAGGTGATCGTCGATGGCGGAACAGACATCTCCCATCGGCGCGCCCGGCTTCACGCGGGCGATGCCCTCGTTCATCGCGCGCACGAGCAGATCGTATTTTTCTCGCGTCACGGGCGCGGGCTGTCCGACGCTGATGGTGCGGCAGATCTGCACGAACTGGCCTTCGACGCTCGGCGAGAGTTCGCAGAGAATCAGGTCGCCTTCCTCGATGCGCCGTTCGCTCGAGGGCATCACCGCGTCGGCGCGCGGGCCGGCGTTGAGCATCAGGAAGGAATCGTTGGCGCCCATCGCCTTCATGGCGAGATTGACCTCGATGGCGAGGTCGCATTCGCGCCGTCCGGGTTCCGCGCCGGCGAGAAGCCTTTCGAGGCCGCGTTCGGCGATGGCGACCGCGCGACGGGCGGCGCGGATTTCCTCGCGCGTCTTGCGCGCGGTGACGAGTCCGAAGGATTCGTCGAAGGCCACGGCGCCGGGGCATCGCGCGAGAATCGCGCCGGCGAGGCGGCGCGGCGCGGCGCCGAGGCCGACGTGCCCGGCGGACTTCGCGGCGCCCGTCAGATGTTTCGCGACAAGAGCGCCGAGATCGTCGCCCGTTTCGCCGAAGGCGCAGCCGGCGGCGGCCACGCGTTCGGCGTCGTCGGCGGGGTTCGCGAGCAACCGCGTGTTTCCATCGGCGTCCAGCAGCAGGACGCAGGGCCCGACGGGGATAAATCCCGTCATGTGCAGGACGGGATTGGCCTGATCGATATGGGTGAGGCCGTTCGAGGCGATCACGAGGAGATCGAGCCGCGCCGCCCGCATGGCGCGCAGAACGGCGTCGCGACGGTCGTCCAGGGTGAGGTGGAGACGCGCGCTCACGGGATCGAGAACAATTCTTCGAGGGGCGCGCGGCGGCTCGTCAGTCCCTGCATGTGCGTGTAGCGGATGGCGGCCTCGAGATTTTTCCGGTTGGCGGGCGTCAGCCCGTATTGCCACGGATCGCGGCCAAGCAGCCGGTTCTGCTCCTCGAGCGCGTAGGCCCAGAAAGCCAGCGGCACGACGCGGGGATTGGCGACGCGTTTGTAGGCGAGATCCTTCGCCTTGTTGAACGCGTCGAACAGGCTTTTCACGACCCAGGGATTTTTATCGACGATTTCCCGCCGGATCACGGTGACGTGCATGATCGGGAAAATGCCGGTGCGTTTGAAATATTCGGTTTCGACCGCCTGGCAATTTTCGAACAGGCGCGCGACGCGCGGATCGCCCGCGAGAAACGGCTCCGGAAATTCCGGCTCCATGCGCGCGTCGAGTTCGCCGTTGAGAAACATCGTGTCGAGATCCTGATCGTCGCGCAGGCGCGTGATCGTCAGTCCGTCGTGGGGCGTGAAGTCGATGTCCTCGCCGCGTTCGGTGAACCAGTGAATGGACCTGTGATCGACGCCGTGTTCTTCCTCGAGAATGCCGCGAATCCACACGTTGCCGGCGGGCTGGAAATTCGTTCCGCCGATACTCTTGCCGATCAGATCCCTTGGCGTTTTGATTCCGCTCGCCGGATTGACGAAGACGAAGCCGTGACGAAACCGCCGGTGGCAGAACACCGGCAGGGCGGTCCAGGCGCGCCCGCGGTCGCGCGCCATGAAATAGGCGCAGGCGTTGAATTCGCACACGTCGAAGGCGTCTTCCTTCGCCATCGCCCAGTGGCGGTCGCGCGGGCCGAAACGCGTGTCGGGGACGAGTTCGATTCCCTCGGGCTTGACCCGCCCGTCCGTCATGGCGCGCGTGATTTCATAGTCGCCGTAGGCGACGGTGAGCTTGAGGTCGGCCAAGGGGAATCCTTTCATGGGCGCCGCGCCGGGCGCGATCCCCCGCGACGCCGGGCGCCGCGGGGAGACGTGGCGAATTATTCCGCGGCGGCCTTCGAGGGAACCCATTGTTCCATCTTCGGCTCGACGCCGTTCTTGCGCAGGGCCTCGAGGAACATCTCGTGGATGCGCGGATCCTGATCCTCGTATTCCACCTGGTCGCCGCCGAGCTTGATGCTGGTGGAGGCCGCGACGGGCTTCAGCTTGCCATCGACCGCGCCGCCCGTGGCCCGCCGCATTCCGTCCGTGAAGGGATAGCGTATGCCGCCGACGGCGGTGGCGAAATAGCGCGCCGGGCGCTTGCCGACGTTGAAGTGCTGGTGGAACTGCTTGTCCGCCGGCGGAAACACCATGCCGTGCTCCCAGTCGACGCGGGTGAACTCCTCGCCCTCCTGCCAGAGCAGCGAGTAGCCGGTGCCGGAGGCGCACATCACGTGCACGCCGTTGTGATGGCGGTGCGCCTTCTTGTAGGTGCCGACCTTCATCTCGGAAATGTGCGCGTGCATGATGCCGTTGGCGAGCACGAACATGATGTTGGTCGAGCCGCCGCCGCGCTCGTTCCAGGCGTGCAGCTCCAGCGCGTCGAGATCGGGGACGAAATTCGTCTCCCACATGTTGTTGCCGGGGCGCACCATGTAGAGGTCGCCCTTGCCCTCGAAGTATTCTTCCTTGCCGAGGCGGTTCTTGAACACGTAGGGATTGTCGAAGATGAAGTCCGGATCGACGAAGGCGTTCATCTTCATCGGCAGGTCGGTGGTGCTGGCGAGGCGCACGCGCTCGCGACCGCTGGTGTTGAAGTGGCGATACTTGACGTTGAGCGGAATGGCGAACATGCCGCGCTGGCTCCACTCGAAGCTGCGCTTCGACCCGTCGGGAAACTCGAGTTGCGTCGAACCCGAGCCCTCGAGCACGTAGATCACTTCTTCGTAAAGGTGCTGCTGCGGCGCGGTCGATCCGCCCGGCGGAATCTCGAACACGAAGAGATTGGCGAAATCGCCGCGCCCCTTGAGGTGGCAGACGGCCGCCTTGCAGCCGACGCGGGCCCACGGCTCCACCTCGACGCCCATGAGATAGGCGTAATAGCCTTCGTGAACCCTCAGGCCTTCGCCCTTCACCCAGTCGAGATAGGGGTCTATGCCGTACCGCGGCGTTTCCTTTTGTTCGGTCATGTTCGTCCTCCCGTGATTGCGATGGGAGAAGTTTTGCGCAACCGGGCACGCGCGTCAATGCGCCGCCGAATTCGCCGCGATCAATACACGTCCGCCTGATAGCGGCCCGACTTCTTGAGCTGGCCGACGAAGGCGATGGCTTCCCCGGTGGAGCGAACGCCATGCCGCGCGGCGATGTCCACGAAAGCGGCCTCGACGTCCTTGGCCATGCGTTTGGCGTCGCCGCAGACATAGACGTGCGCGCCTTCCGCGAGCCATTGCCAGAGGGACGCGCCAACCTCGCGCATCCGGTCCTGCACGTAGAATTTTTGTTCCCCGTCGCGCGACCAGGCGAGCGACAGGCGGGTCAGCACGCCGGACGCGCGCATCGCCTCGAGCTCGTCGCGATAGAAGAAATCGCTTTGCATGCGCTGGTGGCCGAAGAACAGCCAGTTGCGGCCAGGCGCGCCCGTGGCCTGGCGCTCCTGGAGAAAGGCGCGAAACGGCGCGACGCCCGTGCCGGGACCGATCATGACCACGGGCGTTTCGGGATTGGCGGGCAGCGCGAAATTGTGGGCTTTTTGCACGTAGGCGCGGACGGTCTCGCCGGGCGCGGCGCGTTCGGCGAGGAAGGTCGAGGCGACGCCGAGGCGCTTGCGCTTGCCGATGACGTAACGCACGGCGTCGATGGTGAGCGACAGCTTGCCGGGCGCCGCCTTCGGCGACGAGGAAATCGAATAGAGGCGCGGCTGAAGGGGCTCCAGCGCGTCGATGAAGGCTTCCGGATGCGGGCGCGCGTTGGGGAACTTTTGCAGCACGGCGAGCACGTCGAGACTGGCGGCGTCGCCGTCGGGATCGTCGCCATGGGCGAGCGCGCGGGCCTTGTCGCGCGGCTTGCCGCCGCTGACATAGGAAATCAGTTCGAAGAGGGAGTCGGGCGCGGTCCCGAGGGACACCTCGTCGCGCAACACCTCGCGCAATGTCCGTCCGCGCAATTCCATGACGTGGGAGGCGCCGAGCATGGCGATGATCTGGTCGACGAGACCGAGATCGTTGCGCGGGAAGACGCCGAAGGAATCGCCGGCCGCGTAGTCGAGGCCGGCGCTCGAAAGGTCGAACTCGACGTGCCAGGTGTCCTTTTCGGAGCCGGCGCCGTTGAGCCGGCGGCGCGACAGAAAGCGCGCCCCGAGCGGCAGTTCCCGGCATTTTCCGGCGGCGCCGGCTGGCGTTTCCGTCGTCGCGGCGGGGGCGGGCGCGGCGGCGGCCTTCGCGTTCGCCAATTCTTCTGCGAGCGTCCTGAGCATGCGCGCGGTTTCCTTGCCGCCGGGCGCGCAGAGATTGAGGCGTTCTTCCTTTTTCTCGAAAAGCGCGTTGGCGTAGTCGGCGCAATTATAGCCGCACTGGCCGCAATCCTGCTGCGCCATGGCGGCCATGAGGCGTGGCGCGAGCGGCTTGTCGCCGGCGAGTTTCATGCGCTCGTCGAGCGCCATCGCGGGATCGTGCCATGGCGCCTCGTCGTTGCTGGCGAGGACGACGGCGGGCGTCGCCGGCGTTTCGCTCCCGGGGGCCGCCGCGGGAGCGGAGCCGCCGAACGCGTCGGGCAGGATCGCCGCCGCGAGAAAGCCGGACAGCCAGGCGCGTTGTTCCGGGCTGAAGGGCGCGGTTTCCGGCACCACGACGACGGGAGGAATGGCGACATGCGCGGTCATGGCCGGACCCCGAGCGCGAAGGATTTCAGCGTTTCGTCGTCGTGCCGCGCGGCGAAGGCGTGGAAGCTTTCGTCCGGCGCCGCGCGTCGCGTCGTCCAGGCCCGCAACAGTGATTCGACGCGCGCCGGCGCGTCTTCCGCGGTCACGTCGGGAAGAATCAGCCGCGCGATCGAGCCCTTCTCCGCGTAGCCGCCGCCCGCGTGCAGATGATAACCCTCGACCTGATCCTCGCTTCCGGGGACGCCGACCTTCGCCGCGATCAGGCCGATGTCGCCGATGTAATGCTGCGCGCAGGAGTGATGGCAGCCGGTGAGGTGAATATTGACGGGCTGGTCGAGTTCGAGCCGCGCGTCGAGATGGTCGGCGATTTGCAGCGCGTGGCCCTTGGTGTCGGAGGCCGCGAATTTGCAGCCCCTGGCGCCCGTGCAGGCGACGAGGCCGGCGCGGGCGTTGGACACTTCGATTCGCAGGCCGGCCGCTTCGATCATTTCGCGGGCGATGGCGACGCTGGCGTCGGGCACGCCGGAGATCAGCAGATTCTGCCAGACGGTGAGGCGGATGTCGCCGTCGCCGTACTCCCGCGCGGTCCGCGCCAGCGCGCGCATTTGCGCGCCGGTCATCTTGCCGAGGGGCGTCCAGACCCCGATCCAGTTGAGGCCCGCCTGTTTCTGCGGGTGAACGCCGAGATGGGCGAGGCGATCGACGGGCGGGCGGGGCCGGACACGGTCCGCGCCGACCCGCGCGAGCTTTCGCCCGAGCTTTTCCTCGACGAGGCCAAGGAATTTTTCGAACCCCATGGCGTCGAGCACGTATTTCAGCCGCGCCCTGTTGCGATTGGTCCGGTCGCCATGATCGACGAACACGCGCACGATGGCGTCGGCGACCGCCGTCGTTTCGTCGAGGCCGACGACGACGCCCGTGTCGCGCGCGAGATCGCGGTGGCCGGTGATCCCTCCGAGCGCCAGCCGCCAGGCGACTCCGGGCCCGACGCCCGCGCCGTCGAGAATTTCGACCGCCTGAAAGCCGATGTCGTTGGTGTCCTCCAGCGTCGCGATCGCGCCGCCGCCGTCGAAGGCGACGTTGAACTTGCGGGGAAGGCCAAAGAGCGAGCGGTCGTTCAGAACGTGGTGGTGCCAGTCATTCGCGGCGCGGCGCGTGTCGACAATCTCTCGCGGGTCGATTCCCGCCGTCGCGCCGCCGGTCACGTTGCGGATGTTGTCGGCGCCCGAGCCTTTCGAGACGATGCCGGCGCGCAGCAGGGATTCGAGAACCTCGGGTCCGTTTTCCGGGGCGATCTCGCGGATTTGCAAATTGGCGCGCGTCGTCACGTGGGCGTAGCCGCCGGCGAGTCTTTCGGCGACGCCGGCCACGGCCTCCATCTGCCAGTGGGTCAGCACGCCATTGGGCAGGCGCATCCGGCACATGTAGCTCGTCTGCGCCGGCGCGACGTAAAACAGGCCGTGATAACGCCAGCGGAAATTATCCTCGGGTTTCGGCGCCTTGCCCGCGCGCGCGTCGGACTTGAGCCGGGCCCACGAATCGAGCGGGTTTTCCGCGCGTTTCCATTTTTCCTGATCGACGAGCTTGCCGGTTTGCGCCGCGCGGTCCTGCGCGATGAAAGCCGCGGCTTCGGGCCCGGAGGGCGCCGGCGCCGAAGTGGGGAGAGGAGCCGGGCCGCCGCCCTTGCGCGCCGCCTGCACGGCGGCGGCGCCCGAAAGGAATCCCTCGAGCCAGCGCTTCTGTTCCGGCAAAAAATCTTCACTCAAGACCGCAAATCCCGCCTCGGCGCCCCCGCGCGCGATGGGGAGCAAGCAGAATTCGGGCCAATTTCAGGTCCCGCGCGTTCATCGAAATCGCCTGTATTTTATGCTTACATGGCGTTCAGGCAGGCGCCCCGCGCGGCGATCGCGCAATTTTTAACCCGTGCATGGCGTCAAAGCGAGCGTGCCCGGATTTTGGGCGCCGCCGCGGTCGGGTCGATGATCGGGGAAGACAATCAGTTCCGTCCATGGTGGGCGATACAGGGATCGAACCTGTGACCCCACCCATGTCAAGGGTGTGCTCTACCGCTGAGCTAATCGCCCGGTCTGGCCAGATGGCCCGACGGAATGAGGGGGATATATCGGCAAGCCGGTTGGGGCGCAAGCGCCCGCCGGTCATTTCTCGTGGAGTTTTACGCGGCCGCGAGAAGGCGTTGAACCTCGCTCACGAGATCGCGCAGATGGAAGGGCTTCGAGAGGATTTTGGCGTCCTTCGGAGCGTTGTTGTCCGGATTGAGCGCGACCGCCGCGAAGCCGGTGATGAACATGACCTTGATGTCGGGATCGAGTTCCGTCGCCCGGCGGGCGAGTTCGATTCCGTCCATTTCCGGCATGACGATGTCGGTGAGGAGCAGTTCGAACGGTTCCTCGCGCAGGCGATTGTAGGCGGAGAGTCCATTGTCGAAGGAGGCGACGTTGAATCCCGCGTTCTGCAACGCTTTCACGAGAAAGCGGCGCATGTCGTTGTCGTCCTCGGCGAGTAGAATCTTGGTCTGCAAAACGCTGTTGTCGTCCATGTCACCCTCGAAACCCGTTACCGACGCCACTAGGCGCTGACGCTGGTAAAGATCGTCTAAAACGAAAGCTTTTATTCTCCCCCCAGCGTTAGGAAATCATTGCGCGCGGGGGCTGCCCGGTGATTCAAAACCGGACAGCCGGCCGGCCTGGCCTAGACGGTCATCACGACCTTGCCGATGTGCTGGCTCGTCTCGAGCCGCGCCTGGGCCTTGCCGGCCTCGAGGAGTTTGAACGTCGAATCCATCACGGGGCGAATTTTGCCCGCCTCGATCAGCGGCCAGACGCGTTCGTGCAGCGCGGTCGCTATGGCGCCCTTTTCGGCGGTGGTGCGCGGGCGCAGGCCCGAGCCCATGTGGCGGATGCGCCGGGCGCTCATGTAGCGCAGGTCCACCTTGCTGCCCTGCATGAAGGCGATTTGCGAGACGCGGGCGTCCATCGCGGCGCATTGATAGTTGCGCTCGACATAGGGGCCGCCGACCATGTCGAGAATGACGTTGGCGCCCGCGCCGCCCGTGGCGTCCTTCACGGCCTGAACGAAGTCCGTCGTGTTGTAGTTGATCGCCACGTCCGCGCCGAGCTTGCGGCAGGCCTCGCATTTTTCGTCGGAGCCCGCGGTGACGATCACCTTCGAGCCGAAATTCTTCGCGAGCATGATGGCCGTCGTGCCAATGCCGGAGGAGCCGCCATGGATCAAAATCCACTCGCCCGGCTTCAGGCCCGCCATTTCGAACACGTTGACCCAGACGGTGAAGAAGGTCTCGGGAATGGCCGCGGCCTCGACGAGGGTCAGGCCCTT
Source organism: uncultured Hyphomicrobiales bacterium (assembly GCA_903884435.1). Classification (GTDB taxonomy): domain Bacteria; phylum Pseudomonadota; class Alphaproteobacteria; order Rhizobiales; family Beijerinckiaceae; genus Terripilifer. The sequence goes on along the minus strand of CAISEY010000031.1, from coordinate 9,676 downwards.
CGGCACGGGCAGGGCGTTGCTCTCGTGAACCTTGCAATATTCGGCGTAACCGCCGCCATGCACGAGCGCGCAGATCCGGTCGCCGACCCGGAAGCGCGTCGCGCCCTCGCCGACGGCGACGACGGTTCCCGCGACCTCGAGGCCCGGGATGTCCGAGGCGCCGGGCGGCGGCGGATAGCGGCCCTGACGCTGGGAAATGTCGGGACGATTGACGCCGGCGGCGGCCACCTTGACGAGAATTTCGCCGGGGCCGGGCGCCGGCACGGGGCGTGTCGCGGGCGTCAGGACCTCGGGGCCGCCAGGCTCGCGGATCTCGATTATGGTCATGGTGGCTGGCAGGCTGGTCATGTCTTCCTCCGCGAGCGGCATTTGCTACACTGTCGCATGGCGCGCTGGCTCCTGTCACCGGCGGCGGCGGGAGCGCGCCCGCGCGTCTATCAAGAAATCCGGGGCAATGCACGGAGGAGATTCATGGCGATCGTGGACGACGACCCGTTTGGACGGCCGGTCAAAAAGCCGCCGGTCCATGAAATCGGCCAGCCGCTCGACGCGCTTTCGGCGTCCGAGCTCGCGGAGCGGGCGGAACTGCTGCGGGCCGAAATCGTCCGCGTCGAGGCGGCGCGCGTCTCCAAGGAGGCGTCCAGACGCGCGGCGGACGCTTTTTTCAAGCCGGGATGAGCGGATTTAACCGTCGATTAGGGAGTCTGCTTTATTAACGGAATGTCCTGATTTTTCAGGATTCCGGGTGGATCCTGTCCACTCTGTTTGACGCCTCCCTGTTTACCACTTTCAGAGCCGCCTTCGGGCGGCTCTTTTTTATTCGGCCGGGCGCGTTAACCTTGCCAAAAAGTTAATGACTCAAACGCCCGTTTTGGCGTTAGTATTGCTCAATACCGGCTTGTGAAGCAGCGTGTCCCGGAGTGTTGCAGGGGCAGGGCGGAAAAGAGTGAGTACGCATGGCACATGTGTCGATTTTTCCCGGTTTGGAACGCAAGCCGATTTCTTTCGCAGAAAAACTGGCGTCCTCGGAGGCGTTCAGGGCCCTGTTCAAGGAGGGCATGGGCCTCGTTGAAACATCGGCGGCCTATCTCGACGGCGCGGGCCGCGTCGAGGCGAAGGCCCTGCCGCGCATGGAAGCGCTGGCCTACGCCTCGGAGAGCATGCGGCTGACGACCCGCCTCATGCAAATCGCCTCGTGGCTGCTGCTTCAGCGCGCCGTCAACGAGGGGGAAATGACCCCCGCGCAGGCGCGGGCGGAAAAGCACAAGGTCAAGCTTTCGCACCAGGATCTGGCCTCGGACGCCCTGACCTTCGCGAAATTGCCGCAGGCCTTGCAGGATCTCTGCCGGCAATCGCTGCGTCTGCAGGCGCGCGTGCGCCATCTCGACGAATTGCTGTATCAGCCAAGGAATCGGGACGCGGGGTCGGCGCGTCCGGCGGCGCTTGAAAACCAGCTCGACCAGTTGCGGCGGGCGTTCGAACCGCGAAGCTGAGCGGCTTCCGGTTCCTCGCTGTCGAAGAATTTCACGGGCCCGTCCTCGCGCGGGCCCGTTTCCTTTGGCGCGTCCCGCGAGCGGTTCGTGGCACTCCGCTGAACGCGAAAAACCCGGCGCGAGGCCGGGCTTCCGTGACCGGACGATCGCGCGGAGCTTACTTCTTCGCGCCGATGTTGCCGAAGCGGCTGGTGAATTTCGACAGGCGGCCGCCGCGGTCGAGGAGTTGCTGCGAGCCGCCGGTCCACGCCGGATGGGTCTTCGGGTCGATGTCGAGGTTGAGCGTGTCGCCGTCGTTCCCGTAGGTCGAGCGGGTCATGTATTCGGTGCCATCGGTCATCACGACCTTGATGAGATGGTAATGCGGATGAATGTCGGCTTTCATGGCTGTTCCTTCGGGCGTGTCGGGACGCGGGCGAGGGAAAGCGTCGCCGCGCGAAAATTGTTTCCCATTGGTCGGGGCGCGCCCCTATAACGCAACCAGGCCCGGCGGGCAAGACGCGCGGGACCACCCCGGCGCCGCCGGGGCCAGGGAGAGGACCCGGCGCAGCCATGACGGATGTTTCAACGGGCATGAACGAGAAAAAGCGGCGGGCTTCCCTGCGGGCCCTGCTGCCGCTGGTGCCCTACGTGGCGCGCCACAAGGCGTGGATCGGGGCGGCGCTGATGGCGCTGGTGGTCGCCTCGGCGGCGACGCTCACGGTGCCCGTCGCGGTGCGGCGAATGATCGATTTCGGCTTTTCCGCCGAGGGCGCGGGCCTCATCGACACCTATTTCGGCGCGATGATCGCGGTGGTCGGCGTGCTCGCCGTGGCCTCGGGTTGCCGCTATTTCCTCGTGATGACGCTTGGCGAACGGGTCGTCGCGGACTTGCGCGCCGACGTCTTCGCGCATCTGGCCTCGCTCGACGCGGCCTTCTACGACACCGCGAAAACCGGGGAGCTCGTGTCGCGCCTCACCGCCGACACGACGCAGATGCGCTCGGCCTTCGGCTCGTCCGCCTCGATCGCCCTGCGCAATCTCGTGATGTTCGTCGGCGCCATCGGCATGATGATCTACACGAGCCCCAAGCTTTCGGCGCTGGTGCTCGTCGCCATTCCGGTCATCGTGCTGCCGCTCGTGGCGTCGGGGCGCATGGTGCGGGCGCGGTCGCGCGCGGCGCAGGACACGCTCGCCGACGCCAGCGCCTTCGCTTCCGAAAACATCGGCGCGATGCGCACGGTGCAGGCCTTCGTCGCGGAAAAGGCGACCGTCGCGCGGTTTTCGGCGGCGGTCGAAAACGCCTACAGGGCCGCGCGCGACGCGACCGGGGCGCGCGCCATTCTGACCTCCGTCGGGATTTTCCTCGCCTTCGCCAGCGTCGTCGCCGTGTTGTGGCTGGGCGCGCAGGACGTGCTGGCGGGACGCATCACCGGCGGCCTGCTGTCGCAGTTCGTGTTGTCGGCGGTGCTCGGCGCGAGCGCGCTCGGGCACTTGTCCGAAGTGTGGAGCGAGTTGTCGGCGGCGGCGGGCGCCGCGGGCCGGATCGCGGAGATTCTCGAGACGAAACCGGCGATTTCGACGCCGGCCTCGCCGGTGGCGCTGCCATCGCCGGCGCGCGGCGAGATCGTGTTCGACAACGTGAGTTTCGCCTATCCGACGCGCTTGCGCGACCGCGTCGTCAACGGACTGTCCTTCTCGGTGAAGCCGGGCGAGACGCTGGCCATCGTCGGTCCCTCCGGCGCCGGCAAATCCACGGTGTTTCAATTGCTGATGCGATTCTACGACGTGACGGACGGGCGCGTTCTCGTCGACGGGATCGACGTGAAAATCGCCGATCCCGCCGCGCTGCGCGGCCGCATGGCGCTCGTGCCGCAGGACCCGGTGATTTTCGGTTCGTCCGTCGCGGACAATATTCGCTTCAGCCGTCCGGACGCGAGCGACGCCGACATGAAGAACGCGGCGGAACGCGCCGCGGCGAGCGAGTTCATCGAATCCATGCCGGGCGGCTACGCGACACTGATCGGCGAGCGCGGCGTCACGCTTTCGGGCGGCCAGCGCCAGCGCCTCGCCATCGCGCGCGCGATCCTCAAGAACGCGCCGGTGCTGCTGCTGGACGAGGCGACCTCGGCGCTCGACGCGGAGAACGAGACGCTGGTGCAGAAGGCGCTGGACAACGTGGTGAAGGGCCGCACGACCATCGTGATCGCGCACCGGCTCGCGACGATTCTCTCCGCCGACCGCATCCTCGTGATGGACGAGGGACGGGTGGTGGAAGAGGGCACGCACGCGACCCTCGTGGCGAAGGATGGCCTCTACGCGCGTCTCGCGCGGCTGCAATTCGAAACGGGCGCCGCGGCGCTGGGCGAGAAGGCGCCGGTCTGAGGCGTCCATCCCCGTCCGGTGGCGTTCAGTGGCGCCGCAAAATCCCGCCAAGGGCGCCGCCGACAATGGCCCCGCCAATGAAGGCGCCGACGCTGGCGCCCAGGCCGCCTTCCCCCTTGCGCGGCTGCTGCTGGCGGCGCTGCGTCTGCGCGTGGGCGACGCCCGCGGAGACGCGCGGCTGGCGCGGCGCCGGGCCGACGTTGCGCGTCGGAATCATCGTCTGCGCGTTGAGGTAGCGCTCCCACGCGGCCTCGCTCTGTTCGAGCAGGGCGGCGCGCTGAAGGGGACCGAGCAACCCTGTCGGTTGGGCCTCGTTACGCTTCTGCCATTCGGAAATGGCTTGCCGGGTCTTGTCCGAAAACTTGCCGTTCGCGTCGCCGGGGTTGAAATCCATGACCTTCAGGCGTTGCTGGATTTCCTTGCGCGCCTTCAGGTCGAGGTTGAGGGCCTTCTCGGTCTGCATCGTGCCGATTTCGGCCTTGAGCGCCGCGGGGGAGACCGTCGGGGCGGGCGTTTCGGGCGAGGTGGAGCCCGCCGTCGGCGCCGCGCCGTTGAGCCGCGCGATTCGCGATTTCGCCATCTGCGCCCAGACGCCATTCGGGTAGGCGTCGAGATAGGCCTTGTAATCCTCGGCGACGTTGCCGCGCTCGGCGGAGTCCCACATCCGGTTTTCCTGCGCGAGTCGCTCGGCCGCGGCGGTGCTGGCCTGCGCCGCGCCGGGCATGGGCGCCGAGGCGCTCGGCAGGGCGGCGACCTGCTGGCCGGGCGCCGCCGTCGGGTTCAGGATGAATTCGCCGATGATCGACGTGTTCACCCAGGGCATCTGCTTTTGCTTTGTCTCTTCCCAGACGTCGGAGCGGACGCGGTTCATCACCGTGTCGATCGAAACGCCGGGCTCCTCGATGTGGCGCAGCAGCGCCCTGGTGAAGGGGCTGTTTTCGCCCGGCTTGCCGTCGAGCGCCGTGGATTTCGGATCGGTCGCGAAAGCGATCAGCGTGCCCTTGGCGAGATCCGATTCAACGCGGCTGAGGCCGCGCTCGGCCACCGCCGAGCGGCTGCGCGCGCCGCGCTGCAACTCGACCGCGAAGGGGTTGTCGCGGCAGGCGTCGAGAATGACGACATTGACGCGCTCCTCCCGCTTCATCTGCTTGAGGACTTGCGTGATGCTGATCGCCTTGAAGTCGAGGTCGGCCTGGCTTCTGAGGCCAAGATCGACGGGGATCAGGAAGTTCTCGTCCTCCACGGAAACCCCGTGTCCCGCGTAGTAGACCATCGCCGCCTTCGATTCCGGCAGCGCCGCCGCGAATTCCTGCAATTTGTCGCGCATGTCGGCGGCGCCCATGTCGTAGCCTTCGACGACCGTGAAGCCGAGACGCTTGAGCGCGGCGGAAACGGCCTTCGCGTCGGTGACGGGATTGTCGAGGGGAATCGCCGATTTGTAGGCGCCGTTGCCAATGACGAGCGCGACGCGTTTCTCGACGTCCGCCATCGCGGCGCCAGGGCAGCATCCCGTCAGAAGCAGCAAGGCCGCCGCGCATTTCGCGAGCAGGGACCGAAACGCCGGCATGGTGGTTCTCCTGGTTTGCGGACGGGAGCCCGTCAGGGAATGACCTGACAAATTGAAGGCTAGGCCGGTTCCTCGCCCCGGTAAAGCCACATTCGACCGAAAACGCGCCATATTCGCGCGGCGCGTGACGTTGCGCACGTTGGCCGGACAACCCCCGGTCCGTCACCTGTCCGTCAGTTTCAGCTCGATCCGCCGGTTGCGCCGCAGGGCTTCGTCGGAATCGCCCGTGTCGATGGGCTGGAATTCGCCAAAGCCCGCCGCGACGAGGTGTTGCGGAGAGACGCCGCGGGCGATCAGGTATTGCACCACCGAGATGGCGCGCGCCGCCGAGAGCTCCCAGTTGGTTTTGAACGGTCCGCCGCCAGTCGGGCGCTTGTCCGTGTGCCCATCGACGCGCATGACCCAGGGGATTTCCGGGGGGATTTCGCGTTCGAGATCCTGCAACGCCGACGCCACCTGCTCCATCTGCGCGCGGCCCGCCGGATTGACCTCGGCGCGGCCGCCCTCGAACAGCACCTCGCTCTCGAAGACGAAGCGGTCGCCGACGACGCGCACGCCGGGGCGCGAGCCGAGGATTTCGCGCAGACGACCGAAGAAATCGGAGCGGTAGCGCGCGAGTTCCTGCACCTTCTGGGCGAGCGCGAGGTTCAGGCGCGAGCCAAGATCGGAAATTTTCGCCTGGCTTTCACGGTCGCGGTTTTCGGAGGCGGAGAGCGCGTCCTCGAGCGCGGCGAGCTGGCGCCGCAGGGCGGTGATTTGCTGGTTGAGGATTTCCACCTGCGCCATGGCGCGGGCGGAGACCTGCTTTTCCGCGTCGAGCGCGAGGGCCGCCTGACTGGCCTGGCCGCCGGCCGCGCTGGCGGCGGCGGTGTTCCGGGCGATCAGCGCCTCGAGCCGCAGCTTTTCCCTTTGCGCGGAATCGAGCGTCGCGCTCAGCGCGTTCAGCGTCGATTGCGAGTCCGCCTTGCCGGCGCGCTCCAGCGCCAGCAGCGAGGTGAGCTCCTCGATCTGCCGGTTGAGCTTGAGCAGCGCGGTGTCCTTGCCGCTGATGTCGCGCGACAGGAAGAATTGCGCCAGCATGAACACGGACAGCAGGAAGATCATCGTCAGCAGCATCGTCGACAGGGCGTCGACGAAGGCCGGCCAGTAGTCGAATCCGCCGCCGCCGCGGCGCGCGCGGCCGAGAGCCATCAGCGCCGCTCCGGTTCGCGGGCGAGTTTCTCCAGCAGTTTCTTGATGTCGCGCTGCTGGGCGGCCTGCGCCTCGACCCAGTCGCGGATGAGCTGCTGCTCGCCGCGCATGTGCTGGACGAGGCCCTGGACGCCCTCGGCGAGATTGGCCATGGCGAGCGTCGAGGCGCGGGCGCCGGCGGCGTCGGTGGCGCTCGAAACCTTTTCGAGGGCGGCGCGCAGATCCGCCGGCAGGCCCGCCACGCCGGCGCCGAGCGGGGCGTCGATGGTCTGCGTCGACAGGCGGTCCTCGAGCTCGGTGTAGAAACGGTTTTGCGCCTGGCCGGCTTGCAGGTCGAGAAAGCCGAGCACGAGCGAGCCGGCGAGGCCGAACAGCGACGAGGTGAAGGAAATCGACATGCCCGCGATGGGCGCGGCGAGGCCGTTCTTGAGATCGTCGAACATGACGGCGGCGTCGGCGCCGGTTTGCATGGACTTGATGACGTTGCCGATGGAGCCGACGGTTTCCAGCAGGCCCCAGAAGGTGCCGAGCAGGCCCAGGAACACCAGCAATCCCACGAGGTAGCGCGAAATTTCTCGAGCCTCGTCGAGGCGCGTGCCGATGGAATCGAGGATCGCCCGCAGCGTCATGGTGGAGATCGAGCGGCGCGCGGCCTCGTCGCCGAGAATGGAGGCGACCGGCGACAGCAGCACGGGCGGACGCACCTTGCCCTTTATTTGTCCGGAGAGCGAATTGACCCAGCGCACCTCCGGAAACAGCCGCGCGACCTGCCGCAGCGCCAGCACGATTCCGATCAGAAGCACGCCGATGATCAGCGCGTTGAGGCCGGGATTGGCCATGAAGGCGGTGACGATCTGCCGGTAGAGGATGAAGGCGAGAAAGCCGAACAGGACGAGGAAGACGCACATTCGCAGCAGGAACACGCGGGGAGGCGTCAATCTCAGGGGGTCGCGATCAGCCGCCATGGGAGCTTCCGTCGTAGCCGTCGCCACCCGGCGACTCGCGCGCGCCCAAGAGAAAGCATCGCGCCGCGACAATCAAGCCTCAACCTCGCGGCGGGATCATGGCGGGATTATTTGGGGCGCAGCAGCGAGCGCAGGCCCTGCAGGATGAATTCGTTGCCGGCGCAGATCGAGCCGGCGTTCAGCATGGCGTCGCCGCCTTCGATCTCGCTGACGAAGCCGCCGGCCTCGCGCACCAGTACGATGCCCGCCGCGACGTCCCAGGGGTTCAGGCCGCGTTCCCAGAAGGCGTCGAGCCGTCCGCCCGCGACGAAGGCGAGGTCGAGAGAGGCGGCGCCCAGCCGGCGCACGTTCAGCGCGTGGGCCATGACGCTCGCGAGTTCGGCCTTGAACAGCGGGTGATGCCTCGCGAGGCCGAGATGAGGGACGCCGCAACCGATCAGGGCTTCCGACATGTCGCGCCGCGGGGAGACGCGCAGGCGCCGATTGTTGTGCCAGGCGCCCTGGCCGCGTTCGGCGACGTACATGTCGTCGGTGGCGGGATTGTAGACGAGGCCGGCGACCAGCGCGCCGTCGCGCTCCAGCGCGATGGAAATGGCGAAAATCGGCAGTCCGTGCAGAAAATTCGTGGTGCCGTCGAGCGGGTCGACGATCCAGCGATGCGCCCTGTCGGTTCCCTCGACCGCGCCGGCCTCCTCCATCAGGAAGCCGTAGCCGGGCCGCGCCTTCGACAATTCCTCGAAGATGACCTTCTCGGCCTTCCGGTCGGCGGCGGTGACGAAATCGCCCGGTCCCTTGACGGACACCACGAGGTTTTCCACCTCGCCGAAATCGCGCTTCAGCCCGCGCCCGGCCTTGATGGCGGCGGCGGTCATTACATTCATCAGGGCGGAGCGGATCATGGGGGGTCTTTACGGTGTCGGGCGGACGGGCGGGCCGCGAGCGGGCTTCTATCCGGCGGGAGCGCGCCTGTCACGCGTCGAACCCGGACGGCGGCCTCAGCGCGCGACCTGCTTCTTCACGGCTTCGTCGACCTCGAGACGTTCGCGCGCCGTCAGGGTCGCCAGTTGGCCATCGAGCCATTCGTCCTCGATCCCGGCGGCGCGGGCGAGAACGTGCCATTTCATCGCCTCGATCATGTCCCGGGGCACGCCGCGCCCCGCCGCCAGCATCCGCGCGAGGCGGTTGGCGGCGATGGGGTTGCTGGCCGCGGCGGCGCGGCGGAAATAGCTCGCGGCGAGCGATTCATTCCGGTCGACGCCCTCGCCGTTGAAGGTCGCGATCGCGAGTTCGAGCTGGGCGGCGACGATGTGTTCGGCGGCGGCCTTGCGCAGCCATTCGATCGATCTGGGCAAATTTTGTTCGACGCCCTTGCCTTCCTTGTACAGCAGGGCGAGCGCGTAGGCGGCGTCCGGGCTGCCGAGGTCCGCGGCCTTGCCGAAATAGCCCGCGGCCGCCTTGTAGTCGGGATGGTCGCTTTCCATGGCGATCAGCCCGAGATTGTAGAGGGCGCCCAGATGATTGTTCGCGGCCGCCTTGAGGAGCCAGTCCCGACCGGCGACGCGGTCGATCGCGAGGCCGCGGCCCTGCAAAAAGGCCAGACCCAGCGCATAGGCGCCCTGGGTGTCGCCCCTCTCCGCGGCGAGCCTGTACCAGCGGGCGGCTTCCTCGGGATCGGTGCGGACGCCCAGCCCGTCGCGATAGAGTTCGCCAAGAATTGTCATCGCCGGACCGTCGTTCGGGTCGGCCTCGATGCGTTTCATCGCCTCCCGGAACGCGGTGACGAAATAGCCGCGCTGGAGGGCGCCGAAGGCGGCGTCCGGCTTCACGTCCGGTCCAAGATAGTTCTTCGCGGACGCGGGCATGGAGACGCCGGTGAGCGACGATGGCGGCTGGCGCGTCAGCATGGTTTGCGCCCGCGCGCCGCAGGCGGCCAGCGCCGCCGCCAGAATGACCGCCGCGCGGGCTCTCATTCGGCCTCCGTCGCTTCGCGCAGGGCCGCCGCGGCGTCCCGGACCGCGGAGGCGGGGCCGCGTGGATCGTCCCAGACCGCGCCGCCGAGCGCGACAAAATCAGCCCCGGCCCTGGCGAGCGGCGCC
>CAISEY010000030.1 GCA_903884435.1 uncultured Hyphomicrobiales bacterium | reverse complement strand
GCCGGCCCCGCGCCGCGGCGCGCGGATAGCGCCGGCGCCCTGCTCGCGCTGGCCGATCCCGACCGGGTGGCGAAGGCGCGCGGCAAACCCGGCGAGTTTCTGATGGCGAACGGCCGCGCCGCGTCGCTGGAGCCGCACGAGGCGCTGGCGCGGGAGCCCTGGCTCGCCATCGCCGAAATCGCGGGGCGCGCGGCCTCCGCGCGCATTCTCGCGGCGGCGGCGATGTCGGCGGACGAGGTCGAGGCGACGCCCGGCGTCGAGACGCGCGAGGAAACCGTTTTCGACAAGACCGCCGCCGCCCTGCGCACGCGTCGCGCGCGACGGCTGGGCTCGCTCGTGCTGGCCGAACAGACGCTGCCGACGCCGGCGAACGCGGAAAGCGCGGCGCTGCTGGCGGCCGGCGTCGCGGGGCTCGGGATCGCGCGCCTGCCGTGGACGAAGGCCCTTTCGCAATGGCGCGACCGCGTGACCTTCCTGCGCCGCGCGGAGGGGGCGGAATGGCCCGATCTTTCCGACGAGGCCCTCGCAAGGACCGCGCCGGACTGGCTCGCGCCGTTTCTCGACGGCAAGACCAGCCTCGCCGCCATCGGCGCGGAGGATCTCGGAAACGCGCTGCGCGCGCTGCTGCCCTGGGACATGCAGCGGCGTCTCGACGCGGAGGCGCCGACGCATTTCGAGGCGCCGACCGGAAACTCCATCGCGCTCGACTACGAGGCCGAAGGCGGACCCGTTCTCGCCATCCGCGTGCAGGAACTCTACGGGCTGCGCGATCATCCCGCCATCGCGGCGGGCCGCGCGCCGCTGACGCTGCACCTGCTTTCGCCGGCGCACCGGCCGATCCAGATCACGCGCGATCTTCCGGGCTTCTGGAAGGGCTCCTGGGCGAGCGTGAAAAGCGACATGAAGGGTCGCTACCCCCGGCACGTCTGGCCGGACGATCCCGCGAGCGCGGCGCCGACGGCGCGGGCGAAACCCAGGGGGACATGAGGCCGCGGGCGCGCGCCGGCACTTGACACGCGCGCCCGCCGGGCAAAACATTTCGCATGTCCATTTCCCGCCAGAAAAAACTTCGCCTCGGCGCCTTTTTCAACCCGACCGGGCATCACGTCGCCTCGTGGCGGCATCCGGACGCGCAGGCCGACGCGGGGATCAACGTCGCCCATTACATGGAGCTCGCGCGCACCGCGGAACGCGCGAAATTCGACATGATCTTCCTCGCCGACAACATCGCCGTGCGCGCCGGCAAGATGGAGTCGCTGTCGCGCTCGGCGCAATACATCGCCAATTTCGAGCCGATCACGCTGCTGTCGGCGCTCTCGGCCGTCACCGAACGGATCGGCCTCGTGGCGACGGCCTCGACGAGCTATCACGAGCCCTATCACGTCGCGCGGAAATTCGCCTCGCTCGATCATCTCAGCCACGGTCGGGCGGGGTGGAATCTCGTGACCTCGGGCCTCGGCACCGAGGCGCCGAACTTCGGCCGCGACACGCACTATGGCCACGCGGAGCGCTACCGGCGCGCCCATGACTTCGCGCGGGTCGTGACGGGTCTGTGGGACAGCTGGGACGACGACGCCTTCGTGCGGAACAAGGAGACCGGCCTGTTTTTCAGGCCCGACGGACTGCACGAACTGAATCACCGGAGCGAACATTTTTCGGTGAAGGGACCGCTGAACGTGCCGCGCTCGCCGCAGGGCTGGCCCGTCGTCGTCATGGCTGGCGGCTCGGACGACATGATGGAGGTCGCGGCGGATTTCGGCGAGGCGATCTTTTGCGCGCCGCTCTCGCTGGCGGCGGGAAAAACCTTTTACGCGACCATCAAGGCGCGGGCCGCCGCGCGGGGACGCTCTCCCGACTCCATGAAGATCATGCCCGGCCTCTCGCCCGTCGTCGGACGCACCGAGCAGGAAGCGCGGGAGAAAAACGATTTTCTCAATTCGCTCATCCACCCCGACGTCGCCGTGGGCATGATGTCGATGATCCTCGGCGGCATGGATTTGTCCGGCTACGATCTCGACGGTCCGTTTCCGACGGATCTTCCGGCGACCTCCGAGGCGAGCCAGTACGTCTACGAATCCGCCATCGCGCTGGCGCGAAAGGAATCCCTCAGCCTGCGGCAACTGGCGCTTCGCATGTCCGGCGCGCGCGGCAAGAGCGTCGTCGTGGGGACGCCCGCCTCCATCGCCGACATGATGGAGGAATGGCTCGTCGCGGAAGCCGCCGACGGATTCAACATCATGCCGTCGCATCTGCCGGGCGGGCTGGACGACTTCGTCGAACTCGTCGTCCCGGAACTGCGGGCGCGCGGTCTGTTCCGGACGGAATACGAAGGCCGGACGCTGCGGGAAAACCTGGGCCTCGCCCGCCCGGCGAGCCGTTACGCGCCGGCGCCGGGCGACCGCCGGGGCCTCACAGCGGAATAACGAGCAGCGTGTCCACCTGCCGGGAATCCAGCACCACGACCCGCTCGCGGAATTTCAGTTCGCCGCCCGCCTCGACCAGACGGTCGAGATATTTGCCGCAGGCGAAGATGGACGTCTCGCCATTCGCCATGGTGCGCGCGACGATGAAATTGCCGCGCGCGCGCCACTCGCCCTCTTCCTCCCAGACGCGCGCCGGCCCCGTGACGTGGCAATAGACGTGCGGCTCGTACACGTTGGCGGTGCGCAGCGCCGAGACGCGGTCCGCCAGCATCCCGCGCGTGTCGCAATAAATCAGCGACAGCGGCAGGCCCCGGTCGAAATTCTCGCGCGTGACGACACGGTAATGGCAATTCTCCGTGAAGAAATCGGGCCATTGCTCCAGCCGGTCGTCGTCGATGCAATGAGCGTATTCGGCGAGCAGCGCCTCGACGCGCGCGCGTTGCGCCGGGCCCGCGAGTATTTGCACGTTGGTCATGGTCATCGTCCCGTTACACGCCCATGCATTCGCGCCATCCCTTCCAGAAGCCGCGCACCGCGGCCTCGGTGACGCGCGAGCCCTGGCTTGGCTCGATCTTGCTGCCGCCCATGGGCATGATCGTCATCGCGTCCGGATCGGCGCCCGCCGCGCGCTGCACCCAGCCGCCGACGCAACCGTCTTCCATCGAGATCAGGCCCGCGGGGCCGACGAGGTTGTTGACCTTCAGGCGAAGCTCCGTCATCGCCGCGTCGTCGTCCTCGAAGCCGAGCACGGTCCAGATCAGTTCGCTCCGGTCGACGCCGCGCGGCACGAGCTGACGCACGGCGAGGGCGTTGAGAATCTGCTGCACGACGAGGGTCGGAAACACGGTCTGGATGGAGTTCGTGACGAAATCGCCAAGCTCGAGCCGGTGCTCCATCATGGTGGAATCGTTCAGCTTGTACTGGTCCTGCAGCGAGCGCACCTTTTCCTTGCCGATGGCCTCGTCGCCCAGCGACTCGCGTTGCGTGTAGCTGAGGTGATGCCAACCGTTGTCGCTGAGCTTGATTCCGCCGCCCATGTTGGGCCGCACGACGCCGAACGTGTTGTGGAAGACGTGCAACAGGCTGGCGTGATAGGAATCCTTGTTGTTCTCGGCGTAGAGCTTCCAGTTGTTCGGCAGAATCTGGCTGTGATAGCCCAGCACGCGCAGCGGCTTGATGAAGACGCGTTCGATCGAGGCGACGAGTTCCGCGCCGATGTAGTCCCGGAACGGCGGCGTCGCGTCCGAAAAGGTGCCGAACACCATGCCGCGGAAACGCTCGACGCGCAGACGTTCGAGTCCATGCCGTTTCTGGTCGAAGTCTTCGGTCAGCCCGCCCTTGCCTCCGACTCCGCGGCGGAAGGCGACGCCGGTGAGGTTGCCGGCGAGGTCGTAAACCCAGTTGTGATAGACGCAGGTGAGTTCCTTCACGTTGCCGCGCGGCTTGAAACAGACGAGCGAACCCTTGTGGGCGCAGCGGTTGACCATGGCGTTGATTTCGCCGGCCGCGTCGCGCACGAGAATAATCGGCGCGTCGCCGACCCAGGTGGTCTTGAAGTCTCCGGGGTTCGGAATTTCGCATTCGAGGCCGACGAAGTTCCACGTCGGCCCGCGGAAAATCCGCTCCTGCTCGCGCGCGTAAATCCCCGGGTCGGTATATACGCGATAGGGCGCGCGGGACGTGTCGGGGTACGGCCACACGAAGTCAAATACCTGACGCGGCGCTTCGTTCATCGCTCTCTCCCTGCCGCGCGCCCGGCGCGGCGATCCGGGCGGCTTTTAACCCATCGCGGCGATCCGCGAAACCCGCGGACGCGCGCCGTCACAAAACCGGCGTGTCGTGGTGGTGATGGCCGCCGTGCTCCCCGTGGCTGTGATGCGAGGAATCGCCGCGGATGGGCACGAGGTTGATCTGGCCAAAGCGCACGCCCTTTTCCGCGATCATGGATTCGGCGAGTTGCTGGACGCGCGCGGTGGCGCCGCGGAACAGCGTCACTTCCATGCAGTGACGATGGTCGAGGCGGGTGCGCATCGAGGAAATCGTGATGTCGTGATGCTCGTGCTGGGCGCGCTCGAGCCGCAGGGCGAGGTCGCGCCCGTCGTAGTCATAGACGTAGGAGACCGCCGCGACGCAATTGGCGGTCGTGACGCCCACCGCGCTCGAGCGCACCAGCGCGTCGCGCACGAGGTCGCGCATGGCTTCCGAGCGGCTGGAATAACCCTTGGCCATCATGAAGGCGTCGATCTCCGCCGCCATGGAATCGTCGAGGGAGATGGTGAGACGGTGCATGGAGCCTCGCGGGGATCGGTCCTCCCGGACCGCCGGAAGCGACGCCGGCCGCGACCGCGCGCCGGCGGGGCTGTGTAGCATCCGGAGCGGCTGGATGCACGGGCGGGGATCGGGGGACGCCCGTCCGGAGCGGAAATCGACCGGAAAATCGCGGTTTCGCGAGGCGGGAAGGCCCGGCGGCCCGGAAGACGCCCGGGTCACGGTTGCTTTTGCACCCGGGCGCGCTAACATCGCGCCTCTAGGCGCTCGCGCAAGCGTTCGAGTCGCTGGAATCCGGGGGGCGTCATGTACGAGGCAGACGACGATCTGGCATTTGAATTCGGCTTCCGGCTCCTCGCGGGAATCATCGGAATTCTGGCCGGCGTCTTCTACGGCGTTTGCCTGTCGGTCGTGGACGGCACCCTGCGGCCTCTCGCGATTTCATCCGCTCTCGGCGTTCTGATCGCCGTCTTCGCCTACTGGCAGATCGGCGCGAAGCTCGCCAGTCGCTTTTCCGGCAAGTTTGGTCGCGTCGGATGGTGGAACATGCTCGAGATCGATTACGCGTCCGCACTTCTCCTGACGATCTTCACGCATGTGTTGTACAGGGCGGTCTACCCGCACGGCCTCGGAACGACCTTCACTTTTTTCATGCTGCCCGTGATTCTGGCCGCGCTCCTCGTCAACATCCCCTGCGCGATCGTTTCCGCGCTGCTCGCCTTTTTCTATGTTCTTTACTTCGCGATTCCGCCAGTCAACAGCTTCCGGATCGAAACGCTCCAGGATCTGGCGAACGCCGGGATTTTCTGCGCCATCCTCTGCACGGTGATCTACGTGGTCCGCGTCGCGCGGATCCTGTCCGGCGATCTCGAGGCCGACGCCGCGTCCTGAACGGACGGGCTCCCGGCTTTCCGGAAGCGCCGCCGGGACAAAAGGGGCGCGCGCCGGAACGCGCGCCCCGATGTCTCATACTCAGTCCGTCTTGCGGTCCTCGATCGTCGAGCGCGCGCTGCGCTCCTCGCCGGGGTTGACCTGCACATCGACGATGGCGACGCGGCCCTCGCGCATGGCGGCGACGCCCTTCGCGATGGCGGCCTCGAGGTCCTTCACGTCCTTCACCGGGCCGATGCCCACCGCGCCATAGGAATTGGCGAGGCCGGCGATATCGACTTCGGGCGAGCCGATGCTCTGGCCGATCCAGCGGTTCGAGACGGGCCGGTTGCGGCGGCGCGCCACCGTTTCCTGATGCAACTCGTCGTTGAAATAGGAGCGGTTGTTGTTGAGCACGATCAGCATCGGAATTTTCGCGCGCACGGCGCTCCACACGGCGCTGGCGCCCATGAGGAAGTCGCCGTCGCCGAGCACCGCCACGGTCTCGCGGCCGCGCGTGTGCATGGCGAGCGCCACGCCGACGGAAATGCCGGCGCCCGAGCCGATGCCGCCGCCGCCGTCCTTGCCGGTGTAGGCCTGCGAATCATGGAAGGGCCAGAGGTCGCACGGCCAGCCGCGGCAAAGGCCCGCGAGCGTCACCTTGTCCGGATCGGCGAAGGCGCCGCGCAGGGTCGTGGCGATCTTGTCCATGGTGATCCGGCCCGGATCGGACGCCTTGGGCTTCTTGACGAGCTTTTCGCGCCAGGGCGCCTTCTTGCCTCCGGCGGGAAGCGCCTCGAGCAGGTCGTCGACGACGGTCTCGGTCGTCGCGGCCATGAACACGTCGATCTGCGCCTGCGCCATGTAATTGCCGTGGGCGCCGTTGTGCAGCGTCTGGTCGAGCGAGCAGGCGATGATCCGCGCCGGGGCTTCCGGCAGGTTCTTCAGGGCGCGCACGCCGCCGCCGAGATCGACCCAGTCGAGCGACAGGATCACGTCGGCTTCCGCCACGATCTTGCGCGTCTCGGGCGAGAACTGGTTGAAGGGCTCGGCGACATGGGCGGGATGATCCGTCGGGAAGCAGGCGCGCAGCTTCAGGTCGGTCATCACGCAGGCGCCGAGACGCTCGACGAGTTCGACGCGCTTCTTCCAGTCGGCCATGTCGACGCCGCAACGGCCCATGAGCACCAGCGGGCGCTTCGCGCCGGTCAGCAGTTTCACGGCTTCGGCGATGGCTGTCTTGCCGGGGCGCGGTGGCGCCGGCGGCTGATAGCGCGAGAGGTCGGGGAACTTGATCTCGCCGTCGAGCGAGGATTCCTGCAGGCCCGCGTCGAGGGTGATGAACACCGGCGCCGGCGGATCGGAGCGGGTGAGGATGTTGGCCTTGCACATGGCCTCCATCAGCGCCTCGGCGGAGGTCGGCTGGTTGTCCCACTTGACGATGTCGCGGACGAGCGAGCCCTGGTCGGCGGAGGTGTGAATCCAGTCGATCCACGGCCGGCGCTGGTCGGAATCCATCGGGCCGGTGGCGCCGAGCACGAACATCGGCACGCGGTCGCAATAGGCGTTGTAGAGGGACATCATGCCGTGCATCAGGCCGACGTTGGAATGCAGCACGCAGGCCATGGGCTCGCCGGTCGCCTTGGCGTAGCCATGGGCGATGGCGACGGAATGATCCTCGTGCTGGCACAGGACCATCGAGGGGCCGACGTTGCCGAGATGGTTGACGATGGAATCATGCAGGCCGCGGTAGGACGCGCCGGGGTTCAGGGAGATGTAGGGAAAGCCGAAGCGGCGCAGCAACTGGGCCGCGACGTCGCTGCCCCAGGCCACCTTGTCGTCGGGCTTGCCTTCCGGTTTGTCGAAATACATGTGTCACCTCTGGTTGAATTTGCCGATGTCGGAACGCGCGTGTCCACGCGGGCGAAAGGCGCCATGTCCGGGAGAGCCGTCGCTTTGATGATTGCCGGCGAAAACCTTCGCCGTTCCCGGGCCTGCTCCTTCCCTGATGTCCTGACCGGACGCGGGAGGACACGTCGCGCGGAGCAACAGCAGGCGCTCCGGCGCGGCCGGCCCCCGGTCCGCCGCCGCACTTATGGACCGGCGGGGCGCGGCAAGGCAAGCCGTCGCGGGCCGTCACGCGCGCTCCGCCGCGGCGTGCTATGAGCCACGCGCAACCTCCCAACAGGATACCGAAAATGACCTATTCCATGTCCCGCGCGTCGCTTCCCGCCTTCAGGGCGGCGCTTCAGGCCCTCTCCGCCAATCTCGACAAGGGCGAGGCTTTCGCGGTCGCGAAGAAAATCGATCCCGCCGTGCTGCTGCAAACCCGGCTCGCGCCGGACATGTTTCCGCTGACGCGCCAGGTGCAGATCGCGTGCGATCTCGCCAAGAACGGCATGGCGCGCCTCGCGGGCGTCGAGCCGCCGAAATTCGAGGACAACGAGACCACCGTCGCGCAGTTGAAGGACCGCGTCGCGAGAACCCTCGCCTTCGTCGGCGGCCTCGACGCCGCCGCGATCGACGGCTCCGCGGAAAAGGACATCGTGTTTCCGATGGGCGGAACGAACAGAGGCAAGATGAAGGGCGCCGACTATCTCGCCTTCTTCGTCACGCCCAACGTCTATTTCCACGCGACCGCGGCCTACGCGATCCTGCGCCATTGCGGCGTCGAGGTGGGCAAGCGCGACTTCCTCGGCGAGATGCCGATGACGATGATCTGACGCGAAGGAACGAGGCGGGGCGGCTCAGGCCGCCTCGCGCTCCGGCGCGGCGCCGCCGAAATAGGAAATATAGCGCTCGTCGATCTCGGCGACGGGCATGACCACGAACACGTCCGTCGTGCCGAACATTCGATCGACGACGGCGCCAGCGCCGACTTTCGCGCCCAGCCGCAGATAGCCCTTGACGAGCGGCGGCAGCGACGCGACGGCCCGACGCTGGTCGATTTTTTCAGGCGCGTGATAATTCATGTCGACGCGCGCCGCGGGGAGCGCCTCGACCCGCCAGTCGTCGCGCGCCGTCGCGTGGTGATGCAGGAAGCTCAGGGGCATGGCGTGCGCGAGCGGGTTGGCGCCGGGCAGGCTGGCGCAGCCGATCATGGCGTCCACGCGGTGATGCCGGACATAGGTCCAGATGCCCCGCCACATCAGTTCCAGCGTGCGCTTGTTGCGCCAGTCGCGATGCACGCAGGAGCGGCCCAGCTCGAGAAATCGCTTCTCGGGATGGCGCGCCAGCAGCGGCGCGAGGTCGAATTCCCCGGCCGAGTAGAACCCGCCATTCTTCTCCGCCACGTCCCGACGCAGCAGCCTGTAGGCGCCGATGACCTTTGGCTTGCGCCGCCCCAGGCGGTTGACGAATTCATGATCGATCACGACCAGATGGTCGCAAATCCGGTCGAAGGGGCAAATGTCGCGGCGCGTCAGCGCGCTCCTGATGTCGGCGACCGCGCCGCCCTCCCTGAAAAACACCTTGAAGCGAAGTTTCTGCGCCTTTCGTATTTCCGCCTTGCGCGTGGCGAGGCGCACTTCGAGGCCGCCGATGCGGCCCAGCGAGGCCGGCAATCCCCCGAGATCGCGGACGATCTTGCCGGCGAAGGGCCGGCGCAACACGGTGGCGGGGCCGGCGTTGAAACGGGGCGGAAGCGGAGCGGCTTCGGGAGTTTCGATGATCAAGCGGGCGTCCTCCATGCGTCGATTCCATCTCCACGCCGGAGGTAAATCATGCGGGCCCGACATTAATGTGACAGGCGCGCCACGTCACGCGGCCGGGTCGCGCGACGCCCGTTGAAGGTCGCGAGGGGACGCGCTAGCCTGCGCCGGTCGCTTTCACGGGAGCCTTCGCCATGTCCATGTATTTCACGCGTCCGGCTCTCGCGGGACTGGCCATCGCGCTGGCGGCGGGATGCGCCGCGCTCGCCCAGGAGTCCCCCGGCGCGACGTCAACGCCCGCCGCTCCGGCGGCGGCTCCCGTCGCTCCCGCGCCGCCCCCGGCGCGCCCCATCCAGATCAACCGGTTCGTGCCGAGCGGCGAGGAACGCACGATCTGGTTTTTCGCGGCGAATTTTCCGGATTGCTCCTCGCGCGGGCCCACTGTCGCCCGCGTTCTCGAAAAGCCGGAACACGGGGACGCCAGCCTCGTCGCCGGCGACAGTTTTCCAGCGTTCGGGTCGAACTCGCCGCTGGCGTCCTGCAATTCGCGCAAGACGCAGGGGCTGATGGTCAACTATCGCTCGGCGCCCGACTACACGGGCGAGGACAGGCTGCGGCTCTTCGTGATCTTTCCCGACGGCTCGGGCGGCGAGTGGAACTACACGCTGATCGTGAAGTGAACGACCGGATCCGGGACAGACGCTCGTCGACGCTTGATCGACCCCGGAAATGGTAGCACAATCAAAACGTGGGTACGCGCGTCCGGGCGTGCGTCGATCGAGGCGGTGCGACTGGCATGATTTCGCAAAATCTTCCCGACCCCCTGTTGAACAAGATCGTGCGCCGCATCCATGGCGAGCCGGAACTCGACGGCTGCATGATCGGTTACGCGCACATGGGCCATCAGCGATTGCTGCACAAGGGACTCATCCCCACGCGCAACATGCTGGAAAAATTCGTCATGGTGGAGCATGTCGGTCTTCCGCCCGGAACGACCGCTGCCGCGGCGAAGGGCGCCGTTCCCTCCAACATCAGCCGCTTCGGGCCGGAAATCATCGGCGTCGGGTGCAGCCTCATGTGTTTTGCGTTTTCCGTCGGCGCGCTCACCACGGGCGCGGCGCTGACGCCCGAAACCGGGCCTGTCGGAGCTCTTGTCGCGGTCGCGGGCTGGACGGGGATCGTGACGGCGGGAATCCAGACCTACAATGGCGCGCCCGTCTCTGGCAAATCGCCGTCGATCCCTATGGCCATGAACTCTCGGACTGGGACAAGAAGGAAATCTACGCGAACACGATCACGCTCGTGGATTTTCTTGGATGCGTCTCTTCCGTCGCGGCGATGGGCGCCGCGGTTCCGGCGCTCTACAAAATTCTCCAGGCGCGCGGCGCGATGCATGGCGTCACGCCCGCGATGCTGAAGGCCATGACGAAGCCCGAACGCGAGGCAAAGCTCAAAAAGGCCTACGACCAGATCACGAGTTCGCCCGGCGGACGCGAGGAACTGGCCGCGGCGATGCGCGCGGCGAAAATCACGTTCTCCGGGTTCTCGAAGGAGAACCATTCGGCGAAAGTGGCGAACGTGATTTCCGACGCCGCCCAGCGACGGTTGCGCAAGGGCGTCATCGACGAATTGCAAGGGGCGATCGGACCGGGCTTCAGCATGTTGCCGGGCGCTTTCGCGGGCTCGGCCAGCGGCTACGTGAACCAGGTCGTGACCACCGGCAACATCGATCCTGGCGTCGCGTGGCTGTGGGGCATCGTCAACGTGCACGTCTTGCACCGCAAGCAATGACCGGGCGTTTTATCCAGCCGCCATTTCCCCCTCGCCAAGCGCGCGCGCGAGTTCGTTGAGATCGACGGGTTTCGTCAGGAAGCCGTCGATCCCCGCCTCGGACGCGGCCAGCCGGTCCTCGTGAAACGCGTTGG
This sequence comes from uncultured Hyphomicrobiales bacterium, assembly GCA_903884435.1. GTDB lineage: Bacteria > Pseudomonadota > Alphaproteobacteria > Rhizobiales > Beijerinckiaceae > Terripilifer. The sequence continues at coordinate 13,211 of CAISEY010000030.1, read as the reverse complement.
CCGTCAGCGCGATGATGCGCGTGCGCGGCGACTTCGCCTCGGCTTCGGCCTGGCGGATGATGCGCGCCGCCTCGTGCCCGTCGAGGTTGGGCATCCGGATGTCCATGAAGATGAGGTCGAAGGGCTCGCGCTCGCCCGTGATGGCCATGTGCGCGAGTTGCGCGGCCTCCGCGCCGTCGCGGGCGCGCGTGACGAGCGCGCCCAGCCGCTCGAGATGTTTGCGGGCGAGAAGCGCGTTGATCTCGTTGTCCTCGGCGATCATCACGCGCAGGCCGCGGCGCGGCAGCGCCACGCGGGTCGCCTCGCCAGAACGGTCGTCGCGCAGCGCCGTCGCGCCATCGCCGGAAATCCGCGCGATGAGCGAGCCGGACCGCACCGGCTTCACCAGCCAGCCGTCGAAACCGCCGAGCGAATTTTGCCCGAAGGCGCGCCGCTCGAAAGGCGAAAACAACACGAGGCTGCGCGACACGCCGGCGGCGCGGGCGGCGCCAGCGAGGCGGCGCGTCGCCTCCTCGCCCAGCGCGCAATCGACGATGACGATGTCGGGCGCCGGCCTGCGCTCGAGAATTTCGATGGCCGCGTCGGCGCCTTCCGCGCGGATGGATTCCGCGCCGGCCGCCGCGAGCCTTTCGCCGAGATAGGGCGCCTCGAAGGGAGACTGCCCCACGATGAGCGCGCGGCGCCCCGAGAGCGTCGGCGATCCGGTCGCGGCCGCCGGCGGCGCGGCGACGGCGCGCAGGGGGACCGTGAAGGAAAACACCGAGCCGCGCGCGCTCGAATGATCGAGCGAGAGCTTGCCACCCATCGCCTCGACGATGCGGCGGGAAATGGCGAGGCCAAGGCCCGTGCCCTCGTGCTTGCGCGAGGCCGAGCCGTCGGCCTGTTCGAACTCGTCGAAAATCGCGGCGCGCCGTTCGGCGGCGATCCCCGGCCCGGTGTCGGCGACCGCGAACCGCGGATCGCCGTTCGGCGCGCGCGTGACGCGCACGCCGATGCCGCCGGTCTCGGTGAACTTCACCGCGTTGCCCGCGAGATTGAGGATCACCTGACGCAACCGCGCCGCGTCGCCGATCAGCATGGCGGGCACGTCGGGCGCGATGGAGGTGGCGATTTCGAGGCCCTTGCCCTGGGCGCGCGGCGCGAGCAACTCGACCACGCCCTCGACGAGCGCGGTCACGTCGAAGGGCGTCTCGACGAGTTCGAGCTTTCCGGCCTCGATGCGCGAGAAATCGAGAATTTCGTCGATCAGCGAGGCGAGCGCGGAACCGGACGTGTGGATCGCCTCGACATAGGAACGCTGTTCGCCCGCAAGTTGCGTTTCCGCCAGCAAACTCGCCATGCCGAGAATGCCGTTCAGCGGGGTGCGGATTTCGTGGCTGACGGTGGCGAGAAAGCGCGATTTCGCCTCGCTCGCGGCTTCCGCGCGATCGCGGGCGGCGGCGGCTTCCTTCAGTTTCCAGATTTCGTCGCGCATCGCCTCGTTGCTGGCGGCGAGAGCCGCGTCACGACGGGCCTTTGCCAGCCAGACGCGGACCAGCGCCAGCACCACGGCGGCCGCGGCCAGCGCCGCCGCGAGAGCCGGCCAGGCGGGAAGTTCGCCGCCAGTATCCATGCAATGTCATCCCCGAAATTAACTTCGCCGAAACGATGCGGCGCCGGGGTTTAGATTTCGTTGCGACTTAAGCCCGTGATCACTCTTTCGGGATGTTCCAGCGCTCCGCGGTCGCCGCGATCATGTCGGCCACCATTTCCGGATGGGTGCGCACCACGTCGTGCAGGGCGTCGAATTCCTCGTGCGTCCAGCCGGGCGCGCCGCGCAGGCGCGCGGCGATGGCGTGGAACGGACTGGGATCGTAGGCCTTGCACAGGACATAATGACGCGGCGGCCAGGTCTGTTCGGCGCGCGCGGAGACGAAGGGCTCGCTCGACGTTTTGAGCGGCTGTGGCGTGAACAGCGAACCGAACCTCGCCGCGGCGCCCGGCGCTGTGTTGCCCGGCGTCGTCGGGCGCGGCACGGACTTGCCGCCGTCGTGCGCCATCGCCGCCGCGCGCTGCGCCGCCGCGCTCTTTTCGCCCGCGAGATCCCACAGGCACTGGCCGTTCTCCGGCACGAAGGCGTCGAGATAGATCATGCCCTTCACGCGGGCGATCTCGCGGTCCGCCGCGCCGGTGACGACCATGCCGCCGTAGGAATGACCGACGATCAGCACGTCGCGAAGATTCTCGTAGCGCATGAGCCCCGCGATGTCCGCGACGTGGCTCGACAGGTTGACGTGTTCCGGCGCGACATGTGCGCGCTCGGCGAGGCCGGTGAGCGTCGGCGCGAACACGCAATAGCCGCGCGCGCGCAGCAGATCGGCGGCCGCGCGCCAGGACCACGAACCGGACCAGGCGCCATGAACGAGAACAATGGACATGCGAGTCTCCCTTCGCGCCATTCTGGCACGACGAAGGGCGCGGGGCGAGCGACTGGCGTTCTCTTAATGTTCTTGCCAAAGCTTGCGACCTCCGTTAGCGTTCGATTGTTTCGGGAGGCTCACATGGTGGTGCGGGTGGCGACGGTGGCTTTCGAGGGGATCGAGGCCCGGCCCGTCGACGTGCAGGTTAAATTGTCGAACGGCGACGTGAAGTTCAACGTCGTCGGCCTCGCGGACAAGGCGGTGGCGGAATCGCGCGAGCGGGTGCGCGCCGCGCTCAACGCCTCGGGCCTCGCGCTGCCGGCGCGGCGGATCACCGTCAATCTCGCGCCCGCCGACATGCCGAAGGAGGGCAGCCACTACGATCTGCCCATCGCCCTCGCCGTGATGGGCGCCATCGGCGCGATTCCCGCCGACGCCCTGGCCAATTACACGATCATTGGAGAACTCGCGCTCGACGGCACGATCACGCCGGTCGCGGGCGCCCTGCCCGCCGCGGTCGCCGCCAACGCGCGCGGCCACGGGCTGATCTGTCCCTTCGATTGCGGACCGGAAGCGGCCTGGGCCTCCTCGGAGATCGACATTCTCGCGCCGCGTTCGCTGATCCAGCTCGCCAACCACTTTCGCGGCTCGCAGGTGATGGCGCGTCCGGAGCCCGCGGTGCGCAAGAACGCGGGGCCGCAGCCCGACCTGAAGGACATCAAGGGGCAGGAAAGCGCCCGCCGGGCGCTGGAAATCGCCGCCGCCGGCGGCCACAACCTGCTGATGAGCGGCCCGCCCGGATCCGGCAAGTCGATGCTGGCGGCGCGCCTGCCCTCGATCCTGCCGCCGCTGACGCCGCGCGAATTGCTGGAAGTCTCGATGATCCATTCGATCGCCGGCGCCATCGCCGGCGGCGAACTGACGGACCGGCGACCGTTCCGCGCGCCGCACCATTCCGCCTCCATGGCGGCGCTGGTGGGCGGCGGGATCAACGCGCGGCCGGGCGAGGCCTCCCTCGCACACAACGGCGTGCTGTTTCTCGACGAATTGCCGGAGTTCCAGCAACACGCGCTCGATTCCCTGCGCCAGCCGCTCGAGGCCGGCGAAATCGCCATCGCGCGGGCCAATCACCGCGTCGTCTATCCCGCGCGCTTCCAGCTCGTCGCGGCGATGAACCCGTGCCGCTGCGGCCACGCGACGGAGCCCGGCTACGCGTGCCGCCGCCAGCAAAACGAGCGTTGCGTCGCCGCCTACCAGGCGCGGATTTCCGGGCCGCTGCTCGACCGGTTCGATCTCGCCATCGAGGTGCCCGCCGTCACCGCCGCGGACCTCATCCTGCCGCCGCCGGCGGAAGGCTCCGCCGAGGTCGCGGCCCGGGTCGCCGCCGCGCGCGCCATCCAGGCGGAGCGGTACCGGGCGCTGGGTCTGCCGGGCGTCGCCACCAACGCCGCCGCGCCCGCCAATGTCATCGAAACCGTCGCGAAACTCGACGGCCCCGGCGCGACGCTGATCCGCGACGCGGCGGAGCGGATGCGGCTGTCGGCGCGCGGCTACCACCGCGTGCTGAAACTCGCCCGCACGCTGGCCGATCTCGACGGAGTCGCAACCGTCGGCCGCCCTCACCTCGCCGAAGCCCTCGCCTATCGCGGCAAGAACGCGCTGGTGGCGCGGGCGGCCTGAGGGGCTATTGCGCGGCCTCGCGGCGGGACGACCGCTCCCCGGCCTCCAGCCGCTCCAGGATCCGCCGCGCCTGGATTTGCGCGGCGTCGGCGCGCACGTCGACTTCCGGCGGGCCGCGGTCGTTGTCGATCACGCGCTGCTGCGCCTCGAAAATCGCGACATCCTCGAGAAAGGCCGTCTTCACCTGCGAGAAGACGAGGTCCGTCACCGCCTCGTTTCGCGGCTGGAAATCGTGCGCCTGCGCCCAGAAGTAATGCGTCGTCGTCTCCGTCTCCGGCGTGATGGCGTTGAGGTTGCGCATGTGAATGCCCCCCTCGAGCCGGTCGGGCGCGCCCGTTCCCGTCGGCACGCCGCCGACGTGCAACCGCAGAAACGCTGGCGGGGTGAAATCGATGAATTGCCAGCGGTCGATGTTCGCGGTGAAGCCGCCCGCCTTCACGTAGGTTGGCGGCGCCGGCGCGTCGATCACCCAGCGCCGCATCACGAGGCCTTTTTCAGTGCGCTCGACGCGCGTCTCCGCTTTCTCGGCGATGGCCGCGTTGCCGATGGTCGTCGCGTGGACCGTGGCGAGATGCGTGAGATCGAGGAGATTGTCGACGATCAGCGTCCAGCTCGCCTTCACATGGAAAAGATCGCCCTTCGCGCCCCAGTCGGGCGACTCGAGCCAGGGAAATTCAGGGATTTGCGAAGGATCCGCCGCGGCGGGATCGCCCATCCAGACCCACACCCAGCGGTAGCGCACGACGACGGGATAGGTCTTCGCGCGCATGGCCGGGGGGATGTCCGCCTGGCCGGGGATGCGCGCGCAGGCGCCGGCGCGGTCGAATTCCATGCCGTGATAGAGGCATTGCAACCGCTCGCCATCGAGCACCTTGCCCATGGAAAGCGGCGCGCGCCGGTGCGGGCAACGATCCTGCATGGCGACGACGGCGCCGTCGCGCGCCCGCCAGAAGACGATGGCTTCGCCAAGAATCTTCCGCGCGAGCGGCGCTTCCGCGACCTCGCGGTCGAACGCGGCGACATACCAGTAATTGCGCAGGAACATGCCGTTATCCTCCTTGCCCGGCGCGCGCGGCGCTCACTCGTTCCCCAGCTTGAACAGGCGCATCGAATTCGTGCGGCCGATCTTGATCCGGTCCGCCTCGCTGATCGAACAATTGTCGAACCAGTTGGCGGCGTGATCGACGTTTTCGAAGGGCCAGTCGGCGGAGAACAGGATCCGGTCGGCGCTGACTTCCAGCATGGCGTCGATGAGCGTCTGCGTGCGGAAATTACCCGAGGTCGTCAGCCAGAAATTCTGGTGGAAATATTCGGCGATGGGACGCGTCGCCTTGTAGTTCGGCTTCGCCTTCGTCCAGGCGTTGCGATTGTCGACGCGCCACATGCTGAAAGGCAGGCCCTCGCCCATGTGCCCCATGACGATTTTCAGGCGAGGATAAGCGTCGAACAGGCCGGAACCCATGAGCCGCAGCGCGTGAACCGCGGTCTCCTGGCCGAAGGCCCAGGTCGGCCCCATCAGCCAGCCGTGGCCCTTGTAGATCTGCGCCCAGGCGTCGACGGGATTGCGCGGATGCAGGTAGAAGGGCACGTCGAGTTTCTGCACGACCTCCCAGAACGGCCAGTATTGCGGCATGTCGTAGTAGAGACAATTGTCCGGCGAACCCGCCTGGGAAAAGCCGTTGACGAGGGCGCCGCGGAAACCGAAGTCCTTGACGCAACGCTCCAGCTCGCGGCTCGCGAGATCGGGATCCTGCAGGGGCAGCGCCGCGAAAGCCTGAAAGCGGCGCGGATTCTTCGCGACCTCGCCGGCGAGGAAATCATTGGCCCGCCTCGCGATCTCGTTGGCGCGCGCCACGTCGTGAATGGCCTGCACGGCGGGGGCGTTGAGCGAGAGAATCATCGTCTCGATGCCATGCCGGTCCATCTCCTCGATCCGGCGACCGTGAATGTCGATCAGGCGCGCCTCGAGCTCCGGCCAGGTCTCGTCCGCGAGAAAGCCTTTGGAATCCAGCAACGTGTCCGGAATGGCGAAATGTTCCTCGAGAGCGATCTTGCCCTGCATGTGCGTCTCCTGGGGGTCAATGGCGCGCAAAGTGTCACAAAACCGGCCGCCGCGCGAGGCGGCTCAGTGACGATGGCCGAAGTTGTCATATTCGACGCGCGCGCCGGGCGCGGCGTTGACCGCGCTCAAGGCGCGCGACAAGTCTCGCGGCACCTTCATTTCGGCGACGGCCCGGCGAAACGACAGGGGATCGCGCCAGTCCGTCGCCATGCCGGCGCGCCACGCGGAGCGCAGGCGGCCGCTGGAATCGACGAGAAATTCCGCGCCCGCGAGGTCTTCCGGCGGGCCGCCGCGATAGACCGACAGAGCCGCGAGCAGGTCCGGGTCGCTCGCCTCGCAGGGACGCCATTCGCCAGCGGGCGCGGCGCCGGCGACGATGGTCCGCGTTTCCGTCGCGAGATAGGACAATTGCCTGAGACGGCTTTCGAGATCCGGGCCGGGGACGACGACGTGCAGCGCCTCGCCGGTCAGGTCCACGCTCGTCGCCGCCTTGCCAGCGGGACAGGCCAGCGCGAATTCCGGCAGCGGGAAGGCCGCGCCGGCGACGCGTCCGCCCAGCGTCTCCATCCGCGCGCCATCGGCGTTGGCGCGCAGGAAGTCGACGAGACTCCAGCGCGTTTCCTCGTCAAGCGCCACCGCGAAGGCCGGCATCGCGCCGAGCCCGTTTGATATCCACCCGAAGAGATCGCCGTCGTAATGGGCGAACAGATGGTCCTGCGTGAGATCGGCGGGCTTTGTCGCGAGACCCGCGGCGGCCGGCCCGTCGCCGCGGCCGCGCGCGCCATGGCAAACGACGCAGTTGTCCCGAAAGGCCTTCGCTCCCGCCGCGATGGTTCGCGCGGAGTAAGGCGCGCCGGACGTCTGGAACGTCGTCGGCGAGGCGGGGATGGCGAAAGCGGGGGCGTCGCGCGCCGCGAGACCGAAGGCGATGGCCGCGAGCGCGCCGGCGCCAACGCGCGCGCGCCGCCAGGCAACCGCGACCGCGGCGAAGACCAGGCCGCCCGTCGACAGCAGCAGGCAGCGCCAGGCGGCCGCGGCGATCTCCGGTTCGGCGAGGAACGCGTCGGGATCGAACCGCCAGGCCAGCGGCCAGACGGGTTGTTCATGGGCGCCCGGCGGCGTCGCGCCAAGCAGCGCGACTATCGCGACAATGGCGAGGCCGGCGGCGGCTTCGACGAGAGCGTTGCGGCGCAGGCTTTCGCGCGCGCCCGCCGCCCCGAGCCGCGGCGTCAGCCAAAGGCGATTGACGGCGGCGAGGCCGAGCATCGCCGCGAAAAGCACGAGTTTGAGACCGAGCAAACGGCCCCAGTCCGTTCCCAGCAGACCGGGCAAGCCGCCCCCGAGATACCAGGAATTGATCGCGCCGGTGAGAACCAGCGCGGAAACGCTCGCGATCCCCAGCGTCGAAAATCTTCGCGCGACGGCCGCCGCGTCCGGGCCGCGCAGGCACAGCGCCAGCGGAACGAGAGAGCCGGGCCAGGCCGCCGCCGCGAGCAGGTGAAGCGCGTCGGCGATGGCGTGCGCCGCGTCGGTCACGCCCGCGTGTCCGGCGAGCGCCAGCGAGGCCGCGAAGGCGGCGGCCAGGGCCGCGAGCATCGCGTCCGCCGGCCCGGCGGGCGGGCGGACGAGCCGCGGCAGGGCCGCGACAAGCGCGCAGAGCGCCAGTCCCCGCGCCATGGACAGGGCGCCGAAGCGCGTTTGCGTCACGACCGCCGCGAAAGACGCGGGCCCCGCCGCCTGGGCGATCGCCCATATCCACAGGACGCCCGAGCCGGCGGCGAGCGCTGCCATGACGAACGCGAGGCGCGCGAGACCTCGCCTCGCGCCCTCCGGCCAGGCGACGAACGCGCGAAACAGAATGACGCCCGACAGTTGCGCCGTCGCGGCGAAATGCAGCGCGCGGGCGAGGACGAGGGGATCATGGAACGAGGGCATGCGCGTCAACGGAAAGGAACGTCGCGATCATCGCCCATGGACGGCCCGTTGCAAAGCGCCCCGACGCCGCGCCCTGGCTAGTTGCCGCCCGCCTTGCGTTCGTCCCCGAGCCGGATCTCCATCGCGGCCTTCGCCTTCGCGATCATGTCAGGCGACATGGACACGATTTCGTCCGCCATCGCCTTCGCCTTTTCCCACGCCAGCGGACGAATGAGCATTTCAACCTTGCGCGCGTCCTCGATAAAGGCGGGATCGCGCAACATTTCCTCGAAACCCTTGCGCAGGGCCGCCAGCCGGTCGGCGGGCACTCCGGGGGTCGTGATGAAAATTTTGCCGAGCGCGACCTCGGCGGAAAACACACGGAAGATTTGCCGCTGCTCGTCGTTTTCCGCGAGGTCGGTCAACAACGGCACGTCCAGCCATTCGGGATCGCGCGTCGAGCCGAATTGCAGGAGCATGTCGATCTTCCCGTCGCGCAGCCAGTCGGGGTTTTGCGACTTGAGGCTGGTGAAGAAGTTTCCGGCGCGACCGGAGACCTCGCCGCGCTCCATGGCGAGGTGAATCTCGTTGGTGCTCTTGTAACCCGAGACGACCTTGAACTTCATCCCCAGCACGTTGTTGAGCAAGGTCGGGTAGAGCATCGTGTAGGAGCCGGCGCCCGTGGCGCCCATAAGCACCTCTTTGGTCCGGACCTCCTGGATCGATTTCACGCCGCGCGCATGCCATGTGTAGAGATTGGCGTTCTCCACGTCGGCGGAGCCGAGGAACCCGAAATTGCGCACGTCGTATTGCGCGCCCTTGCCGTCGAGCACCTGATAACCAACGAAGGTCGGAAGGATCGCGGCAATGTGCGCGCCATCCTTCGGCGCGCCGCCATACATGAAGTTCGTCGCCTGCAAATGGCCGGCGCCGGTCATGTTTTTCGGCACCACCTGAGGATTGCCGGGGATGTGATTGCCGAGATGGCGCGCCACCACGCGCGCGTTGGTGTCGACGCCGCCGCCGACGCCCGTCGAGATGACGAGCGTGATGGTCTTGCCCGCGTAGAAATCAGCGACGGGATCGGCGACGGCGGGCGCCGAAAAAACGAGGGCCGCGAGGGCGCCAATGAAAAAGCCGCGTGCGCGCATTGAATGTTCCATGTCCGGATTTGGCGGGAAAGTAGCGGGCGTCGCCATCGCCGGCAAGACGCTTGCGGCGGCCCGCCGTTGCCCGCATGATGCGCGCAAGTCACGAGGGATGAAACGAACCATGACAGCGGCCCGCGTCCTCGCCATGCTTTTCCTCGCGGCCGCGCCCGCGAAGGCCGACGCCGTCGCGGATTTCTACGCGGGCAAGACGATCACCGTCGTCAGCGCCGGCGAGGCCGGCGGCGCCCATGGCGCCTACGCCCAGGTCATGGCGCAGCACATCCGCCGGCACATTCCCGGCAATCCCAACATCATCCTTCAGTACATGACCGGCGCCGGCGGCAACCAGGCCGCGAATTTTCTCTACAACGTCGCCCCGAAGGACGGGACATATCTGGGCGTGCCGCTGCAGGATCTGATCTTCAACGCGCGCACCGGCAACACCGGCGTCAAGTACGATCCCGCGAAGGCCCGTTACATCGGCGGGGCCGACACGACGCGCACCACCGTCACCGTGATGAAATCGAGCGGCGTCGCGACGCTGGAGGACGCGAAACACAAGGAAGTGCTGATCGGCGCCAGCGGCACGTCGGGACAGAATTACACGATTCCCCTGGTCCTCAACGGACTCATGGGCACGAAATTCAAGATCGTCACCGGCTATCCCGGCATCAACTTCACGCATCTCGCCATGGATCGCGGCGAGGTGCATGGCACAGCGGCCTCGTGGGCGGTGATCGCCAGCACGAAGCGGGAGTGGGTGGAGAAGAACCTCATCAACAATCTCGTCACGATCGGCACGGAGCGCGATCCCGACATTCCCGACGTGCCCGCCCTGACGGAGTTCAACCTGTCGGACGAAGATCGCGCGCTCGTTCCCCTGCTCGCGGGTCCGGCGGCGCATGGCCGCGCCTGGGTCGCGTGGGGCGACGTACCCGAAGACAGGCTCGCGGCGCTGCGCGAGGCCTTCGCGGCGACGCTCGCCGATCCGCTGTTTCTCGCCGACGCGAAGGCGCGCAATCTCGTCGTGGAGCCCGTCGCGGCGGCGCGCCAGCAGGAACTCGCGGCGCAGATTCTCGCGACGCCCGACGCGCCGGTGGCGCGGCTGAAGAAAATTCTGGGCTGGCCATGATCCCCGGCGGAAGCGCTTGCGCGGTTCGCGCGGCCAGCGCAATCTGGCGCGTCAATCGGGAGGGACAGGGAATGGGATCGCCGTTCGCCGCGCTACCGCGCGGCCTCGCCGCGTTGTTGCTCGCGTGCCTGCCCGCCGCCGCGCAGACGAAGGTCAACGTCGGAATCACCAACGTGATCGCCGACGTCGGCCACTTCGTCGCGCACAAGCGCGGCTATTTCGCCGCCGAGAAACTCGACGTGACTTTCGTGCCCTTCGACGCGGCGGCGCGGATGATCGCGCCCATGGCCTCGGGCGAACTCGACGTGGGCGGCGGCGGCATCGCGGCGGGCCTGTTCAACGCGGTGGCGCGCGGGGTCGGCCTGAAGATCGTCGCGGACAAGAGCACCTCCGCGCCCGGCCTTGGCACCGGCGCGCTGATGGTGCGCAAGGATCTCGCGGACTCCGGCCGGTACAGGAACGTCAGGGACATGAAGGGCTGGAAACTCGCGATCCCCGCCGCCGGCACGGGCACCAGCACGTCGCTGGAAAATCTGTTCGCCGGGGCCGGATTCTCGCTGAAGGACATGGACGTGGTCTATCTCTCCTTCCCGCAAATGGCCGCGGCGCTGGAAAACAGGGCCGTCGACGCGGCCTTTCTCACCGAACCCGGCGTCACCGCGGTCGAATCGCGCGGCGTCGGCCTGCGCGTCGCCTCCGACGACGAAATGTTTCCCGATCACGAAATCGCGGTGACGCTGGCGTCGGAAAAATTCATCAAGGGCGACCGCTCCGTCGCCACGGCCTTCATGCGCGCCTTCCTGCGGGGCACGCGCGACTACGCCGACGCGGTTCGCGGCGGCAGGCTCTCCGGGCCCGGCGCGGAAGACATCATCGCGATCCTCACCGAATACAGCCTGATCAGGGACGCGGACATCTATCGCAAAATCCGCGTCAATTATTGCGACCCGGACGGCAGGATCAATCTCGACAGCCTCGAAAAGGACCTCGCCTATTTCCGCGCGCAAGGCCTGATCGAGGGCAAGGTCACGGTCGCCGATTCCGTCGACGCCTCGCTCGCGGAGGCGGCCGTGCGCGACATCGGCCCCTACAAACGCAAGAACTGAGGACGAAGAGGACGCCATGCTTTCTCGAAAGGAAAACGAACTCCTGACCCGCGTGGGGCCCGGCGCGCCAATGGGCGAGCTGATGCGCCGCTACTGGATTCCCGCGGCCTTTTCCCACCAGATCGAGAAGCCGGACGGACCGCCGGTCCGCGTGAAATTGCTCGGCGAAAAGCTCGTCGTCTTCCGCGACACGCAAGGCCGCGTCGGGCTGATCGACGAACGCTGCCCGCACCGCACGGCGTCGATGTATTTCGGCCGCAACGAGGACTGTGGATTGCGCTGCGTCTATCACGGCTGGAAATTCGACATTCACGGCGATTGCACGGACCTGCCGAGCGAGCCGCCGGGCTCGACGCTGCAACGCAAGGTCAAGATCACCGCCTATCCGTGCCTCGAGCGCGGCGGCGTCGTGTGGACCTACATGGGCCCGAAGGAGCTCCAGCCGGAATTCCCCGACCTCGAATGGACGCGGCTTCCCGCGTCGCACCGTCATGTCACGCGGCACATCCAGGAATGCAACTGGCTGCAGGGATTCGAGGGCGGCTTCGACACGAGCCACCTGTCCTTCCTGCACGGCGGCACGGCGGATCATTCCGTCTCGACGGTGCCCTCGCGCTACGAGGTCGTCGGCACGGACTTCGGCTTCATCGCCGGCACGGGGCGCGACCTGCCGGGCGGCGAAATCAACTGGACTGCGAACGTCATGCTGATGCCGTTCCACAAGATCATCGCCTCGCAGCCCGCCGGCGCGCACGTGTGGGTGCCGATGGACGACGAAAACACCATGCTCTACAGCGTCGATTTCCATCCGACGCGGCCGTTGAGCGAGGAAGAGCTGCGACGATCGAAGGACTTCCGGGGCATTCACACGCAGAACATTCCCGGCACCGACCACGCCATCGCCAACAAGAACAACGATTATCTCATCGACCGCGACTTGCAGGCGAGCGGCGATTCCTACACGGGCATGAAAGGCCTCGGCGTGCAGGATTGCGGCATCCAGGAAAGCATGGGGCCCATCGCCGACCGCACCATCGAACATCTCGGAGTCAGCGACACCGCCATCATCAAGATCCGCCGCCTGTTGCTGCAAACCCTGAAGGACCACGCGGAGGGCAAGCCCCTGCCCGGCCTCGACCCGGCGAGCTGGCGCGTGCGCTCGGCGCGATTCAAGACGCCGGAAGGAACTCCCTTCGCGGACAGTATGGACGCGCACGTGCGCGTCGACCGGCCGGCGGCGGCGGAATAACCGCGGACGCCCCGAACGAAATTCACACTGGAAGGACAACGCATGAACGGCGCCGATCTTGTCGCGGAAATTCTCAAGCGCGAGGGAACCGATTTTCTGTCAGCCTATCCGCGCAACCCCCTCATCGAGGCTTGCGCGGACGCGAACATCCGGCCGATTTTCTGCCGGCAGGAGCGCGTCGGCGTCGGCATCGCCGACGGCTATTCGCGCGTGATGAAGGGCCGCCGCAACGGCGTCTTCGCCGCCCAGCACGGGCCGGGCATCGAGAACGCCTACGCGGGCGTCGCGCAGGCCTATTCGGAAAACGTGCCGGTGCTGATCATTCCGGCGGGCATGGCGCTGTCGAGGCAATACACGCGCCCGCTCTACCGCGCGGCGGAATCGATGAAGACGGTGACGAAATACGCGGCGCTCGCGCACGACGTTCAGGAATTGCCGACGCTGATGCGCCGCGCCTTCCAGGCCCTGCGCAGCGGGCGCGGCGGGCCGGTGCTGATCGAAATTCCCGACGAGGTCTT
>CAISEY010000029.1 GCA_903884435.1 uncultured Hyphomicrobiales bacterium | reverse complement strand
CTCGTCATGCTGGCGCTGGCCTGCGTCCTGTTCTTTCCCGCGCTCGCCGATGGCGCGCTGTTCGGGCAGAAGGTGACTGGAAACGTTTCGCCGGCGGGAACGTCGGTCGTTGTCGGCGCCTTCCTGTTCGGCGTCGGTATGCAGCTTGGCGGCGGCTGCGCCTCGGGCGCGCTGTTCGCCGCGGGCGGCGGCTCGACGCGCATGTTCGTCACGCTGTTTTTCTTCATCGCGGGTTCCGTCATTGGCGTCGCCCATCTCGGTTTCTGGCAGGCGCTCCCGGGCCTGCCGCCGGTCTCCATGGTGCTGACGCTCGGCTGGTCCGTCGCGCTCGCGCTCAATCTGGCGGTCTTCGCGATCGTCTGGATTGTCGTCGCGCGGATCGAGCAGGCGCGGCACGGATCGGTCGAGCCCATCGCGCGCCCGCGCGGGCCCGCGGGTCGTCTCGCGCTCCGCGGTCCCTGGCCGCTCCTCTGGGGCGCCGTGGCGCTGGCGCTCGGGAATTTCGTGACGCTGTATCTCGCCGGCCGGCCCTGGGGCGTGACCTCCGCCTTTGGCCTGTGGGGCGCCAAAATGCTTCAGGCCGCGGGCGTCGCCGTGGCGGACTGGCCCTCGTGGGCGAGCGCCGCGCAGCAAAAGGCGCTGGCGGCTCCCGTGCTGACGGACATCACCTCGGTGATGGACTTTGGCGTCATGCTCGGGGCGCTTCTCGCCGCGGGGCTCGCGGCGAAATACAGCCCGGAATGGCGCGTTCCCCCGCTGCAACTCGCGGCCTCCGTGATTGGCGGCCTGTTGCTCGGCTATGGCGCCCGCCTCGCCTATGGCTGCAACATCGGCGCCTTCTTCAGCGGGATCGCCTCTGGCAGCCTGCATGGCTGGCTCTGGATCGTGGCCGCTCTGGCCGGCAACGGGGCGGGGCTGTTTTTGCGCCCGTGGTTCGGCCTCCCGGTTGAACGGCGACAGACCTCCTGTTGAGAAAACCGGACGCGCGAACACGGGAAATTGAGGCGGAAACCCGTCGCGGGAGTGTTGCCATTCCGGCCCCGGTCGTGAGATGAAGCGGCCATGCGAGGGTGCGACGCTCGCCGTTTCCCTGGAAGGCACATACGATGAACCAAAAAATTCTTGCCATGGCCGGCGCCATGCTCGGTCTGGCGTTTTTCGCCGCGCCGGCGGCTGCTTTGCAGAACGACATGTTCGATCTCGAAACGCACCAGCCGCTTGTGCAAAACCCCGCCGCGCTCGACGGCGGACAGCCGCAGCAGAGCGCCATCCCGCGCGAGACCGTGGACTGGAAGGGCTCGCAGGCTCCGGGCTCCGTGGTCATTTCCACGACCGAGCGCCGGCTGTATTTCATCCTGCCCGGCGGGCAGGCGGTGAAATACGGCGTCGGCGTGGGCCGCCCCGGCTTCGAGTGGTCCGGCACCAAGGTCGTCAGCAACAAGAAGGAATGGCCGGACTGGACGCCGCCCTCGCAGATGCTGCGCCGCCGTCCCGATCTGCCGCGTCACATGAAGGGCGGCCCGGACAATCCGCTCGGCGCCCGCGCCATGTATCTCGGCTCCTCGCTCTATCGCATTCACGGCTCGAACGAGCCGGACACGATCGGCCAGGCGGTGTCCTCTGGCTGTATCCGCATGACCAACGAGGATGTCATGGATCTCTTCGAGCGGGTGAAGGTCGGCACGCGCGTCACCGTGATGCGCTGACGCGCTCTTCGTTCCCGTCCAGTCAAGGCCGGGCTCGCGCCCGGCTTTTTTGTTCGCGGGAAACGGCGCTCAGGCTTTTGATACCGGGTCCCTCGACAGCCCCTTCGCCCTGATCTCGTCGAGATAGGCCTTCCACTTCGCCTCGCGTCCGGTCGCGAGTTCGTGCAGATAGGTAAAGCTGTAGATGCCCGTCGAGTGATGGTCGTCGAACATCAGCCGCACCGCGTAATTGCCGGTGGGCTCGAGGCCGGTGATGGCGACCCGGCTTTTTCCGGACTGCGTCGTTCGCTGGCCCGGGCCATGGCCCTGCACCTCCGCGCTCGGGCTTTCCACCCGCAGGTATTCGGCGGGCAGGTCGTGGGTCGATCCGTCGTCGAAGCTGACGGCGAGCACGCGTCCGCGCTCCTTCAGCCGGAATTCCGTGGGCCAGGGCGTGGTCTTGGTCATCGGGGCCGCCTTCGTTGTCGCGCCGCCCGCCGAATCCCCTTTCGCGGGGAGCCGCGAGCCGCTATATATGGCGAAACATAACGGTCAGGCGTCATGAACACCAGTCAGGACATTCGTATTCCGGCGCCCGCGCCGGCGCTCGTCGATCCTTTCGGGAGGGCAATCACCTATATCCGCGTGTCCGTGACGGACCGCTGTGATTTCCGCTGCGTCTACTGCATGTCCGAGGACATGAACTTCCTGCCCAAGCGCGATCTGCTGACGCTCGAGGAACTCGACCGTCTCTGTTCGGCCTTCGTCGGCCGCGGCACGAAGAAGATCAGGATCACCGGCGGCGAACCGCTCGTGCGGCGGGACATCATGACCCTGTTCCGGTCATTGTCGCGCCATCTCGAAAGCGGCGCGCTGGAGGAGCTCAACGTCACCACCAACGGGTCGCAACTCTCGCGCTACGCCGGCGAACTCGCGTCCTGCGGCGTGAAGCGGATCAATGTTTCGCTCGATACGCTCGACGACGCGAAATTCCGCGCCATCACGCGCTGGGGAGATCTTGGCAAGGTGATGAATGGCGTCGACGCCGCGCAAAAGGCCGGGCTCGACATCAAGATCAACGCCGTCGCCCTGAAGGGCGTCAACGACGACGAATTCCCGCGTCTGATCGAATGGGCGCACGGACGCGGCATGGACATCACCTTCATCGAGGTGATGCCGCTCGGCGACGTCGAGGCCGCGCGCGTCGATCAGTACATCCCGCTCAACCGGGTGCGCGCCGGCCTGCTCGACCGTTTCACGCTCGACGAGATCGACTATCAGACCGGCGGCCCCGCGCGCTATGTGCGCGTCAGGGAGACCGGCGGCCGGCTCGGGTTCATCACGCCGATGACGCATAATTTCTGCGAGGGCTGCAACCGCGTGCGCGTGACGTGCACGGGCACGCTCTACATGTGCCTCGGACAGGAAGACGCCGCCGATCTTCGCACGCCCCTGCGCGCGTCGGAAAGCGACGGCCCGTTGCTCGAAGCGATGGAACGGGCCATCGCGCGCAAGCCGCAAGGTCACGATTTCGTCATCGACCGCCTCACGAAAAATCCGGCCGTGGGACGGCACATGAGCGTCACGGGCGGGTGAGGGCTTCGGCTCGCGCGATCGTCGGGCGAGCCGGTTGGCGTCCGCGGAGCGGAATTCGGCGCCTGTTTGCGCAAGCAAAACGTCGAAATCGAACAGATCATCCGCGAGGCGGGAATCAGGGAAGAGTGACGCGGCGACGACCGCCGGCGGCTCCTAACGCTTCTTCTCCGCCTTCACGTTCTCCTTCATCCACTTCGCGGCCACGGCCGCGATCTCCATGTTGTTTTTTTCCAGCATGAGCATGTGGCCATTGCCCCTGATGCCCACGTCCGCGAGGCGGACGAAGGTTGTCTTCATCACGCCCGCCTGGCGCAGGTATTTCACCGTGCAGTGATCGTAGGGCGCGTGATAGGACGCCTCCGTCTGCACCACGAGCACGGGAATGTTTTGCAAATTCGCCAGTTTGCGCGCCGGCTCCGCCTGTTCCCAGCAGCGAACGAGATCGGGGCCGTCGGGCTTTTCCTGGCGCGCGAATTTCAGGTCTTCCGGCTTTTCGAGCGGCGGCGAATAGGCGAGCGGCGGCGCGGTCAGTCCGTAGGGCTTCGTCACCGGCCCGTCCTCGAACCATTCCGGCGCGCCTTTCGTCACGTTGTCGCGCACCGGCGGACCCGAGGGCTCCATGGCGACGATGGCTTTCACCAGCGCGGGGCGAGCGTCCGCGACGAGCCAGCCGAACGTGCCCGATTGCGAATGCGTGAACAGAACGGCGGGGCCGATCTTGTCGAGCAGCGCCGCGCCCGCGTCGCGGTTGAGTTCCTGCTGGCGCGGAAAACTCGCGAGCGATGGATATTGCTGGCCCATGAACTGGTCGAACGTCGGGTCGCCCGGATCGCTCTTGCCCGGCCATTGCGTGTGCAATTTCGCCTGCGGCCAGAGCATCTTGCGCTCGGGGGCGGTGAATTGTTGCTGCGCCCGGTCGACCGGAGTGCGCCCCACGGCGCCGACCTCCGGCTGGTGCGCGGACCGCGCGCGGGACGGCTGGTCGAGCACGTAGACGGCGTAACCCTCGCGCAGGAAATATTGCGCCCAGCCCTCGCGCCCGTCCGGCGTGCCGGTGTAGTTCAGTCCGCTCTGGCTTCCGCCGGAGAACATGACGAGGGGATAGGGCTTCGTCAGTTTTTTCGGGATCTGGAATTCGACATACATGTGACCGGACAGGAACTTGCCGTCGGGCGCGTCGAAATATTTGCCGCCGACGAAAAAATATCCCTGTTTCGAAATCACCAGCGGCGGCGGCTCGGCGGCGGCGGCGCCGGATGCGATCGCGAGCGCCGCGGCTCCGATCTTGCCCGACAATCCCTTGCGCGTTGATTTCGCCATGACGTGTCACTCCCGCGGCGCGCGTTTCCGCGCCGCGCGCATGATAGCCCGCCGCCGTCCCGGACGAAACGCGTTCCCGGAAAATTTGAGTCGAACCGCGATTGAATCAAAGAGGCAAAAGCGACTCGACTTCGAACGTTGCGTCTTGTTGTCCGTTCAGCTTTTGCGCCTATCCATCCGGAAAGAGGCTGGCGAGCGCCGGCCGGGGTTGGATCGTCAGCCGGACGCAGGAGCTTTCCATGTCAGGACGCCAGTCGGAACATGCGTTCGCCAGGGTCGCGCGCGGCGGATTCGGACTGCCCTTCGCTCTCGGTTTCGTGCCGATGATCTTGCTCGCCGGGCTCGCCCTCGACTATGGACGCACGATTCAACGGCGGGACAATCTGCGCCTCGCGACGGACGCGGTCGGCGCGGCCCTCGCGCGCGAGGCCGGGGGGCGCTCGCTCGACGATATCGGCGCGCGCGCGCGTGAACTGCTCGCCGCCGCTCCGGGCGGCGAGAACGCAAGTCTTTCCGGCGCGCCCGCGGCGAGCGCCGACCGTTCGAAAATCTGCATCGACACGCACGCCAGCGTCGACACCAATTTCATCAAATTCATGGGCGTTCCCTCGATCTTCGTCGAAGCGAACGCCTGCGCCACGAGGCTGGCCGGGACGGCTCCCGCGGATTTCATCGACTCCGCGAGCCGCTTCGCGGCGGAGATCCCCGCGTCGATGCCGGGCGCGCCAGGCCTGCCCGGGTCTCCCGGCGGCTCTCCTTCGGTCCCGTGGTTCGCGTCCCTGGCGATCCTGAAGGCGGAGGCCGAGCGGCGCGGAGCGGGCGGGAGGCCCTAGCGCGCGGATCAGCCCCGCGCGCGCTGCCGGATCATGAAATTGTCGAAGGGGTATTCGGCGACCTGCCACCACAAGTACTGGTCGTTGCGGAATTCCATGTAGGCGTCGTGCAGGCGGCGGAATTTCGCGTCGCCAGCGGCGGTCTCGCGCATGACGGCGCCGGTCGCCTGCCAGAAACTTTCCAGGACTTCAGGGGGAAAGGCGCGCAGTTTCGCGCCGCCTTCCGCGAGGCGCCGCAGGGCCGCGGGGTTCGCGGCGTCGTATTTCGCTTGCGTTTCGGCGTTGGCCGTGTCGGCGGCCGAGCGCAGGATTTCCTGATACGCCTTCGGCAGTTCGTTCCACTTCGCGCTGTTCACGACGAGGTGAATCGCCATGTTTGGCTGGAGCCAGCCTGGATAGTAATAATTCGGGGCGACCTTCGCGAGGTCGAGTTTCTCGTCGTCCGCGGGCGAAACCCAGGCCGCCGCGTCGAGCGCGCCCGAACCGAGCGCCGCCGCGATCTCGCCGCGCCCCATGGCTTTCGGCTCGACGCCGAGCGTTCGCAGGATTTTCGCGGCGAAGCCGGACACGCGGAATTTCATCCCGCGCAAGTCGGCGGAGGACTTTATTTCGGCGCGGAACCAGCCGCCCATCTGGCAGCCCGTGGTGCCGGAGGGCAGGGCCACGACCTTGTGATCGGCGAGAATTTCGTTGATGAGTTCGGTTCCGCCGCCAGCGCGGAAAAACGCGTTTTGCTCGCGCGCGTTCATGCCGAAGGGCGCGCCCGTCGCGAAAACGAGCGCCGGCTCCTTGCCCCAGAAATAGTTGAGCGCCGTGTGTCCGCATTCCGCGCGCCCCTCGCCAACAGCGTCCAGGACTTCGATCGCCCCGGCGATTTCTCCGGGCGCGTGGGTCTCGATGACGAAACGCCCGTCGCTCCGCTGGCGCACCGCCTCCGCCAGAACGCGCGCGCCGCTCCAGATCGCGTCGAAATTCGTTGGAAAGCTCGACGCGAGCCGCCAGGTCACCGCGGGAGCGGCTTGCGCGACGGCCGGTCGCGCGATGGCCGCGCCGGCGGCTGCGAGCCCGGCGGCGGCGATGAACTTGCGGCGTTTCATGCGGGGGCTCTCCGGAACGGCGCGACCGTTTAATCCGACAAAAGCGAGCAGATTGTGACGCGACGCGCCCGGGATGGCGACGGGGACGCGGCCTGTCCGATCTATTCGATCACGATTTTGGGAAAGGGCCGCGCGACGCCGGCCCCGCCGAGACTTTCGGCGACCCTCGCCGCGATGTCCCGGTAGATCGCCGCGTGCGCGCCGCCGGGATCGGCGGCGACGGGCGGCAGGCCCGCGTCGGAATTTTCACGGATGGCCATGTGCAGCGGCACCTCGCCGAGGAAGGGCACGCCCATCCGCTCGGCCTCGTGGCGCGCGCCGCCATGGGCGAAAATGTCCGAGCGCTCGCCGCATTTCGGGCACAGGAAATAGCTCATGTTCTCGACGACGCCGAGCACGGGCACGTTGACCTTGCCGAACATCGCGACGGCGCGCCGCGCGTCGATGAGCGCGAGATCCTGCGGCGTGGACACGATCACCGCGCCCTTCAGCGGCACGGTCTGCGCCATGGTGAGTTGCGCGTCGCCCGTGCCGGGCGGCATGTCGACGACGAGGCAGTCGAGATCGCCCCAGGTCACGTCCCGCATCATCTGCGTGAGCGCCGATTGCACCATCGGTCCGCGCCAGATCATCGCCGTGTCTTCCTCGACGAGGAAGCCGATGGACATGACCTTGACGCCAAAGGCCTCGAGCGGCTTCATCGTCTTGCCGTCGGATTCCGGCTTGCCCTTCAGGCCGAACAGCCGCGGCATCGAAGGCCCGTAAATGTCGGCGTCGAGAATGCCGACGCGCCAGCCGCGCGCGGCGAGACCCAGCGCGAGATTGGCCGCCGTCGTCGATTTGCCGACGCCGCCCTTGCCGGACGCCACCGCGATGATCCGTTCGATGCCGGGGATCGAGGATTGCCGGCTCGCGGCCTGGGCGCGGGGGCCGGGCGCGGCCGCCGCCGGAGCGGGACGGGACGAGCCCTGGGGGCGATCCGATGTCAGCGTCACCGTCGCGCCGGCGACGCCGGGCATTTTCTTCAGGGTTTCCTCGGCCGCCCGGCGCATGGGCTCGAGCGTCATGGATTTTTCCGGATCGATGGCGATGGACAGATAGACCTTGCCGCCGACAGTGGTGACGCCGGCGACGGCGCCCGATCGCGGCAACGGCGTCTTGCCGTCCGGGCCGGGAACCGATTGCAGCGCCTGGAGAATGTCTTTTTCGGAGATCATGGGACGCGCGCCCTGTTGTCGGCGGGGAAGCCCCGCGAGGCCCGCGCTTATAGGCCCGCGCGCGCGGCGGTCAATCCGGAGTATGATGGGGTCGCGCCCCGTGGCGCCATCGGGGCGGATCATGACGGAAATCGCGGGAGTCATACTGGCCGGAGGGCTGTCCTCTCGCATGGGCGCCGAGAAAGCCCTGCTGGATTTCGGCGGCGCGCCGCTGATCGCGCGGGTCGTCGCCCGTTTCGGGCCCCAGGTGGATCCGCTGGCGATCAACGCCAATGGCGATCCCGCGCGTTTCGCGTCCTTTGGCCCGCCGGTGATTCCCGACGCGCGGACTGACCGGCCCGGCCCGCTCGCGGGCGTCGCGGCGGGTCTCGCCTTCGCGCGCGCGCGAGGCCGGGGATGGCTCGCCACGGTTCCTTGCGACGCGCCTTTCGCGCCGCGTGATTTCGTCGCGAGACTGTTCGCGGCGACGCGCGGGAGCGCGGTGGCCCTCGCCCGAAGCGCGCGTGGCGCCGAGCCGCTGTTCGGCCTCTGGCCCGTCGAGGCGCTGGAGGCGGTCGAGGCCGCGCTCTGCGCCGGCGAATTCTCCGTGCATCGCGTCGCCGCGGGGATCGGGCGCGTCGATGTCGCGCTTGACGATGGCGGCGGCCCGGACTGGGCGCTCAACCTGAACGATCCCGGCGAGTTCGGGCGGGCTCTCGCGGCGCTGCGCTCCGGAGACGGCGTTACCCGCTGAACGGGTTCCGCCGGCGAGCCGGGCCACGGCGGTTGCGCCGGGCGCGCGCGTGAGGGAAAATGCGACGACAGACGCGGTTCTCTCCGCGACGGGTGATTTCGCATGAACCGGCGACGGCTGTTTCTCTCGACGCTTGGCTCCGCGCTGGCGGTTTTGATCGCCATCTGCGCGCCGGCGCGGGCGAAGGAATGGCGCGAGGTGCGCATCGCCTCCGAGGGAGCGAGGCCTCCGTGGAATTTTCTCGACGCCAACGGCGAACTCGCCGGCTTTGAAATCGACCTTGGCCAGGAGTTGTGCCAGCGCGCGAAAGTGACCTGCGTCTTCGTCGCGCAGGACTGGGACGGCCTCGTCCCCAATCTCGTCGAGGGCCGCTACGACGCGATCATGGCGGCCATGGAGATCACCGACGCGCGCCTGCAAACCATGGATTTTTCGAAGCCATACGCGCGGATGCCCAACGCCTTCGTCGTGTCCCGCCAGGGCGAATTGCGCGATCCGGCGCCGGCGGGGATGAAGGGCCAGAGCATCGGCGTCGAGGCCGACGGGCCGCATCAGGCTTTTCTTGAAAACGTTTATCCGGACTCGACCGTCAGGGCCTACGCCAGCCTCGAGGAAGGCATTCTCGATCTGGCCGAGGGCCGCGTCGACAGCGTGTTCGGCGACAAGGACGCCGTCATGGACTTCATGACGAACCGGCGCGAGGCGAAATGCTGCCGCGTGCTCGACGACGTGAAGCGGGATCCTGCCTTTTTCGGCGAGGGAATCGGGATTGGCCTGCGCCAGTCTGACCAGGACCTGAAGGAGCTTTTCAACAAGGCGCTCGACGAGGTTCTCGTCGACGGCGCCTTCGAACGGATCAGGACGAAGTATTTCGGGTTCGAGATCAGGTGAGCCATTCCCGCCTCGCAACTTGATGCCGCGAGCGCGGTGTGACAGGGGAAGCCTGAACTCACGGAGACATATCATGGCAAAAGTCGCGTTTCTCGGTCTCGGCGTCATGGGTTATCCGATGGCCGGCCACCTGAAGGCGAAGGGCGGCCACGAGGTCACGGTCTACAACCGCACCGCCGCGAAGGCGGTCGCGTGGGTGAAACAGCACGGCGGGCGCGCGGCGGCGACGCCGCGCGAGGCGGCCGCGGGCCAGGATTTCGTTTTCGTCTGCGTCGGCAACGACGACGATCTTCGTCAGGTGGTTCTCGGCGCCGATGGCGCGCTCGCGGGCATGGTCGCGGGCTCGATTCTCGTCGATCACACGACCGCCTCCGCCGACGTGGCGCGCGAGCTGCACGCGGCGGCGGGCGAGGCGGGCGTCGGCTTCGTCGACGCGCCGGTGTCCGGCGGCCAGGCCGGCGCTGAAAATGGCGTGCTCACCGTGATGTGCGGCGGCGACCTGTCCGCCTACGCGCGCGCCGAACCCGTCATCGCCGCCTTCGCGCGCATGTGCAGGCTGATGGGCCCGGCGGGGAGCGGCCAGCTCACGAAAATGGTCAACCAGATTTGCATAGCCGGCCTCGTGCAGGCCCTGTCGGAAGGCGTCGCCTTCGGACAAAAGGCCGGTCTCGACGTCGAGGCCGTGATCGAGGTGATCTCGAAGGGCGCGGCGCAATCCTGGCAGATGGAGAACCGCTACAAGACCATGAACGCCGGCCAGTTCGAATTCGGCTTCGCCGTCGACTGGATGCGCAAGGACCTGTCGATCTGCATGGCGGAGGCCCGCCGCAATGGCGCCCGTTTACCCGTCACGGCCCTCGTCGACCAGTTCTATTCGGACGTGCAGGCCATGGGCGGCTCCCGTTGGGATACGTCAAGCCTTGTCGCGCGCCTGAAATAGACGCGCGCGCCGTTCTGAACGTCGGAAACGCGGCCTCCGGGCCGCGTTTCCATGTCGGGGTCAACGCGGACAGGGCGGCAGGCCAGGCAGACCGCAGACAGGTTTTTGCGGCTGCGCCGGCGGACGTTGTTGCTGTTGTTGCTGGCGTTGCTGCTGCTGCAACTGCTGCTGGCGCTGCTGCTCCTGTTGCTGGCGTTGCTGTTGTTGCAACTGCTGCTGGCGCTGCTGCTCCTGTTGCTGGCGTTGCTGCTGT
>CAISEY010000028.1 GCA_903884435.1 uncultured Hyphomicrobiales bacterium | reverse complement strand
GATTACCCGTACTTGCCAAACCGACAACAGCCCGTCAAGCGCGACCGTGGCGCGCTCGTCGCCAAGCTTCCGGAGCGCGTCGGCCACTTCGTCGAGACCGAAGATTGTCGCGAGACTGGCGGACAGGCCCGCCAATCCAAGCCCCCCGAGACGCCTCGACGGTCGCCAGTCGCGAACGGGCAAATTCTTCCCGACGCCCTTTTCGCCTTCCAGCCAGGCGATCGCGTCGGCTTCCGATCCGACCGCGTCGATCAGCTTGAGCGGAACGCTCTGGCGGCCGGTGAAAACGCGCCCGTCGGCGACGACCGAAAGTTCGGCGTCGGTCATGCCGCGGCGCTTTTTCACGAGATCGCGGAACCATTGATAGGAATCGCCAACCAGCGCCTCGAGCGCGGCGCGGGCCTCGGGACTCGTCGGCTCCATGCCGTTGGGCGCCGCCTTGAGGGGCGAGGATTTCACTTCCTCCATCTTCACGCCGACGACATCGAGCAGCTTGCCCACGTTGGGAAACTGGAAGAGCACGCCGATCGATCCGACAAGCGAGTTCCCCTGGGCGAAAACGCGATCCGCGCCAATCGCCGCGATATAGCCCCCCGACGCCGCCATGCCGCGCACGACGGCGACAACGGGCTTCTTTTCGGCGACGCGGCGAATGGCGTCGTACAGACGCTCGGCGCCGGTCGTCGTGCCGCCAGGGCTTTCAATCGTGACAATCACCGCGGCGGCCCGCGATTTCGCCACTTCGTCCAGAAGGTCGAGCGTGGGGCGGTCGCCGGTGATGACGCCATCGACCGACACGCGCGCGACGTGCGGTTGCCAGGACCCCGCGCCGCCGGGCTCCGCGACCCGCCAGCCGACGACCAGGACCGCGACGACGAGCGCGAGAAACGCGCCGGCGCGCCAGAACGTCAATTTCCGCCGGAGGCGCCGGCGGTCCGCGAGATAATCCGCGTTCCAGTCAAGGGGAGAGGGCATCGCCGGTTCCAGCCTTCCTGTGCGGCGTCAATGTCTTGCGCCTGCCCGCGAGGCAAGGCGCGGGACGATTTCGTCTATCACAACGACGCGGGGACCGCGACAGCGAAAGGCCCGCGCCAATCGACGCGGGCCCCGTTTCGGGTTCAGACCTTTGGCCAGGCGAGGACTATTCGTTCCCCTTGGCCTTCGGCTTCGCGGCGGTGGTGTCGCGCGCCTTCAGCGCCGCGCCGAGAATGTCGCCCAGCGACGCGCCGGAATCGGCCGAGCCATATTGGGCGATGGCTTCCTTTTCCTCGGCGACTTCGAGCGCCTTGACGGAGACGCCGATCTTGCGCGCCTTGCGGTCGAACAGCGTGATGCGCGCATCGACCTTTTCGCCGACGGCGAAACGTTCGCTGCGCTGGTCGGCGCGGTCCCGGGCCAGTTCGTTGCGCTTGATGAAGGTCGTCATGTCGGTGCCGACGATCTTCACTTCGAGACCGCCTTCCTTCACTTCGAGCACTTCGCAGGTCACGACGGCGCCCTTGCGCATGTCGGCCTCGCCCTCGACCTTGCCGGAGAAGGGATCGCCGCCAAGCTGCTTGACGCCCAGGGAAATGCGCTCCTTCTCGATGTCGACATCGAGAACCTGCGCCTTGACCATGTCGCCCTTCTTGTACTCCTCGATCACCTGCTCGCCCGGACGCTTCCAGTCGAGGTCGGAGAGGTGGACCATGCCGTCCACGTCCCCGTCGAGACCGATGAACAGGCCGAATTCGGTCTTGTTCTTGACCTCGCCCTCGACGATCGCGCCGACGGGATGCTTCTGGGCGAAGGCTTCCCACGGATTTTGCAGGGTCTGCTTGAGACCGAGCGAGATGCGGCGCTTGGACTGGTCGACCTCGAGCACCTGAACGTCGACTTCCTGGCTCGTCGAAACGATCTTGCCGGGATGCACGTTCTTCTTGGTCCACGACATTTCGGAGACGTGGATGAGGCCTTCGATGCCCGGCTCCAG
>CAISEY010000027.1 GCA_903884435.1 uncultured Hyphomicrobiales bacterium | reverse complement strand
TGCATCGCGGGCGCCGCGACGCGGTTCCGTTCGATCCTCGCCCTGGCGAAACGGACGGCCGGTCGCCTTCGCGCTCCCGGACGGCGGGACGAAGCGTCGCGCGTGTCCGCCTGAGCGTCGCGATGGACGCCACGGAACGTCTCGACGCCGCGCTGTTTCCCGGGGATGTCGCCGGCGGAGAACTCGCGACCGCGACGTGGTTCCTCGTGGTTCTCGTTCTCCTCGTCCTGATCCTGCTGCCAAAGGCGCGACGGCGCGCGCGCGTGCGGCTCGCCGATCACGACACGCGGCAAGTGTCCATCAAACCGCTGGGAGCCTTCCGCGCGGCCTGGAGCGGCGCCTGGCGCGTGGTGCTCGCCGACAACGGGACTTGCCGGGCGCTGCTGGCGATTTTCGCCGCGGCGCCCGCGCTGGAAATCATTTTCGCGAGGGTCGTTCCGCTTTCGCCGCGCAAAATGTTCGTCGCGGGCTTCGCGTGGCAGGCGATCACGGCCATGCTGCTGGCGGCGCTCGCGGTGCGATTGCACAGGTCGGCGCTGGGCGTCGCGGCCCCGGCGGTCGCGCCGCTGTGGCGGCTGCAATTCAGGGCGGCGCTCTGGGGCCTCGGGATTTTCCTCGCGCTGAAGGCGTTTTCGCTCGGGGCGGCGATTCTCGCCG
Source organism: uncultured Hyphomicrobiales bacterium (assembly GCA_903884435.1). Classification (GTDB taxonomy): domain Bacteria; phylum Pseudomonadota; class Alphaproteobacteria; order Rhizobiales; family Beijerinckiaceae; genus Terripilifer. Next base: position 6,274 of record CAISEY010000027.1, on the reverse strand, counting down.
CTTTCCTCCCCGGCGGTCTGGCGCAACCCGCCAACCTCGCGAACATGGCGTTTTCGGCGATCCTGTTCGTGCCTTTCGCCTTCGTCCGTCCAGCGCTGGCGCTGGGCTATTCCTCGCCGTTGCGCGCGGCGTTTTCCGCCGTCAGGGCAAAGCCGGTCCGGGTCGTCGCGTGGATCGTCGCGCTGTCGCTGCCGCTCGAATTGTTCCGGATGTCGCTGGCGCTCACGCTGCCCCATCTCGATCTGCGTCCGGCGGGGCCGGGGCTCTTCGTCTACCAGGCGGCGCTCGTTCTCTTCAACGTCTTCAATTTCAGCGCGTTTGAAATGACGGTCGCGCTGACGCTCCGCAATCTCAACACCCGCTGGCGCGAACACGCCCGGTTCCCGGACTGATCGCGGCGGCGATAATATTTCCGGGGGCGCCGGAACGACCGGCCGCAACCGTGCTAGGATCGCGCGCGGATCGTCTCCGGCGCGACGGCGCGTTCCGATCGAATTGTCTGAAACCGCCGAAACCCTTCGAGCGTTTTTCCAGATTGACGTCGACAGGCAGAATCGCGAAGGAGCAAGCCATGGCCAAGGGACAGATGAAATCGAACAAGGAGGCCAAAAAGCCGAAGAAGGACGCGCTCGCCAAGGCGAAGCCGGCCACCGGCTCGTTGTTCGCTGCGCCCGCGCCTTCGGTCCAGAAGGGCAAGAAGCCGAAATAGCGATTCCGGGCGGGGCTCGTCAGCCTGTCGCGCCAAATCGCTTTTCGAACTCCCGGCGCAACACCGCGTCGACCTCCGCCATCGTCACGGGCAGACCGAGATCGACGAGGCTGGCGACTCCGAAACTCGCCCGCGAGATACCGCACGGGACGATTCCGTCGAAATGCGTCAGGTCCGGTTCGACGTTGAGCGCGATTCCGTGAAACGTCACCCAGCGGCGCACGCGAATGCCAAGCGCCGCGATCTTGTCCTCGGCGACGGCGCCGTCGGGACAGCGCGGTTTGTCGGGACGGCGCACCCAGACGCCGACCCGGCCCTCGCGCCGTTCGCCCGTCACGTTGAAGCCGGCGAGGGTTCCGATCAGCCAGTCCTCGAGCGCACAGACGAAGGCGCGCACGTCGGGCCGGCGGCGATTGAGGTCCAGCATCACATAGGCCACGCGCTGGCCGGGGCCGTGATAGGTGAATTGCCCGCCGCGGCCCGTCCGATGCACGGGAAACCGCGCGTCGATGAGATCGCCGTCCTTCGCGGAAGTGCCCGCCGTGTAGAGCGGCGCGTGCTGCACGAGCCAGACCAGTTCGCCCGATTCGCCGCGCGCGATCGAATCAACGCGCGCCTCCATCGCGGCGACGGCGTCCGCGTAGGGAGTGAGCCCTTCGGAAATTTTCCATTCAACCGGCGCGGCGTCCGCGACGGGGAACATCGTATGGGCGATTTCGCAGGCGGGCGCGGCGTTTTCGATCATGGGGACAAGATAGGCGCCCCGGAGTGAAATGGCCATCCTGTGACGCGAACGATCGAATGGCAGGGGCCGCGTGATCCCGGATTATCCCGGATAATCCCGCCATCCCCCGCCCCCTGCCATTCGATCGTTCGCGTCACAACATCCCGCGGCACTTGTCACGCCGGAATGCATTTGTTAGACGACGCGCCTGCCGGCGACGGGGCGACCCGAAGCCAGCACGCGGCCATGGCGGAATTGGTAGACGCGCTAGCTTGAGGTGCTAGTGGGGAGACCCGTGGAGGTTCGAGTCCTCTTGGCCGCACCAATCGATCCGGCGCCCTCGTGGCGCCGTTTTCGTTCGTGAGGTGGGCCCGAAAGCCGATTGCCTCGCGTTCCCGGGAGGGCTAGGGAGTGTCATTCCCCGCGCTCCGGATGCACGCATGAACGACGTCGCAGACCAGCTTCCGACGCCCGAAAACGATCGTTTTCGCAACGAAGATGGCGAGGTTCGCGGGGACTTCGTCGATCTCGTCGAGAAGGCACTTTCCTGCGGCGACCGCGCGGCGGTTCTCGATCTGGCGGGCGACCTGCACGAATCGGACCTTGGCGCGCTGATCGAGGCGCTGCCGCGCGACGACCGTCCGCGACTCGTCGAACTGATGGGCCGGGATTTCGATTTCTCCGCGCTGACGGAAGTCGATGATTCCGTGCGCGAGGACATTCTCGAGGAATTGCCGACGCGGACCGTCGTCGAGGGCATGAGGGATCTCGAGGCGGACGACGCGGTCGCGATTCTCGAGGATCTCGACAGCGCCGAACAGCGCGAAATCCTCGAGGCGTTGCCGGCGGTCGATCGCGTGCAATTGCAGCGGTCGCTGGATTATCCCGACAATTCCGCCGGCCGCCTGATGCAGACGACGCTGGTGACGGCGCCGCCGTTCTGGACCGCCGGCCAGACGCTCGACCATATTCACGACGCGGGCGACGACGCCTTGCCCGACAGTTTTTTCGAGGTTTTCGTCGTCGATCCCGCCCACAAGCTCGTCGGCAACGTTTTTCTCGACACGCTGGTGCGCGCGCGCCGGTCCGCGCGCCTCGACGAACTCATGCAGCCGCGGCACGTCGTGACGGTGACGGAGGACCAGGAGGAAGTGGCGCGCATGTTCGAGCGCTATAACCTCGTCTCCGCGCCGGTCGTCGACGAGACCGGGCGGCTCGTCGGCGCCATCACCATCGACGACATCGTCGACGTCATCGAGGAAGAGGCGGAGGAGGACATCAAGGCGCTCGGCGGCGTGCGCGCCGGGGAAAGTCTTTCCGATTCCGTCTTCGGCATCACGCGCAGCCGTTTTCTGTGGCTGCTCGTCAATCTCGTGACGGCCTTCATCGCGTCGTCGGTGCTTGGGCTTTTCGAGGGCCAGCTCGAAAAAATGGTGGCGCTCGCCGTGCTCGCGCCCATTGTCGCGAGCCAGGGCGGCAACGCCGCGACGCAGACCATGACCGTCGCGGTGCGGGCGCTGGCGACGCGCGAACTCTCCGACGCCAACGCGATGCGAGTCACCCTGCGCGAAGCCAGCGTCGGTCTGCTCAATGGCCTCGCCTTCGGCCTGCTCACCGCGATCGCGGCGGGCGGCTGGTTCCAGAGCGCGGGCATTGGCCTCGTGATCGCGCTCGCCATGGTGACGAACCTCGTCGCCGGCGCGCTCGGCGGCATTCTCATTCCATTGACGCTCGACAGGTTCGGCTACGATCCGGCCGTGTCGTCCGGCGCCTTCGTCACCACCGTGACGGACGTGGTCGGAAACTTCGCGTTTCTGGGCATCGCGACCCTGTGGTTCGGGCTGTCGTGAAATCTGGCGCCGTTAACGGAACTTTACGGATTTTCGGCAATCCTTCGTTCATGTTCGCCAGTATCGCGTATCCCGGTTTCATGCGTTCCGGATGTATAGCCGCCGCGGCCTGCGTGCTCCTCGCGGGTTGCGGCGGCGGCGCGCCCTTCGTCGGGGACGACCAGACGGGCGGCATTCCCCCGATGAAGCCCGCCAAAAGCGCCTTCACCACCACCCAGCCGCACCAGTTTCCCGTTCACGGGGTCGATGTCTCGAAATATCAGGGGGACATCGACTGGCCACTCGTGAGAGCGAGCGGCACGCGCTTCGCCTGGATCAAGGCGACCGAGGGCGCCGACCACGTCGATCAGAAGTTTCGCCAGAATTGGGAAGGCGCGAAGGCCGCCGGCGTCGCGCGCGGCGCCTATCATTTCGTGTTCTGGTGCCGCTCCCCGGCGCAGGAAATGGCCAATTTCGAAAACGTCGTTCCCGCCGATCCGGACGCGCTTCCGCCCGTGCTCGACGTCGAGGCGACCCCTGAATCGAAGTCGTGCAAGCGCCATCTGGTGCGCGAGGAAGCCATTCGCGACATGCGCGTCATGTTGCGCGAAATGGAGCGGCATTACGGCAAGAAGCCGGTCATCTACACGACCGTGGATTTCTACGAGGCGATTCTCCATCCCGGCGAACTCACGGAATATCCGATCTGGGTGCGCTCGACGAAACATTCGCCGCACGTGCGCTATGGCGACCGCCAATGGTCGTTCTGGCAATACCAGTCGGACGGCGCCGTGCCGGGCATTCGCGGCAACGTGGATCGCAACGCGTTCCATGGCACGCAGCAGCAATGGCTCGCATTCGCGGGCGAGGCCGCCGGCCCCGCGCGCGAAACCGGGGCTTACGTGGCGAGCGCGCAAATGCTCCCGCCGCTCGCGCCTCCGGCGTTGCGGGCCATCCCCGGCGCCGTGGCGCCGACGATGATGCCCGGGCTCAACGCGCCGGCTTATTAGGTCTTCTTCTTCTTCTTCGACGCGGCCTTGCGTTTCCGCCGCCACGCCCCGAGCTCGGCGTGGTCGGCCTCGTTCTGCTTCGCGTATTTCATGGCGAAGCTGGCGATCGCCTCGTCGAAGACCGTGTCGCTTCCCATGTAGCCCGCCATGATCGCCGCGTCGCCCGAGCGGGCGTGGGCGCGGGCGAGCGCGCGCCCGCAAAGGCTCGCGTAACCGGCGAGTTCCGCCACCTCCGTCAATTCGCCGATTTCCCCGAGCCTGCGGTTCTTCAGCGCGCGCACGTAGAACTCGCGGCCCGAGGCGGCGTCGGTCGCCGCGCCGAGAAAAACGTCCGAGGCGGCCTGAAGCATTCTTTGCCCGGCGATCACGCGCTCGCCCTGGTGTCCCCGCCAGGCGCGGTCCGGCGCGAGTTGCTCCAGCGCGGAGCGGCGCGCCTCCTTGATCTGGAGAAACAGATGGTTGCCGTCGCCGTCCTTGAACAGGCCGATCCCGCAGAGCGTTCCGACCGAACCGACGCCGACGGCCTTCAGCACCGCGTCCTTCAGTTCATATCGCTCGACGAGGCCGCGGCGCTCGGGAGCGAGGCCCTTGCGCCATTTCGCGAAGACCGCTTCCGCGTCGATCTTTTCATCGACCGGATCCTTCTTGCGAAAATGCCGTATTTTCGGCGGCTTTTCGGCTATTTCGTTGCCCTGATCGCCCGAGAGTTTTGGCCAGTCCTCGTCGCCATCGCGCCCGGACTCGCGGGCGGCGGCGAAAATATCCTTCAATTTTCCGGTCAATCCGGCGTCGCCGATGGCTTCGAGTTCGGTCTCCGCGTCGATGCGCGCGTTCCACGCGTCGATCGCCGGCATCCGCGCGAGCGCGTCCATGTGGATCCTGTAGGCCGCGACGCCTCCCGCCGCGATCGCCCTTGCCTCGTCCGGATTCATGTTCGCGTCGAAGGCGGCGACGACGACGCTCGCGGCGAGCCGCTTGACGTCGATGGTGAAGTCCACGCCGCCAAGGGTTTCGTCGAAGTCGTTCACGTCGAAGAGAATGTTGTTTTCCGGCGACGCGAACACTCCGAAATTCATCAGGTGGCAGTCGCCGCAAGCCTGCACCGGGACTCCGGCGACGGGCTCGCGGACAAGATCGCGCGCCATCACCGACGCGGCGCCGCGAAGAAACGCGAAAGGGCTCCTGCTCATCAGTTTGTAGCGTAGCGGCAGCAGCGATTTCAGCCGGCCCCGGTCGTCCTTCGCGAGAATCTTGAGCGCGCTGCGTTTTTCCACCTGGTGGCGCTTGCGGTGTTTCTCGCGCGGGGTCGCCTCGCGCAGGGCGACGCCCCTGGCGTAACGCTCCTCGTGACTTTCGAGACCGTGTTTCAAGCGTGTTCTCCGTTCGCCCGGCCTCGCGGTCGCGCGGCTTATTTCCTGTGGCTTCCGTCGGCGCAAATGGTGACGCGCGCCGTGCAGTTGTTGCCGCTGTTTTGCGCCTCGCTGCATCTGTTCAGCGCCTCGCTGATCGACGCCGTCTGCGTGGGGCGCAACGCGACATGGGCTCCATAGTAGATCGTGCCGCCGCGCCGCGTCTGGAAACTCGCCATGGTGATGCAGGCCGAGCCGCTCGCGGTGATCGCCGTGCAGTCGGCGCGGCTGCCGGCGCGTTTGAGGCACAGATCCACGGCCTCCTGCTCGGCGGCGGCCCGGCTCGGGCGATTGAACACCCAGCCGCTCGCGCCCTTCGCCGTATAGGCCACGGCGGCCCATGTCGTGCTGGATTGCGTCTGGCGAAGGCGCAGCAATTGTTCTTCCGTGAGATTTCCGGTCGCGGGCAATCCGGCGATTTCCTGCCATTCGCGGATGGCTTTCGTCGTGGCCGCCACGAGCACGCCATCGACCCGTCCGGGATCGTAGTTGAGCTCGTAGAGCTTGAGTTGAACCTCGCGGACGACGCCGGCGTTCGACATGTCCGCCGGCGCGGCCGCCGGGGGCGGCGGCGCGACGGCGACAGCGGGTCG
>CAISEY010000026.1 GCA_903884435.1 uncultured Hyphomicrobiales bacterium | reverse complement strand
GTTTACCTGTAGCGTCATATGTCTGGTTTATACCTAAAATGGTGCGCCCGACACGATTCGAACGTGTGACCTTTGCCTTCGGAGGGCAACGCTCTATCCAGCTGAGCTACGGGCGCCTGCGCGAGTCAATACCGCATCGGCGGGTGCGAAGCAAACAAGCCGTTCGGCGGCGTGGCGAGCCCGTCACGCGGCGCGCGGCGGCTCCGCAGGCAGGCTGAATTCGCGCGCCAGAATTTCGAACGAGCGCTTGCGATCCTCGACGTGGAAGGCGTGGGTGAGGATCGCGAGCTCCTGCAAGCCCGCCTTTTCTGCGAAGGCGCGCAGTCTGGCGGCGCAGGACGGGCCGTCGCCGAGGAAGGCGCGGGCCGCGAGCTGGTCGGCGCGCGCGAGTTCCGCCGCGCTGGCGCCGGCCAGCGCCTCTTCGGGCGGCAGCAGCGGCGCGCGCACGCCAAGGTCGCGGTTGTGGCGCGAGCGGGCCCGCGAGGCGAAGACGCGCCGCGCCTCGTCGTCCGTGTCCGCCGCCAGCGCGAAGACGCAGGCCATGGCGACCGGTTCCGGATGCCGCTCGCTCGGCTGGTAATAGCGCCGGTAAATCTCGAGGGCCTGTTCCGTCCCCTGTTCGTTGATGAAAGTGGCGAAACAGAAGGGCAGCCCCAGATAGGCGGCGACCTGGGGGCCATAGTCGGAGGAGCCCAGCACGAACACCTCGGGCGCGCCGGGCGTGCGCGGCGTGACGCGCACCGAGGCGAGCGGATGCCCCTCGACGAGCGGCTTGTCCGACGTCCAGGCGACGAGATCGCGGACGTTGGCGGGGAAACGCTCCACCGCCTGGTCGCCCGAGGGATTGAGCGCCCAGGCCACGCGCCCGTCGCCGCCCGGCGCGCGGCCGACGCCGAGATCGATCCGGCCCGGCGCGATGGCCTCCAGAACGCGGAATTGCTCGGCGACCTTCAGCGGCGAATAATGCGGCAGCATGACGCCGGCCGAGCCGAGGCGGATGCGACGCGTCCGCGTCGCCATCGCCGCGATCAGGATCTCCGGCGCGGAACCCACGATGTTTTCCGAGCCGTGATGCTCGCTCACCCAGAAGCGTTTGTAGCCAAGCCGCTCGCAATGCGCGGCCATGTCGATCGTGTCGCGAATGGCCCGCGATTGCTCGACGCCGGCCGCCGTCGGCGACTGGTCGAGGACGGACAGGGGCAAGCCTGGCGCGGTCACTTGATCGGCGGCCGCGGCAAACGGGATTCGCCCGGCTCCATCCTGAAGGCGTAGTCGAGGGAAACCCATTCGCCCGTCACGTCGGCGGCGGGGGCCTTGTCCGAGCGCCGGCGATAGTCGCCGACGAGGGCGCGGGTGACGCCGAATTGCGCGTCTGTCTGGATGCGCGGATCGTCCTGGTCGTAGACCTGACTGATCAGCGTCTTGAAGCCCGGCTTCACCGCGAGGAAATGGATATGGGCCGGCCGGAACGGATGCCGCTCCTGGGCGATCAGCAGGCGCCCGACCGGCCCGCTGGTCGGAATCGGATAGCCGACCGGGCGAATGCTGCGGAAGGAGATCACCCCGTCCCCGTCGGTGATGAACTTGCCGCGCAGGTTCATGTCGGCCTGACGCTCGTCCTGGTTCTCGTAGAGCCCCTCGTCGTTCGATTGCCAGACATCGACCTCGGCGCCGGCGATCGGCTTGCCCGCCGTGTCGGTGAAGCGCGTCGTCACGAACATCGGCGTGCCCGGCGTCGGGCTGCGGATGATGGAGTCGCCATTCTTCGCCGGCGGCGAGTTGAGGCGCCAGAACGGGCCAAGCAGGTTCTGGTTGGTCTCGGTGTTGCCCCGGTCGCCATTGTTGAGCAGGCAGACCAGCGAGGAGACGCCGAGCGAACCGGCCATCAGCACGACCTCGTTGTGGGTGTCGTTGGTGAGCTGGCCCATTTCCGCGATGATCGCGCAGCCGTCCTGGAACTCGCGTTCCGTGAGCCGCGTCTCGCGCACGAAGGCGTGCAGGTGCTTGATGAGCGCGGTCGTGATCTCGCGCAACCGCGGATCGGGCGTGCGCTTCATGACGTCGAGCGCGAAATCCGTGAGCTGCGACTGGTTTTCGACGATCATTGGCGCCTCGATCCTGTCTGGCGTCGCGCGGCGGGCGCGACCAATTCGGGAGCGCGGACCCGGAGGCCCGCGATGGATTCAAAATCGCGGGGGAAGCGGGCGCGGGGCCCGCCGCCGGGGTCGTCTCAGAGGTTCTTCGCGAAATGCCCGAGCGTGCGCGAACGCGCGAGTTCGGCCGATTCGGCGTGCCAGGAGCCGCGCTCGTCGCAGTTGAAGCCGTGGCCGGCGGGATACACGTAGACCGGGGTTTCCGGACGCGCCGCCTTGAACTTTTCCACGTCGGCCATGGGGATGGAATGGTCGGTCTCGCCAGATCGGAAGAGCACACG
>CAISEY010000025.1 GCA_903884435.1 uncultured Hyphomicrobiales bacterium | reverse complement strand
TCCATCCAGTTGCAACGGGTGCAACTCGCCCAGCAAAAAGGCCAGGTCGAGGAGAACATCGCGGCTCGCGAGACGATCGACCGCGACATCGCGAAACTGTTCGACGCGTTCATCGCCGAAAACAGCCAGAAACTCGCCGACGCGGAGCGCCAGGCGGACGAGATGAGCCAGCGTCTCGTCAAGGCGCAGTTGCGCGTCTCCGGGATGAGCTTGCGCGCGCCGGTGTCGGGCACGGTGCAATCCTCGACGATCACGACCGTCGGCCAGGTGCTGATGGCGGGCGAGGAAGTCATGCGCGTCGTGCCCGACGACGCGGTCTTTGAAATCGAGTGTTACCTGCCCAACAAGGACATCGGTTTCGTGTCCGTCGGCCAGGACGCCATCGTCAAGATTGAGTCCTTCCCGTTCACCCGCTACGGCTCCCTGACCGCGAAGGTCGCGCGGGTCGGCCAGGAGGCCATCCCGGAGCCGGACGCCCAGCAACTCGAGGCGAGCGCCGGCAAGACTCCGAACAAAAACAGCTTTCTCGGAGGCGCCGAGCGCGTCCAGAATCTCGTTTTCCCGCTGACGCTGAAACCCGACCAGACCTCGATCAACGTCGATGGCGTGGCCGTGCCGATCTCCAATGGCATGGCCGTCGCCGTGGAAATCAAGACCGGCAACCGCCGCATCATCGACTATGTGTTTTCGCCCCTCGTCGAAGTCGCGTCCCGCGCCCTCAAGGAGCGCTGACGCGCCGGATCGTCTCGACCAGCGCCCGCGCGTCGAAGGGTTTCTGCAAGACCGGCGCCTTCGCCCACGATTGCGGGAGTCCGCGTTCGCCGTAGCCCGTGGCGAAAATGACGGGCAGGCCGCGCGCCGCGACGGCGTCCGCGATGGCGAAGCTCGTTTCGCCCCGCACGTTCACGTCGAGAATCGCCAGATCGAAATCTCCGGTGGCCGCGATCCCGGCGGCGTCCTCCAGCCGGCTCGCGCGGAACACGCAGTCATGACCCGCCTGCGCGATCAGATCGGCCAGCAGCATCAAAATCAGCGCCTCGTCCTCCAGGACGAAGACGCGCGCGCGGCGCCGGTTCTCCGGGTTCATCGACCGGCCGCCTCCGCGCCCCGCCCCGATCGACCCATTTTCGCCACGAAAGCGCACAGGAATCCGTCCGGTTCATATTGCATGTCGACGCGCGCGTTGAGATCTTCGGAGAGAACGCCCCTCACGAGATGGGTGCCGAAGCCAGGGCTAACGGGCGGGACCACCGGCGGCCCGCCGGATTCCACCCACCGCATGGACAATTGCGTCCCTTCGGCGGCGTCCAACTCGATGGCCCACTGGATGGCGACCGTCCCGGTCGGGTTCGACAGGGCGCCGTATTTCGCCGCGTTCGTGCAGAGTTCATGCAACGCGAGCGCGAGCGCCAGCGCGCCGCGCGGATCGAGCCACACGGACGGCCCCGCGCACAGGAACCGCGCGCCGTCGCCCGTCTGGTGTGGCGCGACCGTTCTCTCGACGACTTCGGCCAGCGAAGCGCCCTCCCAGTTGGAAGCGGTCAGGACATTGTGGGCCTCCGACAGGGCGATCAGGCGCGCCACGAAGGTCGCCAGCGCGCCGCGATGGCGCTCGTCGCGAAACGTGTGCGCGGCGATGGATTGAATGGTCGCGAGGGAGTTCTTGACGCGATGGTTGAGCTCGTTGATCAGCGTCCGCTGCTGCTCCTCGAAACGCTTGCGTTCGGTGATGTCGGTGAAAATGGCGGCCGACCCGCGCGTGCCGTCGGGCATCGCGATGCTGCTCGCGGAAATCATCACGTCGATCCGCCGGCCATCCTTCGCCAGACGAACGGTCTCGGTCTGGATCGAACCGGTTCTTTCCATCGTTTCGACCGTGCGGTCGAAATCCGCGACGTCGTCCGGGACGAGCATCCGCAGGGACTGCCCGACCATTTCTTCCGCGGTGTAGCCGAAAATTCTCCGGGCCCCCGCGTTCCATGTCTGGATTTTGCCGCCAGGCTCGACGCTGATGATCATGTCGCGCGACGTTTCGACGATCGCGGCGAGACGCGACTGCGCCTCTTCGGCGCGCACGCGCGCGGTGATGTCGATGGCCAGTCCGGACAGGCGCAGAATCGCGCCGCCGTCGTCGAAGACGGCGGTGGCGCGAATGCCGATCCAGACATTCTCGCCCTTCGTGTCGACGAGCCGGAACCGCGTGTCCAGCACGGGCGCCGCCGGCGTCAATTGCTTGAGCGGACCGACAAAATTCGCGTAGTCATCGCGATGAATCCGCGCCCGGATGGCGGCGCCGGAAATCCGGGCCGGCCCCGTTCCCGAGTACCCCGCGATCTCGGCTCCGCCGCCTGTCACGGTGATCATGTCCGTCGCGATGTCCGCGTCGAACACGAAGGCCCTTCCCTGGTAGAGCGCTTCCTTCAGCCTGGTTTCACTCTCCCGAAGCCGCGCCTCGCTGGATCGCAATTCGTGGCTCGCCGCGTCGAGCGAGCGCGCGACTTCGTTGACCTCCCGCAAGGGCGTCCGGCCCAGGCCGGCGAACTCACGCCGGGGCACGCCCACGCCCGCCGCCGCCAGCGCCTGGATCGACGAGGAAATTTGCCGTCCGAAGGCGAACGCCATCGCCAGACCGAGCCCGGCGCAGCCGAACCCCAGCAGCGCGAGATCGCGGAAAGCCCGCCGGACCGGAGCCTCGAGCGACGCCTCCGGCGCCATGACGCCATGACGCCAACGCGCCAGCCGGTCGAAAAGTTGTTCACGACGACGCCGACGACCGGCTCGCCGTCCCAGCTGGTTCCGCGCAGAACGCCGGCGGCGTCCGGCGCCCGCGCCGCGAGCGCGTTCAGCTTGCCCGTGGTCTCCTCGTGGTCGCGCGAGCGCGCGACGAATATGTTGTGACTGTCCACGATGAAGGCGCTCATGTCCCGCTCCAGCCTGAAATCGCTCAGAAGGGTCGCGAAATGCGACGTCGGGAGATTGGCCTGAAGCAGATAGACGACCTCGCCGTTCCGCATGACGGGAATCGCCGCCGCGACCGAGGGACTGCCGCGCGTGACGCCGCGCGCCACGTCGGACATGACCGGACGCCTGTCCCTGACGAGCCGGGCGTCGTGATCGCGAACCACCGTGAACCTCGATCCGGGCGCGCCGAATTCAAATCGCGCGTTGACCAGCATGTTTCCCTTGAGATCGCGAAGCGTGATGTTCACGCCCGGCAACGCGTGCAGGCTCGCGACCTGCTCGCGCACCTTTTCCAGGTCGTCGTGCAACATCGCGGGAGACGAGGCCACCGCCTCGAGCAATGTCACGAGAAAGGAAAACTCGCGCGCCAGAACCGCGTCGATCTGGTTGGCGGTCTTGCGCAATTCGGCTTCGTAAACGGACCTTCGCGCGTGCGCCTCGCGCCACACGAGATAGCTGGAAAACCCCAGCAGCGGAACCGAAAGACCGAGAATCAGCAAGGCGAGAAAGGCGCGCGTCGACAACCCGCCGGACCTGGCTTTCCCGTCGCCGCCTGGCGCGGGTGAAGTCGCGTTGTCGAATTTCGGTCCGCTCGCTGAATCCGAATGATACAAATGCGTTTCCTGGACTGTTTCATCCGCCGGTCGGAAGCCCGGCGTCGGAACGCGGCGGGATCGCACCTTTCAGCGAACGGCCATTTACGTCAAGTTCTGGCGAAGGAGCCGGCGCGCGCCGCCCGCATTGACAGGCCCTCGGCGCCGCGCCCACATTCGCGACGGGCGAAGTGAAAGGCGCGGCGAGATGCACAAGGGCGTTCAATGGCCAAAACCCCGGCTCGAATGGCCGGACGGGAAACTCGTTTGCTGCACGTTCCGCGTGGCCTACGAGGCGTTCCGCAAGAGCGGCAAGTTCAAGAAGACGAAGGGGATCGACGTCAACGTCGCCTCGCTTTCCCACGCGAATTTCGGCGGCGCCGTCGGCGTCTGGCGGCTGATGGACATTTTCGAACGTCACGGAATCAAGGCCACCATCGGAGCCAACGCGCTCGCGGTCGAGAAATGGCCGGAGAGCGTCAGGGCGCTGCACGCCGCCGGGCACGAGATTTGCAGCCACGGCACGACGAACGACATTCACATGACCGACCTCACGCCCGACGGGCAGCGCGAGGAAATTCGCGCCTGCACGCGCACGATCGAGCAATGCGTCGGCGAAAGGCCCATTGGCTGGGCCGGGCAGGGCAATCTGCATACCGCGGAAACCCTCGGGATTCTCGCCGACGAAGGCTACCGCTGGTTTGGCGACGCCTTCGACGACGACGTGCCCTATGTCGCCGCCGTCAACGGAAAGCGCATCGCGGTGATCCCCAAGCTCAATTACGCGAACGACTGGCGGGCCTGGTCTGGCGGTCTCGGCAACGCCACCACGTTTTTCGAAGGGTTCAAAACCTCGTTCGACTATATTTACCAGGAAGGCCTGCGCGGTCGCGCGGGAGCCATCGACCTCATCGTTCACGCCGAGCTCGGCGGACGCCCCAACATCGCCGCCGCCGTCGAACAGATGATCCGCCATGTTCTGCAATTCCGTAACGACGTGTGGATTCCGCGCCGCGCCGAACTCGCCGACTACATGCTGAACGGGTCCGGCCTCACGGCCGAGCCCTATCGCCCGCTGGATTGAAACCGGAGTCTCCCATGCCCCTGCCGCGACACGCGCCGCGCGCCCTTCTGATCCTGGCTCTTTGCGCCATGACGGGCGCCGCCGCGCGGGCGCAACTTTCGCCCGTGGAGTCGCTCTACGCGGACCTCGCGAAACTGCCCCCGGCCGAGCGGCAGAAGCGGCTCGAGGACGGCGCCCGCAAGGAAGGCAATCTGTCCATCGTCCACACCCTGCGCGGCGAACTGGGCAGCGGCCACGTCGATCTGTTCCGCAAGCGCTATCCCTTCCTCAAAATCGATCTCAACGTCGACATCGGCTCGCAGGACGCCGCGGAACGGCTCGTCGCGGAAGAAACGACGAAGCGCCACCTCACCGACGTCATCACCATCGGCGGCCCGGACATCGCCGGGCCCGCGCGCCTGAACTTCGTGGCGCGTTACCCGACTCCGGCGCGGGACGCGATCCTGCCGCGACACCGCAAGACCGGCGACGACCGCGCCACGATTTTCTACTGGAGCGAGCACGGCATTTCCTACAATTCGAAAATGGTGCCCGCCGCGAAGGCGCCCAGGGACTGGATGGATCTTTGCGATCCCTTCTTCAGGGGCAATGTCTCCTTCGATCCGGCGGAAGCGCGCTATCTTTCGGGTCTTTACGCGATCATGGGCATGGACGGGGCCGCGGCCTTCCTGAAATGCATCGGCGCCAACGAGCCGATTGTGCAGCGCGGCCACGCCCAGCGGATGGAATTGATGCTCGCCGGCGATCACATGGTCCAGGGCGACAATTACCTTTATCAGGGCCTCTGGATGCAGAAGAAAAATCCGTCCTTGCCCTTCGCCATGGTTCTCACCGCGCCCATCATGGCCAACCTCGGCGTCGGCGTCATCAACCGCGCCGCGCCCGATCCTCACGCGGCGGCTCTGTTCATCGACTGGACTCTGACGCGCGAAAGCCAGCAATACCTTTCGGACGAGGGCCGCGGACCCGTCACGCTGAAGCATCCCTACCTGCCCGACGACGTCAAACTGGTCGAGAATCCGGACCCGCCGGCGGACGTCGCCGACAGACTGATGCAGCTCTGGCGAATCCATGTCGAGAAGCGCGGACAGTGACGGGAACGACGCGAACATGGCCGGCCCCGCCCAACCGCGAGGGCGTGAACTGGCGAGCGCTGATCCTGGCCGCGGTGATGATCGTGCTGTTCTGGCAGGTGATCGTTCCCTTCGGCATGATCGTCTGGACGAGCCTCAAGACAACGAGGCCGGGCGATCCTGAATTCCTGACGCTGTCGCTGAGCCTCTCCAATTACAGACGCGCCCTCGGCGACCCGGGCTTCTGGACCACGGCGCGAAACACCCTGGTCTTCGCGCTGGCCTCGACTTTGTTCGCGTTTATCCCTGGCGCCTTCGTGGCCTGGGTTGTCGAGCGCACCAACGCGCCGTTCGCGCGGCTGATCGGCCTGATCCTGACCGCGCGCGTCGTGATCCCCGGCGTTCTCATCACGATTTCATGGATTTTGCTCGCCAGCCCCCGCATCGGCATCCTCAACTTTGTCTGGCGCGACCTGTTCGGCGTCGTGAATTTCTTCAACGTCTATTCGATGAGCGGCATGATATTCGTGCACGCCCTCGAAATGGCGCCTCTGGCGTTCCTGCTTCTCTCGGCGGCCTTTCAATCCATGGACCCGCGTCTCGAGGAAGCGGCGATCATGGCGGGAGCGGGGACGTTTGGCGCGCTGCGCCGCGTGACGCTGCCGCTCGCGACCCCGGCCGTCGGCACCGCGCTGTTGCTGCTGTTCATCACGTCCATCGAAACCTTCGAAGTCCCCCTGTTGATGGGCGGACGCGCGGGCGTGCGCGTTCTCGCCTCCGAAATCTTCCTGAGCACGTCGCGCACCCCGGTCGACTGGGGCCTCGCCAGCGCCTGCGCGATGGCGATGGTCGCGCTGACGATTTTTCTCCTGTTTCTTTATTTGCGGCTTCTGCGTCACGGCGAACGCTACCAGACCGTGAGCGGCAAGGACTTCCGTCCTCGCCGCGTCGATCTCGGCCCGTGGCGGGCGCCCGTTTCGGCGCTGTCGCTGCTGATCGTCTTCTTCATCACCGGCGCGCCGTTGCTGGTGATGGTCTACGCGTCGCTTTTGCCCGCGTGGCAGCCGCCATCCATGGCCTATTTTTCGATGATGACCCTCGCGAACTACGAAGCCCTGTTTCGCAATTCCAGCGCCCTGACGCCCTTGCTGAACAGCACGCTGCTGGGCGTCGGCAGCGCGAGCGTCATCGTGTTGCTGGCGGCGCTGATCGCCTGGTTCACGCAAAAATCGCGGTTGCGCGGCCGCCGGATTCTCGACTTCGTGGCCTTCGCGTCGATCGCGCTGCCAAGCGTGGTGCTGGGCGCGACCTTCCTCTGGCTCTACCTCATCGTGCCCTTGCCGGTGATCGGCACGCTCACGATCATCGGCCTCGCCTATGTGACCAAATACCTGCCCTACGCCCTGCGCTTCGTCACGACCTCGATGACGCAACTCCATTCCGAACTGGAGGAAGCCGCCCACATGGCGGGCGCGCCGTGGTGGCGGACCTTCGCCACCATTACCCTGCCATTGCTGAAGCCCGGACTTCTCGCCGCCTGGTTCTGGGTCATGGTCCACGCCTATCGCGAACTCACCATCGCGCTGATGCTGGCGCGTTCGCAGAACCGCACCGCGGCGGTGCTGATCCTCGATCTGTGGGAGCAGGGGTCTTTCCTGCGTTTGAGCGCCTTTGGCGTCGTCATTTTCACGGTTCTGCTGGTTCTCGTTGGATTGTCGCACGCCATCGGCCAGCGTATCGGCGTGCGGGAACAGGCATAGGGAGTTTGCGATGAGCCTCGCCGGCCAGTCTTTCACGCCGCCCGAAAGCGTCCCGCGCGAGACGCTGGTCGAGCGGTCGCGCGCGGTGCTCGCCATGCCCGACATCCCCCTCGACATTCGCGAAGACGTGTTCCGGATCGAGGCTCTCGGCCTCGACTGGGACATGGGGGTCACGGTCTGTCAGCCCCGCGATCCCGCGAAGATCCCGACGGGCGCGGATGGCAGGAAGATCGGCGTGTTCCTGCTGCATGGCGGCTCCGGCGATTTCAAATCGATGGAGCCGATCGCCAGGCTCTACGCGGAGAAATTCGGCTGCAAGGCCGTGTCGATGACCTTTCCCGGGCGCCTCTGTCTCGACGAGCCCTCCCGGGACTGGCCCGGCGACACCATCAATCCCGACGGCTCCGTGCGCCTGCCAATCTGGAAGGCGGGCGAAAAAATCACGCCCGACCAGTTCGATCTCGTGCGCGATACGTCGATGCGGATGCGCTACGGCACGCGCACCGTCGCGCGGGCGAAACCGGGCTCCTTGTTTCGGGACCGCATGGCCGGATGGCCCTTCGCCTTCGAACAGGGCATGAAGGACGCGATGCGCCGGCATTTCCCGGAAGGCGAATTCTCGATCTACCTGACCGGGCACTCCACCGGCGGCCCCATGGTCTTCATGATCTCGCAGCGCGTGCCCAATGTCGCGGGCATGCTGGCGGTTGAAAACTCACCCTTCGGTTACATACAGGAGGAGCAGCACGCCTGGTCCGGCGCGCTGGGCAAGATCGCCGGCTACGAGCGCGTGACGAAAAAGCGCGCGCCGCGCTCCGATCCCTTCTACGACCTCTATATCCGCACCTGGCGCGACCGCGCACGATACGCCGGACCGGAGGCGCTGGGGCAGGAGGGTCCGCAAGCCCTCATGCGCCTGCCCTGGCTGATGGAGGAAGTCTTCGAGTTCTGGGACAAGGCGAAAATCCGCCCGCAGTTCAAGGCGGAATACATCATCACCCACAATATCGCGGCATCGCTCGAGGCGGCGGCGCGCGCGGCGGCGGCGCGGCTGAAATATTCGCCGGAGGAAACCGGAAAGCTGGTGAAGCACTATCTCGGCTATCCATATCCGCGAACCGGCCCTGGCGGGAAACCGGTTCCGAACGTTCTCTTCTGCATCACGAAGGACAGCCGCGATCATTCGATCGACGTCTACAGGGAGGTGGTCCTGCCGATGTTCGCGAAAATCGAGCCGGCGCCGAGGGTCAGCGTCGTTCAATGGGGCGCGGGCGTTCACACCTACCAGAAAGCGGAGGCCGACCTGCCGCTTGGCGTCGCGCCGCCCATCGTGGAATTCTGCGTGGACGCCATCAAGGGCGGATATTTTCTTCGCTGAACCCGAACCCGGAGAATCGCCATGACCGCGAGCGCGAACCCCGAATCCGGCTGGAGCCCGGCGGCGACCTGGACTCGGGAGCAAGTCGTCGCGGCCTCGAACGCCGTTCTCGCCGCCCCCCAGGGCGCCGTGAGCGAGACCGAGGACATTTTCCGCGTCCACGAACTCGGCCTCGACTGGGACATTGGCGTGCGCGTCTACACCCCCGCCGGCGAAATGGCCCGGGGCGCCGACGAAAAGAAAATCGGCGTTTTCCTGCTCCACGGAGGCGCCGGCGACTTCAAGTCGATGGAGCGTTTCGCGATGCTGTTCGCGGCGCGCTTTTCCTGCAAGGTCGTCACCATGACCTTTCCGGGCCGGCTGTTTCTCGACGATCCCTCGCGCGACTGGCCGGGCGACACGATCAACGCGGATGGCTCCGTGCGCACGCCGCTGTGGCTCGCGGGCGAGCGCGTCGCGCGCGAAGACTATGACCTCGTGAAGGACACGGGCAAGCGGATGAAATACGGCACGCGCCACCTCGCCCGCGCGAAGCCTGGAACGCGCTTTTACGCGCGCATGGCGAGCTGGCCCGCCGCCTTCGAAACCGGCATGAAAACCGCCTGCGCGCGCCACTTTCCGCCGGACGAATTCTCGATCTACGTGCATGGCCACTCGACCGGCGGGCCCTATGTGTCGATGCTGTCGCAGCGCGTCGAAAACATCGCGGGCGTCATCGCCATCGAAAACTCGACTTTCGGTTTCATCAACGAGAAGAAGCACCAGTGGGGCGGCCACGTCGGCAAGATCGAGGGTTACAAACCCGTCGCGCGAAAGAGCGCGGACTCCTGGCACGATCCGTTCAACGAACTTTATATCCGCACCTGGCGCGATCTCGCGCGTTACCGCGGTTCCGAAGCCCTGGGGCAGGAGGGTCCGCAAGCGCTCATGCGTCTGCCCTGGCTGATGGAGGAAGTGCTCGAGGCCTGGGACGTCGCGAAGGCGCGACCCCAGTTCAAGGCCGAATACATGGTCACGCACAATATCCTCGGCGCCTTGCGCGAGGCGGCGACTGTGTCCGCGGCGCGGCTCGGGCTCGACGCGGCGGGCAGGGACGCGCTGATCGCGCGCTTCACCGGCTACACGCGCCCGACTGAAGGCGGCAAGCGCGTGCCGCCCTTCCTCTTCGTGATTTCGAAGGACAGCCGCGACCATTCGCCGGAGGTCTACGCCGAGGTCATCCTTCCCATGTTCGCGGCGATGAGCCCGGCGCCGCGCGTCGCGGTGACGCGCATGATGGCCGGCGTTCACACTTACACGAAGCCGGAGCCGGAGCTGCCCATGGGCATAGCTCCCGCCGCGGCGCGATATTACATGGACGCCATCAAGGGCGGCTTTTTCATTCAATAGGGAGTCCACGCCATGCGTCCGGTCGTCGAATGGCCTCACGGCAAGAAAATCTGCGCGACGCTCACCGTCGCCTTCGAAGCCTTCACGCGCGGCGGACATTTCAAGAAGACGAAACCGGGAGAGGTCAATCTGGTCTCGATCAGCCACGCCAATTACGGCGGCAACGCCGGAATCTGGCGCATCCTCGAGATCATGAAGCGCAACGGCGTTCGCGCGACGATCGACGTGAACGGGCTCGCCGTCGAGAAATGGCCGGAGGCCGTCCGGGCCCTCGCGGAGGCCGGCAACGAAATCGCCGGCCACGGCACCATGAACGACATCAAGATGACCGACCTCGACGAGGACGGGCAGCGCCGCGAAATCCGCGAGGTCAACCGGACCATCAAGGCGATCACCGGCAAGCAGCCGGTCGGCTGGGTCTCGCCCGGCGGCCATCACACGGCCGAAACCCTCCGGTTGCTGGCGGAGGAGGGCTACACCTGGTCCGGCGACCAGTGCGACGACGACTTGCCCTATGTCGTCGACGTCGGCGGCAAGCGCATGACGATCATCCCGAAACACTGGTATTTCAACGACTGGCGCGCCTGGAACGGCGGAGCCAGCGATGGCGAAACGGCGTTCCGCGGCTTTCGCGACAGTTTCGATTTCGTTCTGGAGGAAGCCCTGCGCGGCAAGCCCGGCCGCATCGACGCGCTGGTTCACGCGGAGCTGGGCGGGCGGCCCTACATGGCGCACGCCTTTGAAAAGATGATACGCTACGTGCGCCAGCACGACGACATCGTGTGGTTTCCAACGCGCGACGAGATCGCCGGCCACATGCTGAAGAACTCGCCCTCGGCGGAAGTCTACAAGCCCATGGGCTGACGAACGGGAGAAGATCAATGGCCATCGAAGCGCCGCTGAACATCGATTGTTTCCCGAACGACCAGGGCCGCTTCGACCCCCGCTACGCGGTCGACGACAAAAAGGCTCGCGACTATTTCGAGGAAGCCTCCGGCAGGAAGTACGCGAACGCCGGGATTTTCAACCCGCGGCGCGGCCACCTGCCGGTGGGAGGCCATTTTTTTCGATTTTGCGATTCCCGCAGCAAATCGCTCGATGGCGGCTGGTGGGTCAACGAGGAGACCTTTCTCCGGGTGCGCGCGTTCGCGCGGCGGCATGGCCACATCGCCGATTTCTCCAGAACGGTCGCCGTCTCTCCGCTCGCCTACGCGGCGAAACTTCACCTCGCCGTCCCCTTTGAGTGGGGCGATTGCGACCATGTCGTCGAGGCGCGGCTCGTCCGGCGGCTGGACGCCTACGCGGGTTACGGCAATGTCGCCTTTCTCGCCGACGACGACAGGCGCCGCGACCCGCGAGACGGCGGCGCGAAATACATCCCGGTCCAGCAGAAGCTGGCGCAACTTTTCATCCCGGACATGAAGCTGCATTTCCGGGCCGCGATGAAAGTCATGCGCGAAGGCCCCGGTTCCATGTTCGGCTGAAACGCCGCCGCTGCTCGCCGCCCGGTCGCGCGTGCAATCAGTCGGGGCGCCCGGCGCGTGGAAAAGCCACCCGGCGCCCCCGATAATGCTGCATCGCACAACATTTGCGCAGACACCGGGGATTCTCCCCCGAAAATCCCGCGGCGGACCCCGATTGCGCGAAAAAGCGCCGTGGCCGGCGTCGCGCGCGTCCGCCGAACCTGGCATGTCCTTTGTATGGTCATTCCTGACGGTTGCGTCTGACCTGCGCAACCGGCCTCCCGACGGCGACGCCGCCGTCGCCGTCTCGTTTTCCTCCCGGCGAACGGAACGGCGGCGTCGCCGCAAAATGGAAAACAGGAAAACTCGATGATCCGCACTGATCGCGCAATTTTCGCCGGCCCGAAATCGCTGACGCGTCGTTCGTTGCTCCAGTCCGCGTCGGTCGCGGCGGCGGCCCGGCTTGCTTTTCCATCTGGCGCCTTCGCTCAGGACGGCGGCCCCGAGGTCAAGGGCGTCAAGCTTGGATACATCGCGCTGACGGACGCGGCTCCGCTCATCATCGCGCAGGAAAAGGGTATTTTCGCCAAACACGGCCTGCCCGAAATGTCGATCGAGAAACAGGCCTCGTGGGCCGCGACGCGCGACAATATCGTCCTCGGCGGGGCGCATAACGGAATCGACGGCGCGCATATTCTCTCGCCGATGCCCTATCTGATCTCCACGGGAAAGGTGACCCAGAACAACGTGCCGACGCCGATGTATCTGCTGGCGCGGCTCAACTACGATTCACAGGCGATCTCCGTCGCCAATGAATACAGGGACACGGCTGTCGGCCTCGATTCCGCGCCGCTGAAGGCCGTGTTCGCGAAGAAGAAGGCGGAAGGCAAGGAAGTGAAGGTCGCCATGACCTTCCCCGGCGGCACGCATGATCTCTGGATCCGTTACTGGCTCGCCGCCGGCGGAATCGATCCTGACAAGGACGTGTCCACGATTGTCGTGCCGCCCCCGCAGATGGTCGCGAACATGAAGGTCGGCAACATGGACGCCTTCTGCGTCGGCGAACCGTGGAACGAGCAACTCGTCAACCAGAACATCGGCTTCACCGCCTGCACCACCGGCGAAATCTGGAAGAAACATCCCGAGAAGGCGCTTGGCATGCGCGCCGACTGGGTGGAAAAAAATCCAACAGCGACGCGCGCCCTGCTGATGGCCGTCATGGAAGCCCAGCAATGGTGCGACGCTTTCGCCAACAAGAACGAAATGGCGGAAATTCTCGGCAAGCGCCAGTGGTTCAACGTGCCGCCCGCGGACGTGCTCGGCCGTCTGAAGGGCGACATCAATTACGGTCGCGGCAAGGTGGCGAAAGGCACCGACCTCTTCATGAAATTCTGGGAGGGCGGCGTCTCGTTTCCCTACGCCAGCCACGACGCGTGGTTCATCACCGAGGACATCCGGTGGGGCAAATACGACCCGGCGACGGACATCAACGCGCTCGTCGCGAAAGTGAACCGCGGCGATCTCTGGCGTGACGCGGCGAAGGCCCTCGGCGCGGCGGCGGCGGACGTTCCGGCCACGGATTCTCGCGGACCGGAAACCTTCTTCGACGGCAAGGTCTTCGATCCCGCCGATCCACAGGCCTATCTGAAGAGTCTCTCCATCAAGCGCGTCGCTTGATTGCCCTCCCGTCAAGCGATCCCGAACCCGCGGAACAATCATGTCGACACCAGCCTTCAAATCCCGGCCCGTCGCCGCGACATCGGCGCTTCCGGCGCCGGGCGCGGCTCAAAAGGGCGCGGCGGTGATAGCCTTCACCCCGCCGCGCAAGGATTTCTGGCAGAGCAGGGGAGCCCCGCTTCTGCGCTCCGTCGTCAGCAACACATTTCCCCCGTTCATCACGCTGATCATCCTGCTCGTCATCTGGCAGATCGGCTTCGACCGGCCGGGCGCGACCCTGCCGGCCCCCACCGTGGTCTGGAAGGAAGCGAAGGATCTGATCGTCAACCCGTTCTTTGTCGCGGGGCCGCAGGACATCGGCCTTGGCTGGCGCGTCCTCACGTCGCTGCAACGGGTCGCCGTGGGCTTCGGCCTCGCGGCCTTCGTCGGCGTCATCGTCGGCGCCATCATCGGCCAGTCCGTCTGGGCGATGCGCGGCCTCGATCCGATCTTTCAGGTCTTGCGCACCGTGCCGCCGCTCGCCTGGCTGCCGATCTCGCTCGCCGCCTTCCGCGACAGCAAGCCGTCGGCGATTTTCGTGATCTTCATCACGGCGATCTGGCCGGTCATCATCAACACGGCGGTCGGCATCCGCAACATTCCCCAGGATTACCGGAACGTCGCCCGCGTGCTTCGCCTCAACCAGATCGAGTTTTTCTTCAAGGTCATGATTCCCTCCGCGGCGCCCTATATCTTCACCGGCCTGCGCATCGGCGTGGGCCTCTCCTGGCTGGCCATCGTCGCGGCGGAAATGCTGACCGGCGGCGTCGGCATCGGCTTCTTCATCTGGGACGCGTGGAACTCGTCGCGTCTGCCGGACATCGTCGTCGCCCTGATCTACATCGGCGTCGTCGGCTTCGTTCTCGACAAGCTGGTCGCGGGGCTCGGCAATTTCATCACTCGCGGCACCGCGGCGAACTGAGGCAACGGCAATGGCGTCCTATCTGAAGCTCGACCATGTCGACAAATCCTTCCGCCGCGGCGCGGTCGAAACCGAAGTCCTGAAGGACATCAATCTCGACATCGCCAGGGGCGAAATCGTCTCGATGATCGGCCATTCCGGCTGCGGCAAGTCGACGCTGCTCAACCTGATCGCGGGCCTCGCCAACGTCAGCGCGGGCGCGGTGCTGCTGGAGGAGCGGGAAGTCAACGAACCGGGCCCCGAGCGCGCCGTCGTGTTCCAGAATCATTCGCTGCTGCCCTGGCTGACGGTCTATGAAAACGTCGCGCTATCCGTGAACAAGGTGTTTTCCGGCGTGAAGTCGCGCGCCGAACGGCACGCCTGGATCATGCACAACCTCGACCTCGTGCAGATGGCGCACGCGAAGGACAAACGCCCCGCCGAAATTTCCGGCGGCATGAAACAGCGCGTCGGCATCGCCCGCGCGCTGTCCATGCAGCCCAAAATCCTGCTGCTCGACGAACCCTTCGGGGCGCTCGACGCGCTGACGCGGGCGCGGTTGCAGGATTCCGTGATGCAGATTCACGCGAGCCTGAAAAACACGATGATCATGATCACCCATGACGTCGACGAGGCGGTGCTTCTGTCCGACCGCATCGTGATGATGACCAACGGCCCCTCGGCGACGATCGGCGAAGTCCTGACGGTCAGGCTCGAGCGCCCGCGCAAGCGACTCGAACTCGTCGCCGACAGCACCTACATCGCCGCCCGCGAGGCCGTGCTCAAATTCCTCTACGAACGGCATCGTCTCGAGGCGGCGTGAATCGCGGCGGGCGCCAACGATCGAAGGGGTACGGATCCCCTCGACGCCAGGGCTTGCCAATAGCCGCCGGCGGGCGCAGCTTTCCGTTCCGACCGGCGGCATCGTCGAAGACAGAGCGCCGGGCCGTCGCGCGCGGTGCATTTCGAGTTCGCCAATGGCCGTGGTTTTCACGACGCCGACGACATACGCTGCCGGGAATGGCCCGGACTCGGTCGCCGTGGCCGATGTCAACGGCGACGGCAAGTCTGATCTCGTCATCGCGAATTACACCGGCAATTCGGTGTCAATCCTTCTGGGCAACGGCGATGGAACGTTCACGGCCCCAACAACATACGCAACGGGAACGCACCCGGAGGCGGTCTCCGTGGCCGACTTCAACGGCGACGGCAAGCCGGACCTGGTCGTCGCGAACAACGGGAGCGGCACGATCTCCGTGCTGTCGGGCGTGGGCGACGGTACGTTCCGGACGCAAGCCACCCTGGCGACGGGATCGTACCCGGACGCCATCTCCGTCGCCGACCTGAATGGCGACGGCAAGGCCGACCTGATCGTCGGGAACTACGGCGACAGCACCATTTCTGTCCTGACCGGCGATGGCAATGGCGCGTTCCAGCCTCGCGCGACCTACAGCGCCGGCGCCGCGTGGCCTCTTTCAATTGTCGCCGCCGACTTCAACGGCGATGGCGAGACGGACGTCGTTGTCACGACGATTTACGGAAGCCACGCCAGCGCCGCGGTCTTCCAGGGCGATGGAACCGGCGCCCTTTTGCCGGCGCACTTTTCCATCGGCGGCCTCGTGCCTGGAATATTCTACACGGCGAATTCGGGTCTGACCGCCGACTTCAACGGCGACGGCAAGCCGGACCTCGCCTACGCCTATGGACCCGGCGTCGTTTCGGTGTTGCCCGGCAATGGAAACGGCGCGGCGCTGTCCGCTCAATACGCGGTTGGGACCGACCCGCGATCAATCACGACCGCGGACTTCAACGGAGATGGCAAGGCGGACCTCGTCGTCGCGAATGCCGGAAGCAACACTCTGTCCATCCTGCCGGGCAATGGCGATGGCTCGTTCCAGACGCAGTCAACAGTCGCGACGGGACAATCGCCCTCCGCGGTCGCGGTCGCCGACTTCAATGGCGACGGCAAACCGGACCTGGTTGTCGTCAGTCAGGGCGGCAATACATTTTCCATCCTGTTCAACCTTGGCGAACCGACGTTCCCCTTCACCGAAGGCGCGGACACGGTCGCCCTGTCGACGCCAGGCCGGGTCTGGCACGCTGGCGCCGGCGATGATTCCATCACCGGGACGACGGGCGCGGACACGATTTATGGCGATTCCGGTTCAGACACGCTCGACGGCGGCGACGGACTGACCCTGACGCCGGCGCAAAAATCCATCTATCGCCTCTACGGAGCGGCGCTCGGCCGCGAGCCCGACGCGCCGGGCCTCGATTTCTGGGTCGGCCTGATGGAACGGGGCGCGTCGCTCCAGTCCGTCGCCGACGCCTTCGCGGGTTCTCCGGAATTCCGCTCGCGATACGGGTCGCCTGACGACACGGCCTTCGTGACGCTCCTTTACCACAACGTGCTGAAACGCGCCCCGGACCCGGCCGGACTTTCTGGCTGGCTCAGCGATCTCCACGCCGGAGCGTCCCAAGCGAGCGTCCTCGCCGGCTTTTCGGACAGTCCGGAGTATCAGGGCGCCACGGAGCTCGCGACCGAAGCCTGGGCGACGACGTCGCTCGACGGGACCAGCTATGGAGAGATCTACCGGCTTTACGGCGCGGCGCTGGGCAGACAGCCGGATCCCGGCGGGTTCGCCGGTTGGGACGACAGTCTGGCGAGCGGACAAACGCTGGCGACGATCACCGCCGATTTTGTGAATTCCGCGGAGTTCCAGTCCCTCTATGGCGCGCTCGACGACACCCGATTCGTGACTCTGCTCTATGGCGCCGTCCTCCACAGGGCGCCGGACCCGGCGGGCCTCGCGGGATGGCTGGACAGCCTCGGCTCCGGAGCGTCGCGCGCCTCCGTTGTCGATGGCTTCTCCGCAAGCGCGGAATACAAATCCAGGACTTCGGCGGCGCTGACGACGTGGATGCGGACGCAAATGCCGGCCTGGGCGGACACGCTGGCCGGCGGCGCGGGCGACAATATTCTGTTCGGCGGACGTGGCGCCGACACGTTCCTGTTCGACAAGGCCACGCCCGGCGACGACACGATCCTCGGCTTCGAAAGCTGGGACATTCTGAATTTCAGGGGCTTCGGCTACGCGAGCGCCCCAGCGGCCGCGAGCCACATGACGCAGTCGGCCGCCGACGTTGTTTTTTCCGACCAGGGAGAGACCATCACGTTCAGAAACACGGCGCTGGGCGTCGTGACCGGCGCGGTCATGACGCTGGGTTGAAGCGCCATCCGGCGCACCGGCCTTCCTCGTGGCAGACCCCGTGCGCGGACAGGCCATGGATGGGCCGAAACCCGCGACATGCGGGAAAGTTTAGAAAAATAAGGAGTTTTTCGCGGGTCGCTGGCGGGCCACGACCGACGATGATGAGCACTATGTCTACGCTATAGCCCGATAATCTCAGGCACAAAGGCTGGCCGAGGCCGGACCGTCTCGCTCCTGGGATTAGCGAAGGTCGGAATGCGGGTCTGGCCCGCATGGGCTAACAGCGTGGTAAAGATTTCGACCAGAGGTGCCCCGTCAACCAAGGGAGAGGACGATGACTGACGCGGCGACCGGCGCGGCTTCCGCACCGCTTTTCAAGTATGTGGACATCGCCGGCCTGAAGCGAATTCTCGAAGGCTCCATACGGTTCACACAGCCGAGCGCCTTCAACGATCCGTTCGAGTTGCTGCCGGAAGTCGTGGTCCCTAACGACACGGGCGAAAAGCAGCTCAGCTTTTCGTTCGACGTACGGGCGCAACGCCGGCAGCCGCCGCCGGGT
>CAISEY010000024.1 GCA_903884435.1 uncultured Hyphomicrobiales bacterium | reverse complement strand
GCGTCGAGCGGGTTGGTGATACAGATCACGAAAGCGTCGGGCGCGTATTGCTTGATACCCGCGCCAACGGATTCCATCACCTTGAGATTGATGCCGAGAAGATCGTCGCGGCTCATGCCGGGTTTGCGCGGCACGCCGGCGGTCACGATGATCACGTCCGCGCCCTTGATCGCTTCATAGCTGCTGGCGCCGGAAAGTTTCGCGTCGAAACCCTCGACGGGAGCCGCTTCCGCCAGATCGAGGGCCTTGCCCTGGGGAACGCCGTCCGCGATGTCGAAAAGAACGATGTCGCCGAGCTCTTTAAGACCGGCGGGGAGAGCGAGCGTGCCGCCGATCTGGCCAGCGCCGATCAATGCAATCTTGTTACGCGCCATGAATTTAATCCTCTTGCTGGCTTGACGGGCAACCGCATTGCACGCGGCTTTCCCACGGGTGGCGTCTCTTTGACTCGTCGCGACGCGCCTTTCAAGTGATGATGCGTCGACGCGTCGCGGGGAATCGCCGGACGCCAGCCCGCGAAGGCGAAAGATGTTTAAAACATATATATAAATCAATTACTTAAAGATTGTTTTAGCACTTTGGCTAAATTTTCGGCTCCACCGCCGGGCGTCCCGGACCACGTGAGCGGAAATCAGCGGAACAATTGATTCGCGGGAGCAACGCGTTCACGTTTCGACGATTCCGGTGGTTGCTTCGTTGGCGCGAGACGATCCCGATCCATGTGGCAGCGCCAGATAGTCGGTGGACTGCATCTCGATCAATCTCGACGCCGTGCGCTGGAACTCGAAAACTTCACGCCCGTCCGTGGCTCTGTAGAGCCCGTCCGGCGCGGCTTCGGCTGAAGCTATCACTTTGACGTGCAGGTCGTAGAAAGCGTCGATGAGCCAGATGAACCGACGCGCTTCGTTGCGATGCTCGTGGTTCATGACCGGGATGGAATCGATCACGACCGTGTGGAATTCAGTCGCGATCGCGAGATAATCGGACGCGCCAAGCGGCGCTCCGCACAATTGCTGAAACGAAAAACGGGCGACGCCATTCGCCGCCTGGGGAACGACGAGTTCCCGGCCCAGGACGCGCATGATTTCCGGCTCCCCGATTTCATGTCCGCTCAACAGCCTGAACGCGTTGGTCAGCGCTCGCCGCGCGGCTTCGTCGACCGGGACGTGGTAGACCGGCGCGCCGCTGAGCTTTTCGAGGCGAAAGTCAGTCCGCGCGACGAGTTCGATCACGGCCACCCGTTGCT
Source organism: uncultured Hyphomicrobiales bacterium (assembly GCA_903884435.1). Classification (GTDB taxonomy): domain Bacteria; phylum Pseudomonadota; class Alphaproteobacteria; order Rhizobiales; family Beijerinckiaceae; genus Terripilifer. The sequence goes on along the minus strand of CAISEY010000024.1, from coordinate 48,373 downwards.
GAAGCAAACCTAGAAAAGGAACAAACAGCGCCCGGTTGAGCCCGCCTTCGTAGAGTCTCGAAGGCTCGACGTTCGATGTCGCCACGACGACCACTCCCCGGGCGAAAAGCGCGGTGAACAGTCTCCCGAGAATCATCGCGTCCGCGATATCGGTCACGCTGAACTCGTCGAAACACAGCAGCCAGGCGTCGTCGGCGAGCGCCTCCGCCACGGGCGTGATCGGGTCTTCGCCCTTGACGGCTCCGGCCTTCTTTTGCTGGCGCCAGAGATGAATTCGCGCGTGAACATCGGCCATGAACGCATGAAAATGAACGCGCCGCTTGCGCCGGACGGGAGACGCCTGGAAGAACAGGTCCATCAACATGGTCTTGCCGCGGCCCACCGATCCCCAGAGATAGAGACCCCGCGGCGGCCCAGCCGGTCTCCGCTTGCCAAACAGCCAGCCAAGACTGCTCGACTTGCGGGCCAGTCGGAATTCAGCAAGTTCGCCGGTGAGCCGATCCAGTTCCAGGATAGCGGCTTCCTGCGCCGGATCACGCTCGACGAGCCCATCGCGCGCCAGCGCGGCATATCGGTCATGAACTGGCGTCAGCAAAACGAAATCCGGGTCAAAAAGTTACAATTCATGGACGGAAAACCCGGACTTGCCCGGACCAGCCGGAAAGGATCACGCGAGATCGAGGCGCGCCTTCAATCTCTGGATCGCTCCGGTCTGGACTTCTGTCGGTTCGCCCTTCATGGCGGCCACTCTCGAAACCATCTCGACAAGCTGTTGCCGTTCTGGCGGCGTGAGCCGGCTGTTCCACATTCGGGTGAGGCGCAATGAAACATTGTCGGGGTCCGGCGCGAGGGCGACCGCCCGGATAGCGAATTCAACCGCCTCCGTTGGATCGGCCCCGATCGTTTCACGCAATTCGTCGAGAATGACGGTCCTGGTCGCGGCGTCGATCGGCTCCCGCGCGTTGGCGACCGCCGCCATCATGACGGCTGCGCCCGTGACCGGATCGTCAATCGACGCGATTGGAGAGCCTTCGACCTTTTTTCGAAACCCGGCGCGATTCCCCGCCGACGTCGCCCGTTGCGCGCCGTCGGCGATTTCTCCGGCGCCTTGCCCGACGTCCTTCAGTCGCGCGTAAAGATAAAGCCCCGCGCCAATCAAAGCGATAATGCCAAGGACAATGTGCATTCCAGGCTCGCGGTTCACAACATGCGGGCAACGCGCCGGGCAGGCCTTTCAACCGCCGCCCGAATCGTCAAACCTGCCGGGCAATCATCATGTTCTTGATTTCCGCGATGGCCTTCGCGGGATTGAGACCCTTCGGGCAAGCCTTGGCGCAGTTCATGATCGTGTGACAGCGATAAAGGCGGAAAGGATCTTCCAAATTGTCGAGGCGCTCGCCGGTTCCCTCGTCGCGGGAATCGATCAGCCAGCGGTAGGCCTGCAGAAGCGCCGCGGGCCCGAGATAGCGATCGCCATTCCACCAGTAGCTCGGGCAAGATGTCGAGCAGCAGGCGCACAGAATGCACTCGTAAAGGCCGTCCAGCTTCTCGCGATCCCCGGGCGATTGCCGCCATTCGCCCTCGGGTTGAGGCGTCGAGGTCTTGAGCCAGGGCTCGATCGAGGCGTGTTGCGCGTAAAAATGCGTGAGATCGGGCACCAGATCCTTGACCACGGACATATGGGGCAAAGGATAAATCTTGACCGCGCCATTGATCGTTGAAAGGTCCTTCGTGCAGGCGAGCGTGTTCGTCCCGTCGATGTTCATCGCGCAGGAACCGCAAATGCCCTCGCGGCAGGAGCGACGGAAGGTCAGCGTCGGGTCGATCTTGTTCTTGATGTAGAGGAGCCCGTCCAGCACCATCGGCCCGCAGTCCGACATGTCCACGAAATAGGTGTCGATCCGCGGATTGGCCTCGTCGTCCGGATTCCACCGATAGACGCGGAATTCACGCACGTTGGTGGCGCCAGCGGGACGCGGCCAGGTCTTCCCGACCGTCGGACGGGAGTTTTTCGGGAGAGCGAGTTCGACCATCTTGTGACTTCCACAGCATTCGCGTTGCCGCGAGATTCCTCATTCCGGCGAGCGGGATCCGGACGCGGGTTTCAATACACCCGCGCCTTGGGCTCGATGTAGCTGATTTCGTCCGTCATCGTGTAGGTATGCACGGGACGAAAATCGATGTTCACCTTTTGCTTCTCTTCGTCGATCCAGGCGAGCGTGTGCTTCATCCAGGTCTTGTCGTCGCGATCGGGATAATCCTCGCGCGCGTGAGCGCCGCGGCTTTCCTTGCGCTCGACGGCGGAATCCATCGTCACGACGGCCTGCACCAGCAGATTGTCGAACTCCAGCGTCTCGATGAGATCGGAATTCCAGATCAGCGAGCGGTCGGTGATGCCGATATCCGAGATGCCGCTCCAGACCTCGTGAATGAGTTTCGATCCCTCTTCCAGAACCTCGCCGGTGCGGAACACCGCGCAATTGTTCTGCATGGTCATCTGCATCTTGTGACGCAGTCGAGCGGTCGGCGTGCCACCCTTCGCGAAACGGAACCTGTCGAGCCGCGACAGCGACAGATCGGCCGAATCCTTCGGCAATTCCGGCTGTTTCTCGCCAGGCGTCACGAGTTCGCGCGCCTTGTGGCCAGCGGCGCGGCCAAACACCACGAGGTCGATCAACGAATTCGAACCGAGCCGGTTGGCGCCGTGGACGGACACGCAGGCCGCCTCGCCCAGAGCCATCAGGCCGGGCACGACCATGTCGGGATCCCCGTTCTTCTTGGTGACGACCTCGCCGTGGAAATTCGTCTGGATGCCGCCCATGTTGTAATGGACGGTCGGCAGAACCGGGATCGGCTCCTTGGTCACGTCCACGCCCGCGAAAATTCGCGCGCTTTCGGAAATGCCGGGCAGACGCTCGTGCAGCACCTTCGGATCGAGATGATCGAGGTGCAGGTAGATGTGGTCCTTGTTCTTGCCGACTCCGCGGCCCTCGCGGATTTCGATGGTCATGGCGCGGGAAACGACGTCGCGCGAGGCGAGGTCCTTGGCGGAGGGCGCGTAGCGCTCCATGAAGCGCTCGCCATTTCCGTTGGTGACGTAGCCGCCCTCGCCACGCGCGCCCTCCGTGATGAGACAGCCCGAGCCATAGATGCCCGTCGGGTGGAACTGCACGAATTCCATGTCCTGTAGCGGCAGTCCCGCGCGCAGCACCATGGCGTTGCCGTCGCCCGTGCAGGTATGCGCGGAGGTCGCGGAGAAATAGGCGCGGCCATAGCCGCCGGTCGCGAGGATCGTCAGCGCCGACTTGAAGCGATGGATCGTTCCGTCGTCCATCTTGATGCAAACGACGCCGCGGCAACGGCCATCGGCGTCCATGATCAAATCGATGGCGAAATACTCAATGAAGAACTCCGTGCGATTGCGCAGGGCTTCGCCATAGAGCGTGTGCAGGATCGCGTGGCCCGTGCGGTCGGCTGCCGCGCAGGTGCGCTGCGCGGTGCCCTTGCCGAATTCCGTCGTCATGCCGCCAAAAGGCCGCTGGTAGATCTTGCCTTCCTCGGTGCGCGAAAACGGGACGCCCCAGTGCTCGAGCTCGTAAACCGCGGCGGGCGCATTGCGGCAAAGATATTCGATCGAATCCTGGTCGCCGAGCCAGTCGGACCCCTTGACCGTGTCGTACATGTGCCAGCGCCAGTCGTCCGGGTGCATGTTCCCGAGCGTCGCGGAAATTCCGCCCTGCGCGGCGACCGTGTGCGAGCGCGTCGGGAAAACCTTTGAAATGCAGGCGGTTCGAAGGCCGGCCTGCGAGCAGCCGACGGTCGCGCGAAGACCCGCTCCGCCCGCGCCGACGACGACCACGTCGAAGACGTGATCGGTGATCGGATAGGCTCTGCCGCCTGCTCCCGGCGCCTTGTCGTTTGGATTGACCATGAACTTGCCTTTCGGATTTCGGGAAACCGGGGGCTCAGACAAAACTGATCCGCAACACCGCGTAGACGCAGGCGAGTCCGATTCCATGGCTGAAGAAAGAGTTGGCGAGCAGCCACCACGTCTTGCATTGCTCGCCGTGGACATAGTCCTCGATGATGGTCTGCATTCCGAGCTTCATGTGGTAGACGCCCGTGAGAATAAACAGCAGCATCAGAATAGACGGCAGCGGGCCGCCGAGGGTCGTGCGGACGGTGTTGTAGTCCTTGCCGACGAGCGTGATCAGCAACCAGACAAAGGCGACGGTCAGGGGCAGGAGCGCGATCGAGGTCGCGCGCATGCGCCAGGCGTGCTCGGTGCCCGACCGGGCGGAACCAAGATGGCGGACCCTGGAAAGAGGCGTCCGCATCGACGAGGGATTGTTGCTCATGGGTTTTTCCGTTTGTCTCAGCGAATCGCGTAGGCGATGATCCAGACAAGAAGCGTCAGAACGATCCCGCCAGCGAGAGTCGCCTTCGCCAGATGCTCCCGCTCTGGATGCGCCATGCCGCGCCCGGAATCCTGGATGAAATGCCGGAGACCGCCCATCAGGTGATGAAACAGCGCCCAGGTGAAGCCGAACAGAATCAGGCGTCCAATGACCGAACTCAGGAACCAGTTCGCGGTCGCGAAGGCCGCCGCGTTCATGGAGGCCGCGATCAGCCACCAGGCCAGCAGCAACGTCCCGACGTAGAGCGCGCCGCCGCTGATACGGTGGGTAATCGACATCAACGTCGTCAGCATCGGGCTGTAGACCTGTAAATGAGGCGACAGCGGACGGCGGGACTCCGGACTCACGGAACGGGATTGGGCCTCGGACATATGGGATCCTCTTCGGGGAACTCAGGGCTTCACTAATCGAACCGGGGGACGCGCGCAACGGCGCGCTAGCGCGAGGGCGCCCCGATCGCCGCCATGACCAGCGCGGCGGCGTCGGCCGAAGCCCAGTCGGCGGGGCCGGACATGACTCCGATTTCGCAACCATCGCGGTCAACCAGGATCGAGGTCGGAAGCCCCACGACTTTTCCGGCCTTCTTGAGGACCTGGAACACCTCCGCGGTCGGATCGGCGTAAAATGCAAGGTTTTTCACGCCTGCCTCGGCCAGAAACGCCTGACGCTTCTCGAGCCGTGTCGTGTCTATGCTGATCGCGACCACCTCGAAATCGGCGCCGCCACGTTCGGCCTGCAGCCGATCGAGCGCCGGCATTTCCTCCCGGCAGGGAATGCACCAGGTAGCCCAGAGGTTCACAAGCAGGGTCTTGCCGCGAAAATCCCCGAGGTTTTTCCTCCCGTCGCCGGTCTCGAAAGCGATTCGAGCCATCGGCCCCGGCGATTTCGCGATATTGAGCGCGGCGACGTCGCCACGCGCCAGCGGACGGACCCTGTCAGCCACGGATCCTGAATCCCCGCACGCGCCGGAACCGGCTTCCTTGCCGCCGCGGGTCATCCCGTATAGGAGGCCACCGCCAACAACGGCGGCCGAACAGGCGGCGATGATCGCGGCCCGGACCGGGCGCCTCGCGGGGCCCGGACGGGTTTTCGGGATATCGGGTTCGGTCATGTCGGCGTCCCGGAGGAATGCATGAGCAACAAGATGTGGGGCGGACGGTTCGCCGCCGGCCCCGATGAAATCATGGAAGAGATCAATGCTTCCATAGGCTTCGACTATCGATTCGCGGCTCAGGACATCAGGGGATCGAAAGCCCATGTCGCCATGCTCGCGGACGCGGGAATCGTCAGCCGGGAAAACGCCTCCGCGATCGCCGCCGGTCTAGACCAGATATCCTCGGAAATCGAGGCGGGGACCTTCACGTTTTCGCGCGCCCTCGAGGACATTCATATGAATGTCGAATCCCGGCTGGCGGAAATTGTCGGTCCCGACGCGGGACGCCTGCACACGGCGCGGTCGCGAAACGATCAGGTCGCCCTCGATTTCCGCCTCTGGATCCGGGACACGATTGAGTCCCTGGATCTGCAATTGCGTGATCTGCAGCAGGCGATGACGGACAAGGCCCTGGTTCATGCCGGTTCGGTGATGCCGGGTTTCACCCATTTGCAGCCGGCACAGCCGGTGACGCTCGGGCATCATCTGCTGGCGTATGTCGAGATGCTGTCGCGCGATCGCGGCCGGCTCGCCGACGCCCGCCGGCGCCTGAACGAATGCCCGCTTGGCGCGGCGGCGCTCGCCGGAACCTCGTTTCCCATCGACCGCGAAAAAACCGCGCGGGGGCTGGGCTTCGACAGGCCGACCGCGAATTCCCTGGACAGCGTTTCGGACCGGGATTTCGTGCTGGAAACGCTTTCGGCCGCCTCGATCTGCGCGGTCCATTTGTCCCGGCTCGCGGAGGAAATGATCCTGTGGGTGACGCCCCAGTTCGGTTTCGCCGAACTGTCCGACCGGTTCACGACGGGCTCCTCGATCATGCCGCAAAAGCGCAACCCCGACGCTGCTGAACTCGTGCGCGGCAAGACCGGAAGGATCGTTGGCGCCCTGACCGGGCTCCTCGTGGTGATGAAGGGCTTGCCCCTGACCTATTCAAAAGACATGCAGGAGGACAAGGAAGGCGCCTTCGACGCGCTCCAGTCCCTGTCGTTGTGCATCGCCGCCATGGCGGGGATGGTCCGGGACATCGAGCCGGACCTCAAACGGATGAAGAACGCAGCAGGCGCTGGCTATTCGACCGCGACAGACCTCGCGGACTGGCTGGTTCGCGCCCTCGGACTGCCTTTCCGCCAGGCCCACCACGTGACGGGCGCGCTCGTGAAACTCGCGTCCACGCGGCGGATCGGGCTCGAAAAACTGCCGCTCGAGGACATGCGGTCGGTGGAGCCCCGCATCAACGCCGAGGTCTTCGAAGTGCTCGGGGTGGACAAATCCGTCCGCAGCCGCACGAGTTACGGCGGAACCGCTCCCGCGAACGTACGCTTCCAGGCGAAACGCTGGGCGGCGCGCCTCGCGAAAGAGGCCGCTTCATCGCGAACATAGCGACATGCGTCAAATTGCCGCATGCCGGTAGCGCGGGAAGATCCCCGCCCGGCGTGTCGTGAATTCGCCGCGGCGCGGTCATCGCCTATAGTGAGCTGGATGGAGTGACGGTATTGCACAGGATCAGGCTTACCAGATGCGCCGGCGTTCTGACCGTCGTCATTCTCGCGGCTCTCGCGGGGTGCGGCAGGCGTGGAGCGCTCGAACCACCGCCGGAAGCGGGCGTGAGCGCGCACGCGGCGCGGGAGCCGGAAGAATCGAAAGACGGGGCTCCGCCAGAATCGGTTCAGAACAACCGCCGCGTCCGCGGCGTGGTGCCGCCGAAAGACCCGTTCGTTCTCGATCCCCTTCTCTGACGCGGTTGTCACATGCATCATTTTGGATACAGAAACGGCGTCATGCACGCCGAGGACGTCGATATCGCCTCGATAGCCAGGGCCGTCGGCACTCCGTTTTATTGCTATTCATCGGCGACGCTGACCCGCCATTTCGAGGTTTTCTCGGGAGCCTTCGCCGGAACGCCCTCCCTGGTCTGTTACGCCATGAAGGCCAATTCCACCCAGGCCGTTCTGGCGACCCTTGCGAAGCTCGGCGCGGGGATGGACGTGGTCTCGGAAGGCGAACTCAGACGGGCCCGGGCGGCCGGCGTTCCCGGCTCGAAAATCACCTTCTCGGGCGTTGGCAAGACGGCGCGCGAAATTTCGCTCGCGCTCGATGAAAATATCCTCTGTTTCAACGTGGAATCCGAACCCGAGCTTCACGCGATCGACGCAATCGCCCGGTCGAAGGCGCTGACGGCCCGGATTGCCTTGCGCGTCAATCCCGACGTCGACGCGAAAACCCACCACAAGATCGCCACCGGCAAATCGGAAAACAAATTCGGCATCCCGATTTCCCGCGCCCGCGATGTCTACCGCGAGGCCGCCACGCTGAAGGGAATTCAGGTCACCGGCGTGGACATGCACATTGGCTCCCAGATCACGGATCTCGGGCCATTTGACGATGCTTTTGGCTTGCTCGCCGATTTCGTGCGGGAATTGCGCGCGGACGGCCACGTCATTGACCATGTCGATCTCGGCGGTGGCCTTGGCATCCCCTACCGGGAGGGCGAGGATCCCGACTCCTACCACCCCGACCGTTACGCCAGCATCGTCCGCAAGCACGCGAATTCCCTCGGTTGCGCGCTTGTGTTCGAACCCGGCCGACTGATCGTAGGAAACGCGGGAATTCTCGTGACCCGCGTTATTTACGTGAAGCGGGGCGCTGACAGGACGTTCATCATTGTCGACGCCGCCATGAACGATCTCGTTCGACCAACTCTCTACGACGCCCATCATGACATCAAGCCCGTGGTCGAGACCACGTCCGCAGCGGCGATGGGCATGGCAGACGTGGTCGGGCCGGTTTGCGAAACCGGAGATTTTCTCGCCCGGTCACGCCTGTTTCCGCGCCCCGCGCCAGATGACTTGCTCGCCGTCATGTCCGCCGGAGCCTATGGCGCCGTACAGGCAGGCACCTACAATTCCCGTTTGCTGATCCCCGAAGTTCTCGTGAACGGCGGGAATTGGGCGACGATCAGGCCAAGAACCAGCTTCGACGAGCTGATTGGTCTCGATCGCGTGCCGGACTGGCTATCCTGAAAAATGCTGAATCCGGCGCTTCGGTTCCCTCCCGAAGGAGAGCATTTCGGTTCGCCGTGTCCGCCGTTCGCCCGAATGGCGCCGCTATTGGCGGAAAGGATCACGATTTCCTGAGTGGAAAGGCTCGCGCGGCGTGCTAGCCTGCGATGACGCACAGGAGACGCGCGTGCCGACAACGCAATCTTCAATGAACGATCCTCTCCCGGAACGGCTGGAGCGGCTTGCGTCTCGCGCCGGTCTGGCGATCGTATGGGAGCGCGTCTGGCCCGGTTGCGCGGCCATTCTCGTGACCGCGGCGTTGTTTCTGGCGATTTCATTTTCGGGCGTCTGGCTCGAGGTTCCCCGCTGGGCGCGCGTGATCGGCGTGCTGCTGTTCGCCGGGCCCGCGCTCGGAATCCTCGCGAGTTTCATCCGGATGGGACTGCCAACGAGAGCGCAGCGGCTCTCTCGTCTCGACCGCGATTCGGGTCTGCCCCACCAGCCCGCGACCATGCTGGACGATAGTCTCGCGAACAATCACAACGACCCCGCGACGCGCGCCCTGTGGGAACTCCACCGCAATCGCACGCGACGGACAGCCGCGGCCCTGAAAGTCTCGCTCCCCTCGCCCCGGCTCGTGGAAAGGGACCGTTACGCCATTCGCGGCCTTGCGCTGTTGGCCGTGGCCGCGACCGGATTCATCGCCGGCCCGGAAAAATACGCCCGCGTGCTCGCCGCTTTCGACTGGCGAACCCCCGGAGCGCTTTCTCAGGGTTATCGGCTGGACGCGTGGATTGATCCCCCGGCCTACACCGGCAAGCCGCCGGTCATCCTGAATCTCAGGGAAGACGCCGCGGATCGACAAAAGCCCGGCTCGACCAGGGAAGCGCGGGCCCCGGCGGGATCGGCGATCATTGTCCGGATGTCGGAAAACGCCAATGTCACCGTCGAAACCTCGGGCGCCCTTCAGGCGCCTCCAGGGGAAGTTTCGGAAAACTCCGCCCCGACGGCGAAATCAGCGATCGCGCGGAAGCCGTCGGCGAACGACGCCGAAAGCCGCTGGATACTTGGCGGCAACGCGCGCCTGACGTTCAAGCGGTTTGGTTCGATCGTGGCCGCTTTCGATATCGCGGCGATACCCGATCTGCCGCCGACGATCACGATCAGGGAGCCCCCCAAAAGCAATCTGCGAGGGTCTTTGAGCGTTGGCTATAAAATCGACGACGATTACGGCGTAATCGGCGCGGAGGCCAACTTTTCGAAGCCTGTTGTCGCAGGTCGCCCGGTTGGCGGCCGATCTCTCGTCGAACCGCCCAAAATGACCCTCGCCTTGCCCGCGGGGCCCGGGGGGTTGGGCGAAGCGGAAACAACCTCCGACCTGTCCGAACATCCCTGGGCCGGCGCCCGCGTCACGATGATCCTTTCGGCGCGCGACGAGGGCGGCAACGAAGGCAAGAGCGACGCGGTCGAGACAACCCTCCCGCAGCGGCCATTCGTGAAGCCTCTCGCGAAAGCGCTGGTTGAACAGCGGCGCAATCTCGTTCTCGCGCCGGACGATCGCAAGCGGGTTCAGACCGCGATGGAAGCCCTGCTCCTCGCTCCCGATCGTTTTGACGTTTTGCCAGGCCAGTATCTGGGGCTGAGCAGCGTTTCGAAGCGCCTGAACCACGCGAAAAGCGACGCGGATCTCCTCGAGGTCGCTGATCTCATGTGGGAAATGGCGCTGCGCATCGAGGATGGCGGCTTGTCCGACGCTGAACGCGATCTGCGCGCCGCCCAACAGCAACTGCGCGACGCAATGCAGCGCGGGGCTTCGGACGAAGAATTGAAAAAGCTGATGGAGCAATTGCGCGCCGCGCTGGACAAGTTCCTCAACGAGATGGCCCAGCAAGCCCAGCGGGACCCGAACAACCAGGATCAGCGTGATTCGAGCAACGACAACTCCCGGACCATAACCTCGCAAGATCTGAAGTCGATGCTCGACAAGATGGAGCAGATGATGCGCGAGGGCGGAATGGCCGAGGCGCAACGGATGCTCGACCAGTTGCAAAACCTGCTGGAGAATCTCCAGACCGCCAGACGTCCGGACAACAATCGTGGCGACCAGATGTCCCGCGAAATGAACCGGGCGCTGGACGAACTCGACCAGATGACCCGCGACGAGCAGGCTTTGCGCGACGAGACATTCCGCCAGGGACAGCAGCAGCGGAACCGGGCACGGCGCAATCAGCAGCGGCAACAGGACTCGCGCCGTCAAGGCGATCAGAACCAGCAGGGTCGACAAGGTCGGCAAGACGAGAACCAGGGCGACGAAAACGAAGACGGGGACGATGATCAGAACGCCCAAAACGGGCAGGGCGACCAGCAGTCGCTACAACAACGCCAGCAGGCGTTGCGCCAGCGTCTTGAAGACCTGAAAAATAGAATGAAGCAAAACGGCATGAAGGGCGAGGAAGGCCTGGACGACGCCGAAGATGGCATGAAGGACGCGGAGGGCGAGCTTGGCCGCGGGGAACAGGGGCGCGGCAAGGCCGTCGACGCCGAGGGCCGCGCGCTGGAAGGCTTGCGCAAGGGCGCGCAATCCCTCGCCCAGCAAATGCAACAGCAGGGCAATCAGCCCGGAGAGGGGCAAGGCGAGCAAGCCGGCCCTGGAAACCCGGGCAACGGGCAACCGAGGGATGGCCGGCCCAACGCCAACCCGGATCCGCTTGGCCGGGAATCCCACGATCGTCGCGACAACAATCGCCAGCTCTACGATCCGCTCGGCGTTCCCGCGGCGCAAAGAGCTCAAAGAGTGCTCGAGGAACTGCGCAAGAGGCTCGGAGAACAATTTCGTCCGCGCGAGGAACTGGACTATCTTGAACGCCTGCTCAAACGATATTGAACCCGCGGCGACGGGTCGTTCTCCCGATCTCGCCAGACACCGCGCCGGAAAGCAAAAATGAACTTCTCGTCCAACCTCCTTATCGCGATCGCCATCGGCGCTGTTTTCATCGTTCTGTTGCTCGGACTCCTGAACATGATGCGCGGCGGCAGCCCTAACTTGTCGCAGCGCCTGATGCGCTGGCGCGTGGGCCTGCAATTCCTCGCGGTTCTCGTGATCATCGGAGTTTTGTATGTTCGTGGATAGAGTTCACGATACATTCCGGGCGAAACGTTCCTGATTTCGCAGACGACCGCGCGCGGGTTCAAGCCGCGAACCCGTCAGCCACTGGTCATTTGAATATAATCCCGGGCAAAACCATGGTCACGCTCAACAGAATTTACACACGAACAGGCGACGCTGGCGAAACCGCGCTTGGAAACGGAGAACGGCGCGCGAAGTTCGATTTGCGGATCGAGGCCTTCGGAACCGTGGATGAAGCCAATTGCGCGCTCGGACTTGCCCGGCTTTCGACAGCGACGACGGCGCCGCAACTCGACGCGATGCTGGCGCGAATCCAGAATGACCTCTTCGATCTTGGCGCGGATCTGTGCACGCCCGACGCCGGCCAGAAGCTCGACTACGAACCCTTGCGGATCGTGCAATCGCAAGTCGAACGCCTGGAAACGGAAATCGACGGGCTGAACGACGATCTGCAACCCCTCCGTTCGTTCGTGCTGCCGGGTGGCTCCGCGGCCGCCGCCGCCCTCCACATGGCGAGAACCATTGTCCGGAGAGCGGAGCGCCTGATGGTGGAACTCGCGAGCCGCCCGGATGAGACGGTGGGCCTTGCCGCGTTGAAATACATCAACCGGCTGTCGGACTTCCTATTCGTGGCGGCCAGACACGCAAATCTGAAGGCCGGCGGCGACGTTTTATGGGTTCCCGGCCAGAATCGTTGATGGAAGACCCGGCGAAGGAAGAAACCGTGCTCGATCCAAAAAAGAGCGTCAGAGATGTTTTTTCCCCTGCATGATGGCGTGACGCTGAAGTTTTTGCGGCGGGCATGGATCACGCAAGCGTTGATCGCCGCCAACATCATCGTCTTCATCGCAGAACGCGCGGGACTTCTTGGCGATACGGCGAGACTCGACCTTGCTCTGGGTTTGATTCCCGCCGTGCTCTTCGATCATGCTGCCCTGGCCAGGGGGCTCGCGATCATTCCCGCGCCCCTGACGCTGCTCACGGGCATGTTCCTTCACGGCGGATTTACACACCTCGCGGGAAACATGGCGTTCCTCTGGGTGTTCGGCGACAACGTGGAGGACGCCATGGGACCCGCGCGGTTCCTCCTGTTTTACACTCTGTCCGGCGTCGCGGGATCGCTGCTCTACGCGTTCATGGATCCGTTGTCCGAAGCGCCATTGATCGGCGCGTCCGGCGCGATCGCGGGCGTGATCGCCGCCTATCTGCTCTTGTACCCGGGCGCGAAAATATTCGGGCTCGCTCTGCAATTCATCCCGCTTCGCGTTTCGGCCTTCTGGTGCCTCGGATTGTGGTTCCTGTTCCAGATTTACTCGGCCCTCACGATCCACGCCACGGAAGTCGGATATTGGGCTCACGTCGGCGGCTTCCTCGCCGGCGCCGCGCTGACGCCGTGGCTGAAAAGAAGGGAGGCGCCCATTCTCCGATCGCGCGCCCCGAAGGTTTTTCCAGTGAATTGACTATGCCGGGCGGCGACATTACCAAACCACGTGTCCTGGAGCAGCCTTTCGAGAGGAGATGCCCCGAATGAAAATTCTCGTGCCTGTCAAGCGCGTCGTCGATTACAACGTGAAGGTCCGCGTCAAGGGCGATGGGTCCGGCGTGGAACTCGCCAACGTAAAAATGTCCATGAATCCATTCGACGAAATTGCCGTCGAGGAAGCCCTCCGCCTGAAGGAAGCTGGCAAGGCGACCGAAGTCATCGTTATTTCCATCGGTCCTGCCCAGGCGTCGGAGACGATTCGCACCGCGCTGGCGATGGGCGCTGACCGTGGCGTTCTCGTGAAAACGGATGGCGCCGTGGAGCCGCTCGCCGTGGCGAAAATCATCAAGGGCGTCGCGCTCGCGGAACAGCCTGGCCTCGTGATCCTCGGCAAACAGGCGATTGACGACGATTGCAACCAAACCGGGCAAATGCTGGCGGCGCTGCTTGGCTGGGGCCAAGGCACCTTCGCGTCGAAGGTCGAAATCGGCGACGGGAGCGTCGACGTGACGCGCGAAGTCGACGGTGGTTTGCAAACCGTGACGCTGAAACTTCCGGCGGTGGTAACCACGGACTTGCGGCTGAACGAGCCGCGCTACGCGTCGCTGCCCAACATCATGAAAGCCAAGAAAAAGCCGATCGATGAAAAAACACCCGCCGACTTCGGCGTCGATGTCTCTCCAAGACTGCAAATTCTTCGCACCGCGGAGCCAGCGGGACGGAAAGGCGGCGCGAAAGTCGCCTCGGTGGCCGAACTCGTCGGCAAACTGAAAAACGAAGCGGGAGTGCTCTGATGTCGACGCTGGTTTTCGCCGATCTCATCAAGGGCAAGCTCAGCGACGCAATTCCAAAGGTCGTGACCGCCGCGAGGCAACTTGGCGCGCCCGTCCACGTCCTGGTCGCGGGTAGCGATTGCCGCGCGGCGGCCGAAGCGGCGGCCAGGTTCGAAGGCGTTGAAAAAGTTCTTCTCGCGGATTCTCCCGCCTACGGGCATCAGCTCGCCGAACCGACGTCGGCGCTGATTGTTTCCCTCGCGGCCAGCTACGACGCCATTGTGTCGAGCGCGACGCCGGGAGCGAAAAACGTCATGCCGCGCGTCGCCGCGCTCCTCGACGTGATGCAGGTCTCGGAAATCATCAAGGTCGTGGCGCCGGATACGTTCGAACGCCCCATTTATGCCGGAAACGCCATCCAGACCGTCAAATCACTGGACGCGAAAAAAGTCATCACGGTGCGCACGACCGCGTTCCAGGCCGCGCCCGAGACGGCTTCCGCGTCGATAGAAACCATCGCGGCGGCCGCCGATCCCGGTCTTTCGGCGTTCAAGGGCGAAGCCATCGCCAAAACGGATCGACCGGAACTCACCGCGGCGCGTATCATCATTTCCGGCGGTCGCGCGATGCAAAACGCCGAAAACTTCAAAATCTACATCGAACCCGTCGCGGACAAGCTTGGCGCCGCCATGGGTGCCTCGCGCGCGGCCGTTGACGCCGGATACGCCCCCAACGACTGGCAGGTTGGTCAGACGGGAAAGGTTGTCGCGCCGGAGCTGTATATCGCGGTCGGGATTTCCGGCGCGATACAGCACCTCGCGGGCATGAAGGATTCCAAGGTCATCGTGGCGATCAACAAGGACGAGGAAGCTCCGATCTTTCAGGTGGCCGACTACGGGCTCGTGGCGGATCTCTACAAGGCCCTGCCCGAACTTGACGCCGAACTCGCGAAACTGAAGAGCTAGGCGGAACGTCTGGGCGACGGGCGAACTTCGCTTATGATTGGTCCGGAAAGGCAACGGGACGCATGGCAATCGATATCAGGACAATTGGCGTCATTGGCGCCGGCCAGATGGGGAATGGCATAGCCCAGGTTTTCTCGGTCGCGGGCTTCAACGTCATGCTCAACGACGTTTCCGAAGAGCGGATCAACTCCGGTCTCGCAACGATCGACGGAAACCTCGCCCGGGACGTCGCCAAGAGCCTTCTTCAGGAGAGCGACCGGAAATCAGCGCTGGCCCGGATCAAGCCGGCTCCGGATTACGCCGATCTCGGGACTTGCGATCTCGTGATCGAAGCCGCCACGGAAAACGAAGAGATCAAGCGCAAGATCTTCGCGCGACTCTGTCCCTCCCTGAAGCCGGAGGCCCTGCTCGGCTCGAACACCTCTTCCATTTCGATCACGCGGCTCGCGTCAGTCACGGATCGACCGGAAAAATTCATCGGAATTCACTTCATGAATCCGGTGCCGCGCATGCAGCTCGTCGAACTCATCCGGGGAATCGCGACGGAAGATTCGACTTTTCAGGCCGCGCGCGCCCTGATCGAACGCCTCGGCAAGACTTCAACGGTTTCGGAGGATTTCCCGGCGTTCATCGTGAACAGAATTCTGCTCCCGATGATCAACGAGGCCATCTACACCCTGTACGAGGGCGTCGGGTCCGTCGAGGCGATCGACACTGCGATGAAGCTCGGTGCGAACCATCCCATGGGCCCCCTGCAGCTCGCGGATTTCATCGGTCTCGACACTTGTCTGTCGGTCATGCAAGTGCTTCACGAGGGACTTGCGGACTCAAAATACCGGCCTTGCCCGCTCCTCGTGAAATACGTCGAGGCCGGCTGGCTGGGACGCAAGACCCGACGCGGATTTTATGATTACCGGAGCGGGACGCCCGTTCCGACGAGGTAGACCCGTTTTCGCGCGGCGGCGCCCCTTCACAAGTCCGTCACGCTGCTATTAGATAAGGACGCTCGTCGCTTCGGGTTCGATCAACCGCGTGCGAAATGAGGTGTCCGGATTTGACGGTTCACTTCCAGCCTGCCGCTTCGCCGGAAGCCTGTCCGGCGCTGGTGCTCAACGCGGACTTTCGTCCGCTGAGCTATTACCCCCTGTCGCTATGGTCCTGGCAGGACGCGATCAAGGCCGTGTTCCTCGACCGGGTAAATATCGTTTCGCAATACGAACGAAGCGTCAGAAGTCCGACGTTCGAAATGCGCCTTCCATCGGTCGTGTCCCTGAAAACCTATATCAAGCCCTCGCGATTTCCCGCTTTCACCCGTTTCAATGTTTTTTTGCGCGACCGTTTTTCGTGCCAGTACTGCGGCGCTCGCGATGACCTCACTTTCGACCATGTGATTCCCCGCTCGAAAGGCGGAACCACGACCTGGGAAAATGTCGTCGCCGCTTGCTCGACGTGCAATCTGCGCAAGGCGGACCGGCTGCCGGCGGAAGCCCGCATGCTTCCATTCCGCGCTCCGTGGCAGCCCACGGTCGGCGACCTCCACCACAACGGGCGATTGTTCCCGCCGAACTACCTGCATGAAAGCTGGCTTGATTATCTTTACTGGGATTCGCCCCTCGAACCCTGAAATCGCAGGACTTTCCAGCGAAAGTCCGGACCGGACCCGAAAATCACCTGAAAAGGTCCCGGTAGAGTCCGCCCCATTTCGCGATTCCGGCCTCGAGCTCCTCGGGCGAAAAATAGAGTGCGCGCAGTTTCACGCCATCCGGCCGGAGCGAAGGATCCTTCGGCGGGGTTTGCGGATCCGCCGGGACATAGTCGCCCGCCGCGACGACCTTTTGCCCCTCGCCCGAGAGCAAAAAATCCACGAACAATCGCGCGGCGCTCGGGTGCGGCGCGCCCGCGACCACCGACACGGTGTTGAGCGTCGCCGTCGCTGGCAAGATCGGAAGCGCCGCTATGGGGGCGCCAGCGCGAGCCATCATGGCCGGTTGATTGTTGAAAATATGGAGCCCGATCGCGTATTCGCCAGCGATCACCTGATCTGTCACGGCTCGTCCGGCGCCGTCGATACTCGCGATCTTTTGAGCGGCGAGCCTGCGCAAATAATTCATGCCTTTTTCTTCGCCATATTCCTTGAGCACCGTGGCGATAAATCCGGGAGCGCCAGCGGCCGACATGCTGCTGCTCCAGGCAAACTTGCCGCGCCATTTCGGATCGAGAAAATCCTCCCAGCTTCGTGGCTCGTCGCCCCTGTGAACAAGATCGGTGTTGAAAGCCGGCATCAGCACGTAGACATTGACACCCGTCCAGAACTTCTCGGGATCGACGAGTTCCTTTGGATAGTTCGCCGCTGATTGTGGAATGTAGGAGGCCAGAACCTTCTCTTTCTTGAGCGTCGACGCGCCAATCGCGCCGTCGAAGACATCGGACATGACCTTGCCAGCCTTTGCCTCGTTCAGGATGCGCAACACCTGATCCGCCGAATTGGCGCGGACATATTCGACCCTGACGCCATATTTCGCCTCGAAAGCCTCGGCGAGGGGGCGCGCGAGCTGTTCAATGACAAACCCCGTGTACCAGACGACCCGACCCTCTCCGCGGGCGGCCTCGATCAACGCCGCGTCGGCGGCAAGCGCGGACGGAGTCGCGAGAAGCGCCCCGATCAACGATCCGAAACACCACGAAAGCCATCTGGATTTGAACATTTGCCCCCGTCTCGCTCCCACCATCGCTGGACCGGAGTTTGATCCCCCCGGTCGGGTTGTCAACACTTGCTCGTCCGCGCATCCCTGATAGCCTGCGGACGAACAAAGGGTGTTTCATCATGCGCGTCGCCGTCACAATTCCCTATTTTGATTTTTTCCCCGAGATCCGGGCGGAACTCGAGACCGCCTTTCCCGGCACGAAATTCCGGACTGACCGGTCTCGTTTCGACGAGGATGAACTGATCGCCTATTTGAAGGGCCACGACGCCGCGGTGATCGGTCTCGACCGTTTTTCGGACAAGGTTTGCGCCAGCCTCCCGGAACTCAAGGTGGTGTCGCTGTGTTCCGCGGGCGTCGATCATATCGACCCCGCTATCCTGAACCGGCACGATATCAAGATGTGGTGGGCGCCGGGCATCAACAAAGTGTCGGTCTCGGAACTCGCGGTCTGTTACATGGTGTTCGCCCTTCGGCGAGTGCATGAATTTTCCAATTTGCTCCGGCGCGGACGCTGGACGGGGCCTGTCGGTTTCGGTGGAGACCTGCGCGGTCGCACCGTTGGCGTTCACGGCTGCGGATTCATTGGCAAGGAAGTGATCAAGCTTCTTCAGCCCTATGGCGTCAGGCTCCTGGCCTGCGACCGCGTGGATATAAGCGCTTTCTGCAAGGACTGGAACGTCGAGGTCGTCGACGCCGAGGAATTATGGGCGCGCTCGGACGTGCTGACCATCCATCTGTCGCGCAACGAGTCCACGATCGGGATGTACACCGGCGCCGTGCTCGACCGCATGAAGCCGAGTTCGGTCCTGATCAACTGCGCCCGCGGCAACATGGTCGATGAAATCGCGCTAAAGGAGCGCCTCGAGAGCGGGCGTCTTGCGGGCGCGGCCTTCGACGTTTTCGCGGTCGAGCCCGCGAATGGAAATCCCCTGCTCGATGTCCCGAATTTTTTCGCGTCTCCACATATTGGCGCGACGACGCGCGATTCATGGGCGGCCATGCTGCGTTCTGGAATACATGGCATATCCCATGCTTGGCGACCCGAGCCAGGCGTTTATCCTTTCGACTGATTGCGCCGGCTCGCCGGACCCGTTTTACACTCTGGCGATCCACTGGAGAGACAAACATGAAACTCGATTCCAGCATCGCGGCGATCGTGACGGGCGGCGCGTCCGGGCTTGGCGAAGCGACCGCGCGCAGACTGGCGGGGCTCGGCGTGCGCGTCGCGATCTTCGATCTTCAAAAGGACAGAGGTGAAAAAGTCGCGGACGAAATTGGCGGACGATTTTACGAAGCCGACGTTACCAGCGAAACGTCGGTGGACGCGGCTTTCGCGGCGGCGCGCGCCGCCCATGGGATCGAACGGGTGCTTGTGAATTGCGCCGGCATAGCGCCAGGCCGGAGAACCGTGACGAAGAAACGCGACTCCGGTGAATTGCTCGCGCACGATCTCGCGACGTTTCAGAAAACGATCATGATCAATCTCGTGGGCACGTTTCACATGATCACCAAATCGACGGTGGCCATGGCCGCGGCGCCGCCTCTGGACGCCGACGGCCAGCGCGGCGTCGTGATCACCACGTCTTCGGTCGCCGCTGAAGATGGACAGACAGGACAGGCGGCCTATTCCGCCTCGAAGGCTGGCGTCATGGGCATGACCCTTCCGATCGCGCGCGATCTCGCCTCTTTCGGAATTCGCGCGATGACCATTCTTCCCGGACTGTTCTATACGCCGCTTTTCGATGGGCTTCCGGAAGCTGCCCGAACGTCACTCGCCGCGAGCGTTCCTTTCCCGTCGAGGCTTGGCCGGCCGGACGAATACGCGCAACTCGTCCAGTCCATTTGCGAAAACGACATGCTCAATGGCGGCGCGATCCGGCTCGACGGAGCTATCCGGCTCGCGCCGAAATAGACGACGCCTTCAGGAAATTCCAGCCAACCCGGAGCCTTCGTCCCGAAGTGGATAGACGGCCTCGACAACGTACGGACCGCCTCCGGTTGATCCTCTGGATGAATAAACCACGAATTCTCGGGCCCTGAATTCGTTGCTCGCCAAAAATCCCCGTCCGGAGAGATAACCCGCGACCGACTCCGGCCTGACCCCGCTCAGACGGGCAATAGTCACATGTGGCGTGAATTTTCTGGTTTCCGGGACAAGACCCGCCTTTCGCGCGACGCGTTCATGGTCGGCCTGCAGGTGCAGCCCGGACGTCGGCTTGATTTGCGCGATCAGGGCGCGCGGTCTGGAGCCGCCGAAGAAAGAGAGGCCATCGAAAGACAAGGCAAGCGCGGGTTTTTCACGCCGACCAAGTTCAAAACAAAAATGCTCGGCAATTTCCACGCTCACGTCGCCGAGGAATCGCAACGTCACATGGTAGTCCGCCGGCTCGATCCAGCGCGCGCCCGAAAGCCCGCCTCGCACCAGGGAAAGTTCCGACGAAATCTCTTCCGGTATCTGGATGCCCGTGAACAGCCTCGGAATTTCAACCTCCCCCGTGTCCGAAAAATTCATGGCCCTGGCAAATCCGCCCGGATCACCCGAAACGGGACTCACGACCGCGTAGCCAGCGGCGCGACCAGTTCCCGGACCATCGGAAGGATTCTACCGACAATGATCTCGACCCCGGCGGTGTTCGGATGCATCCCGTCGCCCAGTTGCAGTTTGGGCTCGCCCGCGACGCCATCGAGAAAAAATCCGTAGAGCGGCACGTCCTGCTCTCTGGAAACGCGCGCGAAAATTCCGTTGAAACGTTCCTCGTACTCGCGCCCGATTCCCGGGGCGGCGACCATGCCCGCCAGCAATACCCGGATGTTCCGGCTCTTTGCCCTGGCCACGATCTCCCCGAGCGCGTGGTAGGTTATATCCGGATTCAGGCCGCGCAACATGTCGTTGGCGCCAAGTTCGACGATCAACGCATCGGCTCCCTCGCCAATCGCCCAGTCGAGCCGCTCGAGGCCTCCGGTGGACGTGTCTCCGGAAACGCCGGCGTTGACGACCTCGACATTCATTCCCGCCGAGCGCAGCGACCGCTCGAGGACAGCCGGGAAAGCCGCGGCGCCCGGCAACATATAGCCCGCGGTCAGGCTGTCGCCGAGGACGACGATCCGCACGGGCTTGCCATCCGCCTGTCCGCGCGCAGAACCGCCGATCGTTGCGACAACGGTCAAAATAACTCCGAGAAAATGGACGAATCGCCGCCGATCCCCATATGAGTGGCTTGCTCCGTCTCGCCGCGAGGCGAATTTTTCAATGGAAATGCCCGACATGTCAGTCTCCGGCCCGGCGGCCCCCATGATTGAATTGAACGACATTCAACTCAGTCTGGGACGGGGAGCGGCCCGCGTCCATATACTCAAGGGAATTTCCCTGAAAATAGGCGCGGGTGAGGCGGTAGGCCTCGTGGGGCCCTCGGGCTCGGGAAAATCCACGCTGCTGATGACCATCGCGGGTCTGGAGCGGCCCGATTCCGGGACGATTTCCATTGATAGCCGGAGAATCGAGCGCATGGATGAAGATTCCCTCGCGCGATTTCGCGGCGCGAAAATTGGAATTGTCTTCCAGTCATTCCACCTCATTCCCACCATGACGGCGCTGGAAAACGTCTCGATTCCCCTGGAACTCGCCGGCAGGGCGGACGCTTTCGAAATCGCGGCCAGGGAGCTTCGCGCGGTTGGTCTGGGCGAACGCATGTCCCATTATCCATCGCAGCTATCCGGCGGCGAACAGCAACGCGTGGCGCTGGCGAGAGCCCTCGCGCCAAACCCGGCAATTCTCGTCGCCGACGAACCGACAGGCAATCTCGACGAAGATTCGGGCAAGTCGATCGTCGAATTGATGTTCGCCCTGCGACGCGAGCGCGGAGCCACGCTCGTTCTGGTGACCCACGACAATTCGCTCGCGGCCCGCTGCGACCGGACCATTCGCCTTCGCTCCGGCCAGATCGTCGCCGACGAAGCGACGACCCTTTCAATTGCGGCCGCGCAATGACTGTCCTGAGCGAAACGCCGCCGCGCCGGTCGATGTATCCCCTCGCGCTGAGAATCGCGGCCCGCGATTTTCGCGGCGGGCTTTCCGGCTTTGGAATTTTCCTCGGATGCATCGCGCTGGGCGTGGCCGCGATTGTCGGCGTGGGCTCGGTGTCTCGCGGACTTTCGGACGGGCTTGCCCGCGAAGGACGAAGAATACTCGGAGGCGATGTATCCTTTGTTCTGATTCATCGGGAACTCGACGCTTCCGAGCGAACCTTTCTCGAAGGCCGCGGCGCTGTTTCCTCTCTCGCGTCCATGCGCGCCATGGCGCGACGCGCGGACGGAGAAACGGCGCTTGTCGAGATCAAGGCGGTTCCTTCGACCTGGCCAGCGCTCGGAACAGTGCTGATCGAGCCCGCGATGGACCTCGGCGATGCCCTGGGTTTCCGAAACGGAGCATGGGGATATGTCGCCGAAGCAGCCCTGCGCGCGCGCCTCGACCTCAAACCCGGCGACCGCGTGACCATCGGCGACGCGCCGTTCGAATATAGAGGCGATCTCGTTTCCGAGCCGGACAAGCTCGCGGGTGGAGTTGGCTTCGGACCGCGGGTTCTTCTCTCCCTGGAAGCGTTCAGAACAACTGGCCTCGTTCAGCCAGGCTCCCTGGTGCGGTGGTTGAACCGGGTGGTCTTGCCCAACTCGGCTTCGGATCAACCCGCTTCGGACGCCGCTCTCGCACGGGTGGTGGAAGAGGCAAGGCAGACGTTTCCGGACGCTGGTTGGGAAATACGCACGCGCGCGAATATTTCCCCGCAATTTGAAAAGAATCTCGACAAGTTCACCCAATTTCTGACGCTCGTTGGATTGACGGCGCTGGTCGTGGGCGGGGTTGGCGTCGCCAACGCGGTCCACGCGCATGTGGAACGCAAACAGGCCGACATCGCGACGCTGAAGTCTCTCGGCGCCACCGGCGGTTACGTGTTCATTGTAATGCTGATCGAAGTCCTTGCCGTGGCGTTTGCGGGCATCGGTCTTGGACTTGTCGCGGGACTCGCGATGCCCTTCGCTATTTCGGCGTCGCTTGGTTCGCAAATTCCTTTCCCGCTCGAACCCGCGATCTATCCGCGCGAAATCGCCGCCGGCGCCCTGTATGGCGTTCTGACGTCGCTCGCCTTTTCGCTCGCGCCACTGGGCCGGGCACACGACATACGCGTTTCCGCGCTGTTCCGGGACCAGGTCGAACCCGCGCGATCCTTCCCCCGGGCGCGCTACGTGGCCTTGATCCTGACAGCGGCGGCGACGCTGATTGGAACCATCATATGGCTGGCGACCGATCGCAAGCTGGCCGCGATCTACGCCGTGGCGACGCTCGCCGGATTTGTCGTTTTGCGCCTCGTGGCCGCCGCGATAGCGGTCCTCGCCCGACGCGCGCCACGCGCGAAAAACGCGGGTCTGCGACTCGCTATCGCGAATATTCACCGCCCCGGCGCGCTGACGCCCTCCGTCGTGCTGTCTCTCGGGCTCGGCCTCGCTCTCCTCGTCACGTTGACGATGATTGATGGAAACATTCGCGCCCAGCTCGGCCGCGCCCTTCCGGGGCAAACCCCCAGCTTTTTCTTTCTCGACATAAAAAATTCAGAAACCGCTGCTTTCGACGCTTTCATGGCCGGGAACGCGCCGGACGCAAAGCTGGAACGCGTGCCGATGATGCGGGGCCGCGTCGTCAGTCTCGCGAATCGCCGCCCGGAGGAAATCAGGGCGCGGGAGGACTCCGCCTGGGTCCTGGATGGCGACCGGGGAATAACATATTCAACCAGCGTCCCGGATGGATCCGTGCTGACGGCGGGAGAGTGGTGGGCGAAGGATTATTCGGGACCGCCGCTCGTCTCCGTCGAAGCGGCCATCGCCGACGGTCTGGGACTGAAGATCGGCGACCCCGTGGTCGTCAATGTCCTTGGCCGGAATATCTCGGCGACCGTCGCGAACTTGCGCAAGGTCAACTGGCGCAACCTCGGAATCAATTTCGTTTTCGTCTATTCGCCCAACACTTTTGCCTCTGCGCCGCACACGCACCTCGCCACGGCGACATTTCCGAAAGGCTTCGACCAGCAGAAGGAACTCACGCTGCTCAGAGCCGTGTCGCGGGCCTGGCCGACGGTCACGTCAATTCGGGTGAAGGACGCGCTCGACGCCCTGAGCGATGTCATGAACCAGATCGCGATCGCGATTCGAGGCGCCTCGGGCGTGGCGCTCGGAGCCTCGGTCCTGGTCCTCGCCGGCGCCCTCGCCGCCGGACGACGGACCCGGATTTACGACACCGTCGTCTTGAAAACCCTCGGGGCAACACGCGGGCAGCTCATCAGATCGCTGGTTTACGAATATGGGATCCTTGGACTGGCGACAGCGATTTTCGGCGTTCTCGCGGGGGCGCTCGCGGCCTGGCTCGTCACGACGAAAGTTATGAAACTGGACGAGTTTCTGTGGCTTTGGTCGTCCGCGGCGACGGCCGTTACGGTGGCCGTTCTGGTGACGGTCGGACTCGGTCTGCTCGGGACCTGGCGAGCTCTCGGCGAGAAAGCCGCGCCATGGCTTCGAAATCTCTAGCTTCCCGGAACAGCCGCTTCTCGGGGAAACGACGCCGCTTCGTGAGAGCGCGCCCTCGACCAAAAAGCGCCCCTTGTATGGAATATGAGGGCACGCCATATTAAGCGCGCCGTGTCATATCCAGAGGGCAAGGCAAGCTTGGGCTGTTCGCCCAAAACCAGACAAGAGGGAATCATGTCCGACTTCGACCGCAGCGCGGCCACCCGGTGG
The DNA here is from genome assembly GCA_903884435.1 of uncultured Hyphomicrobiales bacterium. Taxonomy (GTDB): domain Bacteria; phylum Pseudomonadota; class Alphaproteobacteria; order Rhizobiales; family Beijerinckiaceae; genus Terripilifer. The sequence goes on along the minus strand of CAISEY010000024.1, from coordinate 23,964 downwards.
GGTTCTGGCGTCGCCCGTGCCGGCACAGCCGAACGAGACGAGGGCCTTCGCGCCTACATGCTTGGTGTCTATAACTACATGACGGTGGGTCTTGCCGTGACGGGCCTGGTGGCGCTTGGCGTCAACATGCTTTCGACAACGACGGGCCCGACAGGCCGCCTGGCGCTCACGAGTTTCGGAATGGCCATTTACGCCAGTCCGCTGAAGTGGGTCGTCATGCTGCTCCCGCTGGCCTTTGTCTTTTTCTTCTCCTTCCGGATTGACCGGATGGCCGCGTCGACGGCGCGCAACGTCTTCCTCCTGTTCGCCGCCGCCATGGGACTTTCGCTCTCGTCGATCCTGTTCGTTTACACGGGCGTTTCGGTGACGCGGGCGTTCTTCATCACCGCCGCGACTTTTGGCGGCCTGAGCCTGTACGGCTACACCACGAAGCGTAATCTCTCGGCCTTTGGTTCGTTCCTCGTAATGGGACTGATCGGCCTGGTGATCGCGAGCCTCGTCAACGTCTTTCTGCAGAGCACCGCTTTCCAGTTCGCGTTGTCGGTTCTGTCGGTCGGAATTTTCGCGGGTTTGACCGCGTGGGACACGCAGTCGATCAAGGAAATGTACTTCGTCAACGACGACGCCGAAACGGCCGTGAAGAAATCCGTGAACGGGGCGCTGATGCTGTACCTCGACTTCATCAACATCTTCACGTCCCTGCTCAACCTGACCGGCAGCAGGAACAACTGAAACACAACCCGATCCGGAAGAAAGCCCCGCCCTCGCGCGGGGCTTTTTTATGCCGCATTCAGACGACGACCAGCTTGACCTTGCGATCGAGGACTTCGACGACGCGCGCGAGCTCGTGCCCGCGCTTGAGAATCAATCCCCCCGACGCAATCACGCAATAGGCTCCCTGCTTGCGCGCCAGTTTCGGATCTTTTTCGATGCAGAAAAGCGGAATCTCGGACGTTCGCCGGAACACGGAAAAAACGGCCTTTGCCGGGGTAAAATCAATCGCATAGTCGCGCCATTCGCCCGCCGCGACCTTCCGGCCATAGACGTTGAGGATTGTTCGCAACTCATGGCGGTCGAACGACACCACGCTCGCCTGTTGCGGATTTTGAACGACCCGCGTCGGTTCGAAACCGGAAGTCTTGACCAGTCTCGGCCTGGAAAAGTCCGCCGCCTGGCCGGCGCTCTCCTGTTCACGACAACCTGTGTCGCCGGGTTCGTGATCCTTCAAACGAGCCTCCTTTTGCAACATGATTGCCCGATCGCATGATTCCGGCAAGTGCGCGCCAGACCGCGATGTCCCCTCGAATTCACACTTTCGCCTGGTTTGCGTCCAACCCGCGCCGCAGTGGCTTGCGAAAAGGATAACGTTGCCTCGAAGGCCCGGCCAACAAGGCTTTCCGGAATTCGTCAGCCCCCCAGCCCCCCGGGGAGTCGATTTGAGCCGGGCCGCTTCCCGGTTGGAACGAGGCGGCAACGACCGGCGGTGAGCATGTCTCCCGCCGGTCTTTTTTTGTCCGTGTGCAATCTCTTGAATCCGGCGCGAAAGCAGCGATATGAGGGCTGCCGTTTCGGCCGCCGCCATTCGGCGAGAGACAATCAGGGGCAACGCCGTGACAACTGAAAACGATACACACGCGGGTCCGCGGACCGGCGCCAGCCAGCAATCCCATGCCTTTCAGGCGGACGTGGCGAGATTGCTGCACCTCATGGTTCATTCCATTTATTCCGATCGTGATATTTTCCTCCGCGAACTGATTTCCAACGCCGCCGACGCTTGTGAAAAGCTCCGTTATGAATCGATCGCAAATCCCGCGCTTGCTGGCGACCAGACGGCTTTCCGGATCAGCGTGACAATCGACAAGGAGGCAAGACAACTCGTGATTGCCGACAACGGCATCGGAATGGATCACGGGGAACTGGTGTCCGCTCTCGGGACGATCGCGAATTCCGGCACGAGGGCCTTTCTGGACAAAATCGGCGGTTCAAAAACGAAAACCGACGAGGAAAACGAAGTGGAGGGCGGCAAGGCCGCTTCGTCCGCGGATCTGATCGGGCAGTTTGGCATCGGGTTCTACTCAGCCTTCATGGTCGCGGATGAGGTCGTGGTGGAATCGCGGCGAGCGGGCTCCGTCGAGGCCTGGACATGGTCCTCGGACGGCAAAGGCAGCTACACGACCTCGCCTCTGTCGCTGGACGAAGCCCCGGCCCGCGGAACGCGCGTGATTCTCCACCTCAACGACGCTTCGAAAGAATATCTCGAACCCTGGCGACTTGAATCCATTGTCCGGGAACACTCTGGCGCGGTCGCCGTGCCTGTCGAAATCAGGGACACGCCAACCAGCGAGGCCCGTCAAATCGGGGACGGAGCCGCCCTCTGGTCGAAGCCCAGAAGCGAAATCACGACAGAGAATTATCGGGACTTCTACCGGAGCCTCTCCGGCCAGTTCGACGAACCCGCGATGACGCTTCACTGGCGCGTCGAAGGCAGGCATGAATACACGGTTCTCGCTTTCGTTCCCGGCTCGCGACCGTTCGACCTGTTCGACCCTGAACGGAAAGGCAAGGGCAAGCTCTATGTCCGTCGGGTGCTGATTACCCAGGACAGCAGCCTGCTGCCTGGCTGGCTCAGATTCGTCCGGCTGGTGGTCGATTCATCCGACCTCCCCTTGAACGTCTCCCGCGAGATGATCCAGCAAAGTCCGGTGTTTGCCGCGATCAAGCGCGGCGTGACCAACCGGATTGTTCAGGAACTCGGGAAGCTCGCCGAGTCCGACCAGCCCGCATTCAACAAAATCTGGGAAAATTTTGGCAGCGTGATCAAGGAGGGTCTTTACGAGGATCCGGAACGGCGCGACCCGCTTTTCAAATTCGCGCGGTTTTCAACGTCGAACGATCCGGAATTGAAAAAGACGCTCGGCGAATATGTCGCGAACCTTCGCCCCAATCAGACGGCCATCTATTATTTGACTGGCGACGATCAAAAGCGAATGTCCGCCAGCCCCCAGCTCGAGGGCTTCCGCGCCCGCGGCATCGACGTCCTGTTACTCTCCGACCCGGTTGACGCTTTTTGGGTGTCGACAGCGGTGGGTTTTGACGGAAAGCCCTTCAAGTCGATCACCCAGGGCGCGGCTGATATCAAATCGATTCCGGTCGCGGAGGGGAACGAGGCGCCCAAAACCAGCGGCGCGAGCGCCGAGGTCGCAACCCTGCTGGCCTTCATGAAGCAAACCCTCGCGGACGCCGTATCGGACGTGCGCCAGTCCGACCGTTTGTCGGGAAGCCCTGCGTGCATCGTCGCGGCGGAAGCCGGGCCGGACCGAAGGCTTGAACGGATGCTCGCGGACCATGGCCGGCTCGGAGAAACGACGAAGCCAGTCCTCGAAATCAATCCGGAACACGCGCTGATATCATCTCTCGCGGAAAAATTCCGCGATGGATCGCAAAAGGGACTCGTCGAGGACGCGACCTGGCTCCTGCACGACGAGGCCCGGATCATGGATGGCGAACCGCCACTCGACGCGGCGAATTTCGCGGCGCGATTGACCAGGGTTCTCTCCCGGGCGGCTTCATGAATTGCGTGGGCCCGGACGCCGGCTTTTCGCTGGAAATACCGCGGCGAGAAGCCATGAGGAAAGTGACGGCCGCCCTGCGCGCCGCCGGCGTTCAGGAAGCGGGCCTCGACGCCCGCCTTCTCCTGTGCGCCGCGGCCGGGATCGACCATCTCGACCTTGTCCGGGATCCGGAAACTGTCCTCGAAGAAGAAGCCGCCATCAAGCTCGGCGACTTTCTTCGCCGCAGGCTGAATCGGGAGCCTGTTTCCCGCATTCTCGGTCAGAAAGGATTCTGGAGCCTCGAACTGCTCGTGACGCCAGACGTTCTCGATCCCAGACCGGATTCGGAAATTCTCGTCGAGACCGCGCTCGAGCTGTTCTCCGAACGTCAGGACAATGCATTCAGGATCGCGGACCTCGGAGTCGGATCGGGAGCGCTTCTTTGCGCCTTGCTTGACGTTTTTCCGTCCGCCGTCGGAGTGGCTGTCGATCTGTCGGACAGCGCCTGCTCGGTCGCTCGAAAGAACCTCGCGGCTTGCGGATTTGAAGGCCGCTTTTCAGTGCTCCACGGCGACTGGCGGATCGTCGCCGACCGGAAACAGTTTGATCTCGTGGTTTCCAATCCGCCCTACATCCCCACGCGGGACATCACGAACCTCGATCCCGAGGTCAAAAACTTCGACCCGTGGCTGGCGCTCGACGGAGGAGACGACGGTCTGCGCGCCTACCGGGAGATCGCCTCGTTGTTGCCAGGCGTTCTGGCGCCCGGCGGAGTGGCGATACTCGAGCTTGGCCATGATCAGGCAGAAGCTGTCGCTGACATTGTCCGGCGATCGGGTCTCCGCGCGCAGGGCGTGCGGCGCGACCTCGGTGGAAAAACACGGGCAATTGTCGTATGCCGGACGTGACAAATTGGCCGCCTGCCGCCAAAATCAGCTTTTCAAACCTGACCCAGGGTCGTTTCCTCTTGGCTTCGAAACCGAAACCGGCTAACATTCATTCCAGAATCGCCTTGATAAGTTCGACGCGGTAGCCGATGCCTTCGTGGTGGCTGTCTTCCTGACGAAATTGCTGATTGGTGATTGACGGTGGAGGCAGCTCGCCGGTCCAGGCCGGACGGGACGTTGAATGAGATCAGGCGATGCGTCTGGTTAACGTCATCTTTGGTGTATGGCGGGACAAACCAGAACCCGTCCCCCCGTCGTGGATGGTCCACGGAATGGGACGTCATTCTGGACAGGCCTCACGGGAATTGATGATTCAGAGGCGAACCAGTTAGCCCGCGAAAGACGGGGCGGGCAATCGCCGGTGGACCGGCGTTCAATATTTAATCAAGGATGCTCAATGAGACCCGGACAGAACAAGCGCATACGCGGTCGCAACAATCGCAAGGGTCCCAATCCGCTCACCAGGACTTATGAATCGAACGGCCCGGACGTCAAGATTCGGGGAACGGCGCATCACGTCGCTGAAAAATATCTTCAGCTTGCCCGCGACGCGCAGTCGTCCGGCGATCCCGTCATGGCGGAAAGCTATTTGCAACACGCCGAGCATTATTTCCGCCTGATTGCCTCGGCCCAGCAAGCGCAGCTTCAGGCGCAAGCGGGCTATTCGCGGCCACCCGGAGAGAGCGAAACCGACGATTCGGACGATGACGACGATGTTGGCGGTTTGCCCGATCGGTTTGCATCGCCCGCCGAGCGTTTCCCTCCCCAACAATTCGGTCAGCCACAGCCCCAGGCCCCGCAGCAGCCACAACCATTTCAGGAACGACACCAGTTCAGCGGCGACAGGCCCCCGCCAAATAATGATCGGCAATTTCAGGAGCGCGGCGACCGTCAACAACAAAGACATGATCGTCCATTCCAGGATCGGAATGAGCGGCAGCAACGGCAGGACCGACCTTATCAGGATAGAAACGATCAAAATCGATTCAACCAGAACAGGGGTCAGCGGGATAACCGGCCCCAGCAGCGGGACTTCCGCAACGACCAGCCGCGTGAACAACCGGTGGTGATCGCCGAGGCGGAGGCGGCGGCTTTGCCCTCCTTCATTACTTCTCCTGTCAGAATCCCGATTGCCGAGACGCCAGCCCCGCTGGCGATTGCGAATGGCGAGGAAAGCCACGTCGAAACAGTGGAGGCGGGCGGGTTTCATTTGCGGCCGCGCCGGCGTCGGCGCAATCGCGCGGAGCAAGGCGCGGAAGCCACGGATGCGGGCACGCCCGACCCGATCAGGGACGATGTCCCCGCCGGCGAATAACAGTCGTCCGGGGCCAATCTCGAACAAAAAACGCGGGGAAAATGGCCAATCGCCCGGTCCTAGCGATTTTGTGTGATTGGCCCCTTTTGAATCGAACGACCGTTCCTACATTTTAATCGACGGGCTGCCTGATGGGGGCCGGTGTGGTTTTAATGACGGCTGATTCGCTGCTTCGGGGCGAAACACCGGGTACGGAGGTTCGAGATGAATTTCGAAAAATACACGGAACGTGCGCGTGGCTTTATCCAGTCCGCGCAATCTTTGGCGCTTCGGGAAAATCACCAGCAATTTACGCCGGAACATCTCCTGAAGGTGTTGCTCGACGACGAGGAAGGCCTCGTGTCGGGTTTGATCGACAAGGCTGGCGGACGATCGCGCGAAGCGCTGATCCAGACTGAAATTTTCCTCTCTAAATTGCCGAAGGTTCAGGGTTCGGGCGCCGGACAGCTTTATCTCGCGCCGACGACGGCCCGCATTTTCGACAGCGCCGAGAAAATCGCCCAAAAAGCCGGGGACAGTTTCGTGACCGTCGAAAGGTTGCTCCTCGCGCTCGCGATGGAGCGATCCAGCGAAGCGGGAAAGATTATCGGCAACGCGGGCGTTTCCGCGCAAACGCTCAACGCGGCGATCGAAGATTTGCGCAAGGGACGCACGGCGGACAACGCCTCCGCGGAGAACGCCTATGACGCCCTGAAGAAATACGCGCGCGACCTCACCGACGCAGCTCGAAATGGAAAGCTCGATCCGGTCATTGGTCGCGACGAGGAAATTCGCCGGGCCATTCAGGTCTTGTCCCGCCGGACCAAGAACAATCCGGTTCTGATCGGTGAGCCTGGCGTTGGCAAGACAGCAATCGTCGAGGGTCTCGCGCTCCGGATTGTCAACGGCGATGTTCCCGAGAGTCTTCGCGACAAGAAGCTTCTCGCCCTCGACATGGGCGCTCTGATCGCGGGGGCGAAATATCGAGGGGAGTTCGAGGAGCGGTTGAAAGCCGTTCTCGGCGAAGTGACCACGGCCGAAGGCGGAATCATCCTCTTCATCGACGAAATGCACACGATCGTCGGCGCGGGGAAATCCGACGGCGCGATGGACGCCTCGAATTTGCTGAAACCGGCGCTCGCGCGCGGCGAACTGCATTGCATTGGCGCGACAACGCTCGACGAATATCGCAAACACGTCGAGAAAGACGCGGCGCTCGCGCGGCGGTTCCAGCCAATTTTCGTGAACGAACCAACAGTCGAGGACACGATCTCGATTCTGCGCGGGCTCAAGGAAAAGTACGAACTTCATCACGGCGTCCGGATCACCGATTCGGCGATCGTCGCGGCCGCGACGCTGTCAAATCGCTACATCGCCGACCGTTTCCTGCCCGACAAAGCCATAGATCTCGTGGACGAGGCCGCGTCGCGTTTGCGCATGCAAGTCGATTCCAAACCGGAGGAACTCGACGAGCTTGATCGCCGCATCATGCAGCTCAGGATCGAACAGGAGGCTTTGAAACGCGAAACCGACGCCGCGTCGGTTGACAGGCTTGCCCGGCTTGAACGCGAACTCGTCGATCTCGAGGAAAAATCCTCGTCTCTCACGACGCGCTGGAAGGCTGAAAAGGATAAATTGGGCCAGGCGCAAAAACTCAAGGAACAGCTCGAACAGGCCAGGACCGATCTAGCGAACGCGCAGCGACGCGGCGACTACGCCGAGGCTGGACGGCTCACTTACGCTGTAATCCCGGGCCTCGAAAAGGAACTCGCTTCGAACGAAACCCGGGTTGGCACGGCTCTGGTGGATGAAGCGGTTTCTCCGGATCATGTCGCCCAGGTCGTGTCCCGATGGACTGGCATTCCGGTCGATCGGATGCTTGAAGGCGAGCGTGAAAAGCTCCTTCACATGGAGGAGGCGCTTTCCGCTCGCGTCATCGGACAGCAGGAGGCGGTAAAGGCCGTTTCCACGGCCGTGCGACGCGCGCGCGCCGGACTTCAGGATCCGAACAAGCCGATCGGTTCCTTCATGTTCCTGGGACCGACCGGTGTTGGAAAGACAGAACTGACCAAGGCGCTCGCGGCGTTTTTGTTCGATGATGAATCCGCGCTGGTTCGCATCGATATGTCCGAATACATGGAAAAACATTCGGTGGCGCGGCTCATTGGCGCACCTCCGGGCTATGTCGGATATGAAGAAGGCGGAGCCCTGACCGAGGCCGTGCGCAGACGGCCCTATCAGGTCGTTCTCTTCGACGAGATTGAAAAGGCGCATCCAGATGTCTTCAACGTTCTGCTGCAAGTTCTGGATGACGGGCGTCTGACGGACGGCCAGGGAAGGACGGTGGATTTCCGTAACGTATTGATCATCATGACATCGAACCTGGGCGCCGAGTTCCTCGTCGCGCAGAAGGAAGGGCAGGAATCCTCTGCGGTCCTTGACGATGTCATGCAAATCGTGCGCGCGAAATTCCGACCGGAGTTCCTCAACCGGATCGACGAAACCATTCTCTTCCGTCGGTTACGCCGCGACGACATGGGAGCAATCGTCGATATCCAGATGATCCGTCTGACGAAGCTTCTGGAAGAGCGGAAAATGACGATTGCGCTGGACACCAAGGCGCGCCAGTGGCTGGCGGACAAGGGTTATGATCCAGCTTATGGAGCGCGCCCGCTGAAGCGTGTGATCCAGAAGAGTGTCCAGGATCCGCTCGCCGAGATGATTCTCGCTGGCGAAATCCGCGAAGGCGAGACGATACCGGTTCGCGTGGACAAGGGCGGAATCGTTGTCGGCAATCACGCGGGCTCCAGCGACGAAGACGCGCGCGGGAGCGAAACGAGTGACAGAGTTATCCCCTTTCCAAAGGGCGCGTAGAGACCAAACTTTAAAAAAGAGGCCCCGCGTTAACCGCGGGGCCTCGGAAGACTGGCAAAGTGAAGCTGGCTCAGGCCAGCCAACCAGCCGCGAACCCGGCGAGCAAAAGAACACCCATGAGCCCGCGATAAATGACGAAAGGCCACGCCGAGAATTTCTCCAGAATATGCATCAGACTCCAGATCGCGACAAAAGCCGATATGGACGCGATCACCAGCCCGAACGACAACACAGCCCATCCCTGGGCGTCGAGATGGGCCTTCCAGAGTTCATAGAATTCCTTGAGACCCGCCAGCGCAATCGCCGGCAATCCCAGCAAAAAAGAAAATCGCGCCGCCTCTTCGCGTTTCATACCCAGAAACAAAGCCGCGGTCAGCGTCGATCCAGAACGAGAAATCCCCGGAATGAGAGCGCCAACTTGCGCGCAGCCCACGATCATGGCGTCGAGCAAATTAACGTGATCGAGAGTACGCTGGTGACGGGCGCGAATTTCCGCGACGGCGAGCAACGCGGACATGACAATGCAGGAGATCCCGATCACTGGCAGTGAGCGAAGGGGCGAGCCGCACTTGTTGAGCAGCCCCGAGAGAACCAGACCCGCGATCGCGATCGGAATCGTGGCAAGTCCGATCCAGACGACAAACCTGAAATTCCAGTCTTCGAAGTCTCGCGCCTTGACAGCACGGAGAGAACCGACCGCAAATCCCCTGATATCCGACCAGAAATAGCTGATGACAGCGGCGAGAGCCGCCATTTGCATGGCGGCGGAGAATGCCGATCCAGGATCTGGCCAACCGAGAAAAGCGGGAACGATTCGCATGTGAGCGGTGGAGGAAATCGGCAGAAGTTCGGAGATTCCCTGAACGACGCCCAGGACGGCGACCTTTCCGAAGCCCAGGGCAACGAAGCCAGTATCGACCCCTTGTGTGCAAGCGTCAGCCATGTCCATTCCCCGGGAACGCATCCGCCGCGGCGCCACGAATCGCCATCGGCTTAAGTCATGCGATCTATCCAGACGCCACCATCGCGATCAACCAGCATTTTCCCATAAAACTGGCTTGCTTCACGACGTTCCTGAACACCATCCACACGTAACCGCCCTTGCCGGCTCGCGACGTTGCCCCGATCCCGCCGGCGAGGCATCATATATCCGGTTTCGAGGGAGTTCGTGGTCCAATGAAGGCGCCGGGTACGGAACAATTCCTTCGGATTGCTCGTCGCGCGCTGGGCAAAATCGAGACTTTGCTCGAAGCAGCGCGACTGGCGACCATCGCCGCCGTTGCTCCATCCGGAAGTCTGGATCCAGACTTGCTGGATCGGGAGCAACACATGACCCATGGCCTCGCCTGGCTGCAAGTTCATGTATTCGCGACCCGGGAGCTTCTGACGTGGTTCGAGCGCGTCAGGAGCGCCAATTCATTCCGTGAAGCGAACGAGCTCTTCGTTCGTGTCGCCTGCGGTGAGTTGCTTGACCAGGTCTTGTCGGGGATTCCGATGAGCCAGAGCGAATTCGCGCGCCTGCGGGATTTCGGGCTCGTCCGCGAGGAAACCACCGCCCGCCAGGACGCAGACATCTTCACGATTGTCGCCTGCGGCAATACGCCCGAGCACCGCCATCGGCTCGCGCAATTCATCGTTGATTCGGATGGCGAGCCTTTTGACGCGGTCGAAATCGACGAAGCTGAACGACAAATCCGCTCGCACCTTCGAAGCTACGTCAAGCACAGAATCGCTCCGCGCGCTCACGAATGGCACCTGGCCGATTCTCTGATACCAATGGACATCATCGCCGAACTCGGATCGCTGGGCGTCTTTGGCGTTTCAATTCCCGAAATCCATGGCGGCATGGGATCGGGAAAGGTTGCGATGTGCGTCGCGACGGAAGAATTGTCGCGGGGATTTCTCGGAATCGGATCGCTCGGTACGCGATCCGAAATCGCGGCGGAGCTGATTCTGCACGCGGGAACGAGCGCGCAAAAGGAGCGATATCTACCAGCCATTGCTTCAGGGCGACTTTTGACCACCGCGGTGTTCACTGAACCCGAAAGTGGTTCCGACCTTGCGAGCATCTCCACGAGTGCGCGGCGCCACGGAGATTCCTACCGGATAACCGGATCCAAAACATGGATCACACATGCCGCGAGGGCGGATCTGATGATCCTGCTCGCCCGGACAAATCGCGAGATACACGGCTACGGCGGCCTGTCGCTGTTTCTGATCGAGAAACCAAGGGGCGATGACATTCAACCGTTCCCCGCGCGAGGAATGACCGGATCTGAGATAGGCGTACTCGGATACCGGGGAATGAAGGAATACGAGCTGACTTTCGATGGTTTCGAAACACCGCTCGACAGTCTTCTGGGCGACAGGGAAGGAGCCGGATTCAAACAACTCATGCACACCTTCGAATCCGCCAGGATTCAGACGGCCGCGCGAGCGGTCGGCGTCACGCAAGCCGCTCTCGATACCGCGCTGAAATACGCCCGCGAACGCATTCAATTCGGGAAATCGATCATCGAATTTCCACGCGTTGCCGACAAGATCGTGCATATGGCGATCGACGCCCAACTGGGCCGCCTGCTCACACAAGGCGCTGCTCACAGGAAGGATTCGCTCCATAGATGCGACCTCGAGGCAGGAGCGGCGAAACTCTTCGCGGCGCGCGCGGCATGGAGCGCAGCCGACAACGCCGTTCAGATTCATGGCGGCAATGGATACTCTCTGGCGTTTGAAGTTTCGCGTTTGCTTTGCGACGCTCGAATTCTCAATATTTTCGAGGGCGCCGCCGAAATCCAGGCGCAAATTATTGCTCGCCGACTGCTTTCGGGCTGAATCGCGACTCCAGACGCGGCGGGTTTGTATTACTTCGGGTTTCCAAACGCTGCTGAATTGTCGACAAATTGCACCTTCAGGTCGCGGGCGTCCTCGGGGGCAGCGACCAGACGCGCGCGGAACAGCACGGATTCACCCGCGGCCAGCTCTCCCTTCGCGGCGGCGAGACCCAATGATACACTTCCCGGCCCGCGTCAGCGCGCACCGATAGCCGGACATCCGGTATTCTTGTCGTTTGACTACGTATATTCGCGATTTGACCCTCGACCATCAATACCCGCTGAGCCCCGTCTTCGGAGAGGTAGGAACTGACATCGCGAAGTTGCAAGCCACGTTCGTTAACCGCGAGACCAACCCTCGAGTAAAGGCCCGCGGTGGCGGGAATGCCCCTGACGATCGAATTTTTTCCCGCGATCGCGAGAACCGGAAGGAGGAGGCACAAGATGCCCGTGGCTGCGGCCGCAACGCTGGATCTTTTGCCCGGCGCTTTGTGGCCCGAATGGATGACGCGCGGCGGAAGAGCGCGTTGGAACACAACGCCTTCGCCAGGCTTGCTAAATTGTCTGGCTGCTTCAGCCTCGGGAAGCGATACGCTGAATCGATGGACGTCGATCGGCACGGCGCCAAAAGGGGAGACAGGTTCGTCGCAGGGCGGGAGCCGCGCGATCCACGAATGGTCGCAGGCCGCGCATCGAACACGGGCAAACCGCTGGCTTGCGCGGGCTATCGCAAGCTCAAGCGCGGCGTTGCACTGGGGACATTCAATCAGCATGCGGATTGTTCATTCGGTTGCGGTTTTCTTGTATAGGTCCGTCAGTATGGTTAAGGCGGGGTTAAGGTGCGACCCTTATTGAAAACTGGTTCTCCGAGTTTCCCGATCACGAACCCGGCGCGTTGAAATCACTGCGAGGGCTCCCTTGGTGCGATTTGAAAATGTCGGCCTTCGATATGGCATGGGTCCAGAAGTCCTTCGGGATATTAGTTTCGAAATTCTGCCGCAATCCTTCCAGTTTCTCACTGGCCCGTCGGGAGCTGGCAAGACAACGCTGATGCGGTTGATGCTTTTGTCGCTGAAACCCACGCGTGGACTCATCTCGCTTTTTCAGCAGGATGCCGCGCTTCTCGACAAAGACGAGATTACGGCCTTGCGGCGGCGGGTAGGCGTGGTGTTTCAGGATTTCCGCCTTCTCGACCATCTGACAACTTATGAGAACGTCGCATTGCCCCTCCGTGTCCAGGAACGCGAGGAAGCGAGCTATCGCTCGGAGGTTGTTGAACTTTTGCGCTGGGTGGGGCTGGGTGACCGGATGCACGTTCTCCCGCCCGTGCTGTCAGGCGGGGAAAAGCAACGCGCGGCCATCGCCCGCGCGCTGATTGTTCGCCCGGAATTATTGCTCGCGGACGAACCCACGGGCAACGTGGATCCCCCTCTCGCGAGACGCCTCATGCGTCTCTTCACCGAATTGCGGAAGTCAGGAACCGCGGTGGTGGTCGCCACCCACGATCTCGCGTTGATGGAGCAATTCGACGACGCGCGCCGACTCGTTATTTCCGAAGGACGATTGCAGACATATGATTGAGCTTCTGAAGCGCGCCCGGGCAGCGCTCCCGCTTCGAAGACAACCGGTTGCCGGGGATCCATTTTCGGCGGGAACCGCGTTAAACAGGAACATGCCCCTCGTGCCGGCTGATTCCATCGCCGGACGCGCTCTGGTGACGGTGATTGTCATCATGACGTTTCTCGCGTCTTTCGTCACGGGAATTGGCGTGCTTCTGCATGATGCTTCACGCGAATGGACCGAATCAATCTCCCGGGAAATGACCATTCAGGTGCGGCCATTGCCGAATCGCGACATCGAAACGGATGTCCAAAAGGCGGCGTCGATCGCACAAGCGACCGCTGGCGTCTCGGGGGTGCGAATATTCAGTAAACGGGATTCCGAGCGCCTGCTGGAGCCATGGCTCGGATCGGACCTGGATCTTGGTGAATTGCCGGTTCCCAGACTTATCGTGCTTGAACTGGCCAGGACGCCAAAGCTCGACGTCTCCAGACTAAAACTCCGGCTGAAGGATTTGACGCCTGCCGCCTCCCTGGACGACCACAGGCTCTGGATGGAGCGGCTCTCCGCGATGGTGCGATCTCTGGTCGTTGTCGTGGCGATTATTCTCGCCCTTGTTCTGACGGCGGTCGGACTGGCGGTGACCTTCGCAACTCGCGGAGCGATGGCTGGAAACAAAGCGATCCTCGAAGTCCTGCACTTTGTTGGAGCGGCCGATCAATTCATCGCGCGTGAATTCCAGCACCACTTCCTCCGGCTCGGATTCCGGGGCGCGTGTATCGGCGTCGCTTTCGCAAGCGCTACTTTTTTCGTTTTTGAGGGCCTTTCAAACTGGTGGCGGCAAAGCCCGGGAGGCGATCAAATCGAAATTCTCTTTGGCGCCTTCGCGCTGGGTCCCGGCGGATATGCAATTATCCTCGCGATTGGCGCCAGCATCGCGATGCTGACCGGTCTGGTGTCCAGAATAATAGTGTTCCGGCACCTCCGCGGCCTCGATTGAGAGCCCCTCGAAAAACTCGTCTTCCCGGTCCAGCGGGCTTAAGGAATGTTCGCAAGATGATCCTGATCCGTTCAACTCTCTTCAATATACTTTTTTACGCGAATTTGGCCGTCCTCATGGTCCTCGGCCTGCCAACCATGCTCGCGGGGCCGCGCGGCGTCATAGCGCTGGCGAGACTTTGGGGCCGAAGTTCCCTCTGGTTGTTGCGGATCGTGTGCCGCCTTGACGTGGAATATCGTGGACTTGAGAAAATTCCGCGGAATGGGTTCATTATCGCACCCAAGCACCAGTCGATTTGGGAAACCTTCGCGCTCTTGCCCCTTTTTTCGGACTTCACCTTCATACTGAAGCGCGAACTTGTCTGGATCCCGTTTTTCGGCTGGTATCTCAAGGCCGCGAAACAAATCGCCATAAACAGGTCAAACGGCGGCTCCGCGCTCCTGGCGGCCACGGAACGGGCAAAAACGGAACTCCTCGCGGGACGGCAAGTCTTCATCTTTCCGGAAGGAACCCGGAGAGCGGCGGGCGCGCCTCCGCGTTATAAATTCGGCGTCGCCGCCATTTACTCGGCGTCGAACGCCCCCTGCCTGCCCATAGCGCTGAACTCGGGGCTGTTCTGGCCCAGAAGAAGCTTTCTGAGGCAGCCGGGCAAGGTGCTTGTCGAAGTCATGAACCCCATCGAACCTGGCCTTGAAAAGCAAGACTTCCTTCGCCTGCTGAGTGAACGCATGGAAAGCGCGACAAGCTTGCTGATCGAGGAATCGCTTCGGGCAAATCCGGCCCTTCGCGTCAACCTGGCCGATCAAAGTTCCGACTGACCGAAATCGATCCCGGCTTTCCTGGAACCACGCGACCATTGCGGGGATCAGGAGCCCTGCGGACACAATTGGTCGCAAAGCCATGCAAGTTTGCGATCAAATATGCCGAGTTCCGATAAATGGTCTTGCGTATTTTTTATGTAACCAAAATTTGAACCCGATTGACCGTGCCCCTGAGTGACCAGCCGGAGAAGCTCCGCACGGGGTTGTCGGCCTGCGTATTGGGAATGGTTGCGATCAGCGACATAAGCAACCGCTGCAATCTTACCGCCATCCTGAAGCCTGAGTTCCAGAATAGCCTCCTTATAGACCGAGGTGACGAGTTCACGTTCACGCAGATACGATAATGTCCGCGCTGCTTGCTGGCTCGCTACTCTAAAAACAACGCCACGACAGGACCCGCCCCGGTCAAGACCCAGCACAAGACCGGGGCGCTCGGGTGTACCCCTGTGAACATGTGAAAATACGCAGAGAGATCTGTGATACCCATGAACGGTCGCGAGTCGTCGCTCCATGAAATCGAAGCCTGGTCGCCACATCAACGACCCGTATCCAAAAACCCAAAGATCGCGCTCACGCGATTCCGTAGTTCCACGCGACATTCACGGCCCGCCGATGCATCTGCTAAAGTGTGTATCGAAACGCCGAGTCCTTACATCGAAAAGCATGTCCCGTGAATCCAGATAAACAGCAGATCCGGACGGGCGCGGGCAAAAGCGGGGCGCGGAATCGGGGACATATGATCGCACGGCGCGCGATAATGGCGACCCTGGCCCTGACCACAATCTGGTCGATGACGTGGTTTTTTCTCACGAAATTGACGGCGCGCGCGATCGACGCGTGGATTTCGAGAGAGCAATCCGCCGGCCGAAATTGGGCTTGCGGAGATATATCACTCAGTGGCTACCCGTTCTGGATCGAATATCGTTGCGGCTCCCTGTCTCTGACTTTCAGCGATGGCTCCCGCGCTCGCTCCGCGCGCCTCGGCTCGGCAATGGCCCGAGCCCGGCTTCTGAATCCCGAATCCATCGAAATAATCCTGGATGGACCGTTGTCTCTGGATTTTCCTGACCAAAAGTTGGTGGGTGAGATTTCGTGGAATACCGCACAGGTTTCGCTTCCGGGGATTTGGAGCGGCAAACATGCCGCTTCAATCGAACTGCGCGACGTGGCTCTTCGCGCGGCAAGCGCCGCCAACCAGGAATTCACGACCCGGGCCGATCAGCTTCGATTCGAAATTACAAGACGATCCGAAAAGTCGGCCACACTCTCAAACTTCGATGTGTCGCTAACAGCGACGAACATTCTTTCATCGCAAATAGAGTTGCTGACAGGCGAGAGCGCCCCGTCGAATTTCAGTCTCCAGTCAAAAATAGCTGGCGTTCCCGCGCCGTCCGGAAGCCCGATTGCGACGCTGGAGAAATGGCGCGCGGCGGGCGGTTCACTTGATATCGCGAATGCGCGGTTCGACGTCGCCAGCTTGTCGCTCGACGGAAGCGGAATCTTGCAACTTGATCGTCTTCATCGGCTGGAAGGATATGTCCAGATAAACGCGGTGAACGGCGCCCCCATCCTGAAAAGATTCGGCGTGCCTGACGCGGCTCTGGCGATTGGCGGCATGCTCGGCGGCTTTCTTTCGAAGCGTACGAGGGACGCCGGTCGATCAGAAGCCGCGATCCCGATTCCCCTGAACTTTCGCGAGGGCCGCGTGTTCAAAGGCGCGTTTCCCGCGCCTGTTCGTCTATTGCCACTTTATTAGGACCCGCCGGGAGAATTTTGCGCCCCTCTCCGGCCAAAGTCCGGCGCGGCAGTTTCCTGCCCGAGTTCAATAATGCCCCGTCTGATGGCCCTGGTACGAGTGAAAAGTTCAAAAAGTCCCGGCCCGTTTTCGTCTTCGATCATCCGTTGCGCGGCGTCGAGATCCTTCTTGAACCGGGATAGCATTTCGAGAACGGCGCCCTTGTTGTGAAGAAAGATGTCTCTCCACATTGTGGGATCGGACGCCGCGATTCGCGTGAAATCACGAAATCCACCGGCGGAAAACTTGATGACCTCGGAACGGGTGACCTCCTCGAGATCGGCGGCCGTCCCGACGATATTATAGGCGATGAGATGCGGCACATGGCTGGTGATCGCAAGCACGAGATCATGGTGAGCGGCGCTCATGACCTCGACATTTGACCCGAGCGCCCGCCACACATTCCTGACCATCTCGATCGCGTTCGCTGGCTCGTTTTCCGCGGGGGTTAAAATACACCACCGATTCACGAAAAGTTCCGCGAAACCCGCGTCTGGTCCGGAATGTTCCGTGCCGGCCACCGGATGCGCGGGAACAAATCCAACGGATGCGGGAAGGAACGGCCTGACATCACGAAGCACGGCTGCCTTGACGGAACCGACGTCGGACACGACGGCGTCGCTTTTCAACCCCGAGGCCATTTGCTTCGCCACGTCGCCAGCAACGCCGACCGGGACACAGAGGATGACAAGGTCGGCGTCAATGACCGCTTCTTCCGGACGCGCCTCGACGCGGTCGGCCAGACGAAGTTCAACGACGCGATCCCGCACGATCGGCGAAAGGTCGGAGATCACGATCTCACTGGCGATGTTCTGCCGCCGTGCGCCGCGCGCGATTGACGAACCAATGAGCCCCATGCCGATGATCGCGATCCGCTTCAGTGGCGGAATCGCAAATGGCGCTTCAGGCATCTCACCCACGCAAGCCGCCTTTCGGATTCGAGCCAGAAGCAACGAATTCGCTCAGGACCGCGACCACGGCGCGATTGGCTTCCTCGGTTCCAATCGTCACCCTCAACGCTTCAGGCAATCCGTAGGCGCCGACGCCACGAACCACGATCCCCCGGCTCGTCAAAAACGCCTCCGCGTCCCGGGCGGACTTTCCTGGCTCTGGTGGAAAGTGGATCAAAAGAAAATTCGCCACGCTTGGCGTGACCGTGAGACCAAGCCTCGAGACCTCTCCGGACAGCCAGTCAAGCCATTTCGCGTTGTGCGCGGCGGCTATTTCCAGATGACCCGTGTCTTCAATCGACGCCGCCGCCGCGAGCAGCGCGGCGCTATTCAGATTGAATGGCCCACGAATCCGGTGAAGTGCGTCACATACATGCGCGGGCGCGAACATCCAGCCGACACGCAGCGCGGCCAGACCGTGAATTTTCGAAAACGTCCTCGTCATAACGACATTCTCGAACATAGCGGCGAGTTCGAGCCCGGCCGAGTAGTCATTCGGGCGCACATATTCGGCGTAAGCGGCGTCGAGCACCAGAAGCACCCCCGGCGACAAAGCCGCGTGCAATCGACGAATCTCCTCGAACGGCAGATACGTCCCGGTGGGATTGTTCGGGTTGGCCAGGTAGACGATTTTCGTCCTGTCGGTGACCCTCGCGAGAATCGAGTCGACATTGGCCGTGAAATTAACCTCCGGCGCGACGACAGGCGTTCCGCCAGCAGCCAGAATGGCGATTCGATAAACCAGAAAGCCATGCTCCGTGTAAATGCCCTCGTCACCCGGACCGAGGTAGGCTCCAGCCAGGAGGTGCAGCAAATCGTCCGACCCATTTCCGCAAACAATCCGTGTCGGGTCGATTCCAAACCGCCGTCCGATCGCCATCCGAAGCAAGGTTGCCGCCCCATCCGGATACAGGGCGAGATCGGAAGCCGCCGAAAGGAAGGCGTCAAGAGCGGCTGGCGATGGCCCGATGGGCGTCTCGTTTGACGAAAGCTTGTATGTCTTGCCAACCCCGGCGGCAGCGCTTTTTCCAGGAACGTAAGCTTCGATATCCAGCACGCCGGGACGTGGAACGGGTCGCGTTTGATGATTGGTCATGAGCATTTTTGACGGAGCGAAAAATTCGCCAGCCCGGATTGAACCAGCCTGGCGACTATTCCGCCGCGCGCGAGACTCCCTTGTGAGCGGAAAGTTCGAAGACAGCGGCATGACTTCCGATTTCGGAAATGCGAACGTCGACAGCCCCGCCGGCCGCGAACGCGGCGCGAATACTGTCTTCGTTCACCTCTCCTGGGGCGGAGATCAAAAGCGAAAGCCCCATGCCATCGGCCGCGGAACCCAGCAACGTTCCGGAAAACCGGCGAATGGCGTCGTGGAGCCTTTCATTCCAGCGATCGATCGCGATCGCGTGCACAAGGACTTCACGCGACGCGGCCTCGGCAAGCGGTCGGGAAATCACGAAGGCCGGAAGGCTGGCCGGATGATCTTGCCTTGCGACCAGCGGCAGCCTGGCGATTATTTTTGGCGCGTCCGCTGGCGTGAGCCAGGACCACCAGGCGCCGGCCTCCGGACCGCCATCAAGCGGAACCAGCCCCAGATCGCCAGAGGATCGCGCCACGGCCTCGATGACGGCCCGAACGCCCGAAACTGCGATAAATGGAACGGTGAACCCGAAATGAAAGCGCACACAATCCCGCACAACCGTTTCCCCGGCGGAAGTGTCGGCGTGGACGGAAAAGTTCGACTGCACATACGTGAAGGTCGAGATAATAATGCGCCAAATTCCCTCGATGGTGTCCAAAGGCAGGAGCCCGCGGTGCCGGGACAACAAATTTCGCATCATTGACGCTTCACGCCCGGGGCGAAAAGCAGACCCGCCGCCCTGCCGACCCTTCACTTCGATCAGCCGGTCAATGATCCTCCCCCGCTCCATGAGAAGTTCGTGAATCGACGAATCAATCCTGTCGATCTCGACGCGGAGATCCGAAAGGAATTGCTCTGGGCTTTGATCTGTCATTTCGGGAGCCACGAACTGGCGGTGATCAGGCTGCTTCACTTGCGGTGGATACATATCGACGCACACATCGCTTGGCAAAGGCTTCTGGCTGTTTGTCGCAAGGGCCTCGCTCCGCTTGACTTGATTGTGAATTCGCACCTATAAATCGGACGAAACGTTCTTAATATAGAACACAATCAGCCAGGCGCGATGATCGCATCGTCTACCAACGAGGACATGAGGTTGCGCGAGGTCGATGACCCGCAAAGTCAGGTCGTCCACTTCGCCGCTCACCAGGCTCTGAAGCTTGACGCGGGGGTCGAGCTTTCGCCTCTCACGATAGCCTATCAAACCTACGGAACGCTCAACGCCACAAAATCCAATGCGATTCTGATTTGCCATGCCCTTACCGGGGACCAGCATGTCGCCAACGACCATCCCATCACTGGAAAGCCCGGGTGGTGGACCAGCATGATGGGCCCCGGAAAGCCAATCGACACCGAGCGATTTTTTGTTATTTGCTCGAATGTCGTTGGCGGTTGCATGGGAACAACCGGACCGGCATCCACCAACCCGGCGACGGGATTGACCTGGGGACTCGACCTGCCGGTTGTCACGATACGCGACATGGTTCGCGCGCAGGCGATGCTGGTGGATTACCTCGGAATCGACCAGTTGTTTTGTGTCGCCGGCGGTTCCATGGGCGGAATGCAGGTTCTGCAATGGGCGGCCACATATCCGGAGCGTGTTTTCAGCGCCATGCCCATAGCTACCGGCGCGCGCCATTCGTCACAAAACATTGCCTTCCACGAAGTTGGAAGACAGGCAATCATGGCCGATCCCGACTGGCGGGGCGGGCGCTATTTCGAAGCTGGAGTGCGTCCAACCAAGGGGCTTTCAGTCGCGCGGATGGCCGCTCACATCACGTATCTATCCGACGAAGCCTTGCAGCAGAAATTTGGACGCCGATTGCAAAATCGCTCGGCGCCAACTTTTTCCTTCGACGCCGATTTCCAGATCGAGAGCTACCTCCGGCATCAGGGCTCCACGTTCGTGGAACGCTTCGACGCCAATTCATATTTATACATGACCCGCGCGATGGACTATTTCGATCTCGCCGCCGATTATGGAGGCAAATTGCGCTCCGCCTTCCATGGAACAAAGAGCCGGATCTGCGTTGTCTCGTTCACGTCCGACTGGTTGTTTCCCACTTCGGAATCCCGGAGCATCGTTCACGCGCTCAATGCCAGCGGCGCTTCGGTCTCCTTCGTGGAAATTGAAACCGAGAAAGGCCACGACGCTTTCTTGCTGGACATACCGGAACTTTTTAAAACGACGAGTGGATTTCTGAATTCCGCCGCGAAAGCGCGCGGCCTTCCCCCGGCCAGCAAGTGACGGACGTGTCTGACATCACACATGGTTCCGGAAACAAATTCTCCGTGTCGGCCCCCGGGGCGGTGCGAATCGATCATCTCCTGATTTCCGGGATGGTGGAGCCTGGGTCACGTGTACTGGACGTGGGTTGCGGCGACGGCGCGTTGCTACGGTTGCTCGCTGACACGCGCGGAGTCGACGCGCGAGGAATTGAACTGTCGCAGCGAGGAGTCAATGACTGTGTCGCCAAAGGGCTTTCCGTGATTCAGGGAGACGCCGACTCCGACCTTCTGGATTACCCGGACGATGCATTTGACTATGTCATCCTCTCTCAAACCATTCAGGCGACGCGACATCCAAAAGCCGTTCTCGAAAACATGTTGAGGATTGGACGCCGGGCCATTGTTTCATTTCCAAACTTTGGACATTGGAAAATCCGGTTGCAACTCGTCGTCCGCGGGCGGATGCCCGTCACAAAAAACCTTTCATACACCTGGTATGACACGCCAAATATTCATTTCTGCACGATTCGCGACTTCGTGGAGCTCACGAAGGAGCTCGACGCCGAAATCAATCGCGCCGTGGCTATCAATGGTTTTGGCTCTCAGGTTCGCGTCAGCGCTCCCTGGTGGTTCTGGAACCTCTTCGGGGAACAAGCGGTCTTCCTGCTTGAACGCCGCGCCTGAAATAGCGTGTCATGCGGCGGCGGACGAGGCTTCCTGGTATTCCTTGATTTCACTCACGGTCGCTCCGCCGGCAAACTCCACGATTAAACCATTCAACCGATCACGCGCCTCCAGCGGCGTCAGGTTGTGGTCCGCGTTTGCAAGATACGAGAGACTTGCCGAGGGAAAACGTCGAAGCCCCGCGGCGCGCGACCCAAAATGACGCGTCAGTTCATCGATACCGGCGTCGTTGTCACTGTAAACCAGCAAGGTCCGGACGCCACGTTCCGATAATCTTTGAAATCCGGAACGCACAATCGCGGTGTCCTCATTCTCTCCGGATATAAGCGAAACAGTTTTCGCAACCAGTTTCTCGACCGCGCGGTTCGCGAGTTCCCTCGCGATAGCTCCGACCCGAATTTCGCCACGCGCCATGCGCGCCCATGTCGCGAATTTGAAGGCGCTTTTCTTGTAGAAGCCGGAAGAGCGATAGCTGTCACGCATCGCGACCTCGAGCGAATATTCCGGTTTCCAGATGAAACGCTGCAGATTGACCATCACGAGACCATTGATCCGTTCGTCGCGCAACGCCGAGTGAAACGCGAGATGAGCTCCGCTACAAAGTCCGATGACGCGAAAATTTCGATTTCCCCGGCATTCAAGCGCGTCTATCGCCGCCATCAGGTCTTGGACAGGTTCATCGCAATACATGACCTGTGGATCCCGTCCCGGGAGATCCGGCGAATCTCCAATTCCCGCGACATCGATTCGCAACGAAGAATGACCCGATTCAGCGAGTCGCCGCGCCAGTCTCACCCACATGCGCGCCCAACCAATATGATAGTTTCTCCCCGCGTTGGGCAAAACAAAGGTCGTTGCCCCGAATGTTTCGTTGGCTGGCCGGCACAAAACACCGCGGAGATTCCGATCGCGCCCAAACCATACGCTTTCTTCGATATATTTCGCGGTAGTGACCGAAACGTCCCGGGGACTCCGGTCCATGACGATCCCGGGACCGACTTGCGGTGAAAGTTCTTCGTTGACCCAGTTCAACACGCGCGCAAATGCGTCAACCGGGCTACGCGAAATTGTCGGATCGTTGATCCACTCCGAAAAATGCTCGAAATCCTCGATTGTCACCGTCGATTCGCGCCGCCACCGTTCAATTAAAGGCAGGAAATTCCCACCGCGTCCAGGACTGAGAAGAAGTACTTTTGGAGCCGGCGCCTTGGGTAGTTTCAAAAGATCGATCATCTTGATCGACGCCAGCGTTTCCGAGGATGTGAGGAAGCCCGCGACCTCCAGCCCATCGGCTGGCGGGGTCGCTCCTGGCGATTGCGCCACGACCTTCGACATCATCGCGAGTTCTCGGGCATAGGAACGGCCCGACACGACTGGATTCAACGCGATAAACGCGAGAAAGGTCTCTTCCTGCGCGACGGTCGCGGCGAGCGCGGCGCCGAACCGAAGTCCGCACACCACAACGCCCCGGACGCCAAGGCTCTCTCTCATGTACGCGATCGCGGCGCGAAGGGTATTCAGCCAGGCGGCCACGCGACCCGAATCGGCATCATCCCCTGGAGCGTCTCCTGTTCCATGGTAGTCAAAGCGCAAAACAGGAAGTCCGAGAGCGGAAAGGCCCTCGGCCAGCAAGCGCCAATCCTTGCGAGCGCACAATTCCTCGAACCCGTGCGCCGAACACATGACGACGCCAATATCGCCGCCACCTTCATGCAGTATTCCAGGACAACCATTGAGATTGATGGAAATCACGATGGGCTCCCGAATTCGACCGGATTAATGCCATTCAACGCTATCACGGATCCTCGCGGTGGAAACTCACCCGTGCCTTCCGCGACAAGCCGAAGTTTGCGTGGGACTCCCGGAGCGAGGTGGAACCAGTTGTCGTCGGACTGGAAGCCAGGGCTGATTATCTGGATGGACTGAGCCAGCCTTTGACAGCAAAGCGTCAGTTCGTGAACGACCTCGCGAGAAATCAATTCCGCCACGAGACCAACATCGTGCCTTTCGACGCCGCGCCCGAGCGGGAAGTGAAAATGCTGGGCCAGCAACTCACCTGTTCCTCGATCTCGAAGCGTCGCCACCGTCACGTCATGCGAAGGCGGGCCGAACCGGTATGCGTATGTCGTGTCGAAAAAGGCGCCCCAGATTTCGCTAGCCGCGACCAGGCGTGTGAATAGGCGTGGAATAAGGACCCCGTTTTGGGGGTGATCGGCGTCCAATCGGGACCCCCGGAACGCGGGCCCAGATAGGCTTCCTGATTTTCAGGGGGCCTGGATCGAGATGC
>CAISEY010000023.1 GCA_903884435.1 uncultured Hyphomicrobiales bacterium | reverse complement strand
GGTGTTGGGGCCGGTGTCGCCCTCCCCGACGCGCTTGTGGTCCTGCGCCGAGGCGAAGGCGAGCGCGCGCTCGCCGTCGCAGAGGGCGAAGAACGAAGCTTCCTCGCCGTCGAGAAACTCCTCGACGACGACGGAGGCGCCAGCCGCGCCAAAGGCGCCGCCAAAGGCGCCGCCAAAAATCATGTCGAGCGCCGCTTCCGCTTCCTTCACGGTCGCCGCGACGACGACGCCCTTGCCGGCGGCGAGCCCGTCGGCCTTGACGACGATGGGCGCGCCCTTCGAGCGCACAAAGGCCCTGGCGGCGGCGGCCGAGGAAAATCGCTGGTAGGCCGCCGTGGGAATGTTGAAGTCGCGGCACAAATCCTTGGTGAAGCCCTTGGACCCCTCGAGTTGAGCGGCGGCCCTGGTCGGACCGAACGCGCGCAGGCCCGCCGCCGCGAGATCATCGACGAGCCCGGCGACCAGCGGCGCCTCCGGACCGACGACAACGAGTCCGACGTTCGCCGTCTTGCAAAAGTCGATCACGGCGCAATGATCGGCGGCGTCGAGCGCGATGTTTTCCGCGATCGCCGCCGTTCCGGGATTGCCGGGCGCGACGAAGAGTTTCGTCAGTTTCGGACTTTTCGAAATCGCGAGCGCCAGCGCGTGTTCGCGTCCGCCCGAGCCGATGAGAAGAACGTTCATGGAAGGGCTCTCACATCACCAGGGCGATTTTGCCGAAATGCAGGTTGGCCTTCATGTGCGCCAGCGCCTCCGCGGCCTCGTCGAGGGGAAACGTTCGGGAAATCGGCAGCGCGAGCTGGCCGCTCTCCACCGCGTCCCACAAATCCGCGCGCATGCGGCGGACGATTTCGGCGACTTCCGCGAGCGTGCGCGTGCGAAAGGTGACGCCAATGTATTTCAGCCGTTTCAGCGCGTGCAGATCGTAGTCGAACTCGCCCTTCATGCCGCCGAGGCGACCGACGTTGACGATGCGCCCGAGCAATGCGGCGGCTTGCATGTTGCCGTTGATCACTCCGCCGGACACCATGTCGATCACGAGGTCGACGCCCTTGTCCCCGGTCGCCGCGCGAACCTTGCCGGGCCATTCCGGGTCCGTCGTGTCGATGGCGACGTCGGCGCCGAACTCCTTCAGGCGCGCGCGCCGTTCCGGGTTGGTCGACGCGCCCATGACGAGGCCCGCGCCCATGAATTTGGCGATCTGCATCCCGAGCAGTCCGACGCCGGAACTCGCTCCCTGGATCAGCACGCTCTCGCCTTTTTTCAGGCCGCCGTTCGTGACGATGGCGTCGTGCATGGTCTGCAACGCCGTCGGCATGGTCGCCGCCCGCAGCCAGTCGAGCCGCTCCGGCAGGATCGACGCGCGCGCGACATTGACGACGACATATTCGGCGAAGGCGCTGGCCACCGAGCCCATGACGCGGTCGCCCTGGTTGAACCCGGTGACGCTGGCGCCGGCGCGCACCACCTCGCCCGCGCATTCGATGCCGGGAATCGCGCCCGGACCGCCCCGGCCGCCATGGAAATGGCCCATGGCGACGAGCAGATCGGCGCGGTTGAGGCCGGCGGCCTTCACCTTGACGAGAACTTCGTCCGGTCCCGGCTCCGGGATCGGCGCGTCGCGAATTTCAACGACGCCCGGCGAGGCGACAACCGCGGCTTTCATGGCGAGCTCCATCGGTGGAATATCCAACCGGTGGAGCTTCTATCACGACCGCCGCCGATGTCAGCCCGCGCGGATCAGTGAACGCTGACCGTCTGCAACTGGTGCTCCCAGGCGTTGGCGATGGCCGCGTCCTTCGAGTCCGTCAGCATCAGCGGCGAACCGTCGGCTGCCAGCAGCGCGAAGAGCTGCATGCCCGGGATAATCCCCTGCACTTGCGGGAAGGCCTTCTTCACGTCTTCCGAGCGCATCGGCTTGACGTACGCGACCTGGCCGTCGCCCAGATGAGCGAATTGCTCCTGGGTGAAGGGCGTCGCTGTTTCATTCTTGATCGTACCGATCATCATGGCGCTCCTTAAACCGCGGTCCGGATGGACCCGCTTCGGGTGCGGACGTCTAGTCCCGCACCAAGATGTTAATCTTCCGTGTCAGTCGTTCAGGCTCCGGCCGGACGAGATCGATGGACAGCAGACCATTCTTCAGGTCCGCGCCGAGCACCTGCATCCCCTCCGCGAGCAGGAAGGATCGCTGAAACTGCCGCGCGGCGATGCCGCGGTGCAGATACTGGCGCTCCTTGTCGTCCTGCTGGCGACCGCGGATGACGAGCTGCCGCTCTTCCACGCTCACGTCGAGCTGGTCGTTGGTGAAACCCGCGACCGCCAGCGTGATTCGCAGGCGTTCCGGCTCCACGGTGGTACGGACGAGTCGTTCGATGTTGTAGGGAGGATATCCGTCCGACGTCGACCGCGTCACGCGCTCAAGGGCGCGCTCGATATCGTCGAACCCCAGCAGAAACGGCGAATTCAAACCTGGTGCACGCGACATTCGAAGCCCCTCGGGCGCCTCATCGCGGGGCCCGTTGTGGCGCCCCGCCGGCTTTCGCCGCGTCCAGAATATGGAGGCCCGGCCGCCGGGTTCAAGAGGGCGCCGTCAATGCCCCGCGTCGCCGCCCATTTTGTCGGTGAGGGCGAGGACAAGGCCCGAGACCACGAAAGTCAGGTGGATGCCGACATACCAGGCGAGATCCCTGTCGGGGGTGTTCTGGACGTTCATGAAGGCGCGCAGGAGCTGGATCGCGGAAATCGCCACGATCGAGGACAAAAGCTTGAGTTTCAGCCCGGTGAAATCGATTTTCGCCATCCATTCCGGCCAGTCCGGATGGTCCGACGCGTCGATCCGGGAGACGAAATTCTCGTAGCCGGAAAAAATGACGATGATGACGAGAGAGCCGGTGAGCGTCAGATCAATCAAGCCCAGCAGGGCCAGTATGACCTCGGATTCGCTCTCCGCGATCATGTGGGTCGCGAGGTGCCAGAGATGCTGGCCGGCTTTCACGAGAATCGCGATCAGACCGAGAATGAGCCCGAGATAGAGGGGCGCCAGCAGCCAGCGGCTGGCGAAGAGGATTTTTTCGAGAACGCGTTCGATCATGGCGGGCGCCTGGTTCCCCGCCAGCTTAGGACGCGGGAACCCGGGCGGGCAAGCCGTCCCTCAATGTTCGAAAACGAGGCGCAGGACGTCGCGCGAACCGGTGTCCAGCACCGGCACGTGCCAGAAGTTGGCCCCCATCGAGGGGAATTCGCGCATCGGCAGATAGATTTCCGTCAGGCGCGTGGCGCTGCGGTTGCCGACCAGGATCGCTTTTTCGAGAAGCTGGGTCAGGCTGTCGTCGCCGACGGGAACGTCCGTGAGCGTCAGGGAGGTGCGGCCCGTCGCGGGAAGCACGGCCGCGAGCATGCGTTCGAAATCCGTCATTGACATATCCGCCCCCGGATCGCGCGATCCCGTGGATCGAGCCGCGCATCCGCAGACCATCGCCGCGCCGGATGACCCGCGGGTTAATTCCGTCGCACGGGGCCGGCATGTCCGGGAGCAGCGTTAATCCGGTCCTGGAAATTATAATAAAACGCGAGGCTTTCGCGGGGCGTCAGCCGCCAGGGCCGCGGTAGGCCTGCGGGGGAAGCGCGGATCCGCCGGCAGCGGGATAGCCGGCGGGCGTCCCGCCGTAGGACTGCTGCCCCGAGACCGGCGCGAGGAAACGCTGGCCGTAGCCTCCGGCAGGCTGCGGCGGCGCGACCGGCGGCACGTAAGTCGGCGCCGCCACGGGCGCGGGACGCGGCTCCGGATCTTCCTTCACCACGTGGCGGCGGCGCGGGGCCTGCCTCGGCCTGGCGGCGACGGCGGGTTTTGGCGCGGCTTCGCGGCGGACGGGCCTGGCGATCGCCGCCTCGAGACTGCCGCCGACCGGACGAAGCAGCGAGTCGCCCTGCGCGCCGCCGGCGGCGACGACGCCGGCGTCGACCGAGCGGCGATCCATGCCGGCGATCCGTTCAATCGCGGGATTGGCGCCAACGCTCATGCCTTCGATTTGCGAGGCGAGCTGGTCGACGGTGGAATCGCTCCGGCACAGGCGCACGCGGATCGAGGTCGCCAGATTCTTGCCCGAGACAAGCGCGTTCATCTTGAGGAGATTCGACGAACCGGGGGCCGCCTCGCGCAGGTCGTCCATCCATTGCCACGCGAAAATACAGCGGGCGCCGCCCGGATGCCTGCCAATGGCGAGGCCAAAGGGGCCCAGCGCGTTGCGCATGGGCCGGGTGACGATGTTCATCTGCACGTCGGGAAAGCGCGAGAGAATTTCGCTGCGGATGCCGTTTTCCGAGGGAGGCCCGATGTTCAGGGGATTCGACGTGCGCGGCCCCGCCTCGGCGACGCGGATGCTCACGTCGACGACGTTTTCGCCATAGGTTCCCTTGTCGGTCGCGATCACGATTTCCTGCCGCGAACCATTGGAGAAATGTTTCTCGCGCACGCGCAGCATCCGGCCGGCGCCTTCCGGCAGGAGAATGGTCGCGAGCGCGCGCGCCTCGGCGGCGGCCGGATCCTCGGCGGGAGACGCGACGACGGGAATGCTCCCGACGGGCGCGGAGGCCGCCAGAACCGGAATTGTTTCCGCGCGCGCGACGACCTCCTTGTCGCGTTCAAACCAGCCGATTCCGCAACCGGACAGCATCGGCGTCAGGGACAGGGCCAGTGGCAGGCAAATCAGCCGCTTCATGTCATCTTGTCCTGGTGTTCGGCGCGTCGGCGCGCGCCGGCTTTCCCGAGCCGAGCGAGCCAAAGACCCGTTTGCTTTCCTCGACGCGGTTGAGGTTGAGCAGGGACCAGGCTCGGATCAGGCGCAAGTCGTTGGTTTCCGGCATGGACTTCGCCCGCGCGTCGAGCGCCTGGAGCGCCTCGACATATTGCTGGCGATTGTAGAATTCCGTCGCCTGGACGCCGAGCGGATCGCGCGCGCGGCTCCCTGCCTGAGCGTCGGGCCGCGACCGCGACTCGTCGGGCTCGGGCGCGGCGGGGCGCGGGGCGGGCGTCGCGAGGATCGGCAAATACCGGACGCCCTGCGCGGGCTGCGGCGCGGCGGCGGCGCGCGTGATCGACCCCGTGGGCATCGCCTGCGCGGCGGGAATGTCCGCCGGGCCGGCGCCCGGGCCCGGAGGCGGGACAACGCCTTCCGCCTCGAGCTGCTCGCGCGATTTGTAGGGCGGCGGCGCCCGCCACGGGCCGGAGACGGAAGCCTCCGGCGGCGGCACGCGCGGAATCGACTGCATCAGTTGCAGGAGAGCCGCGATGTCCTGACGCAGCGGATCGAAAGCGCCGGCCCGGGTCGACTGGGCGTCGGCGGCCTGCAACGTCGTCCAGAGCGTGCCGGCGGGCGCCTTTTCCGCGCTGTGGGGCCCGGTCGCCGTGGCGATTCCGTTGTAACCGGGCAGCAGGGTGTAGCCCCAGCGTTCGTAGGGCATCCGCGTCACGTCGGGCACCCGGCGCGCGACGAGCTGAAGCATGCCGATCGGCGGCTCGTTGACGAGCGGCGAAGGCGGCGCCGGCGTGCGGGCCGCGGCGGCCTGCTGACCCATGTAGCGCCCCGTCGGGTAGAACCGCAGCGGATTTTGCGGATCGACGGGAACAGGGAAGAGCTTGCGGTCGATCACGGGCTCGCGACGGTAAACGGCCGCCGGATTTTGATAATAACCGGGCTGACCCTGTGGCTGGGCGGCGACCGCCATGCCGGGGGCCCCGCCGCCATAACCGGGCGCGGAGCCGTAGGCCGGGGGCGCGCCATAGGCCGGCGGCGCGCCGCCATATCCGGGAGCGGCCTGTCCATAGCCCTGCGGAGCCTGGCCATAGCCGGGCGCCGGCTGTCCGTAGCCCTGCGCCGCCTGACCATAGGCGGAAGGCGCCTGGCCATAGGCCGGCGTCGCGCCGGGAGCGACGGCGTAAGGCTGGCCGACCGGGGCGTAGGGAGCGGGGGCTCCGGGCGCCGCGGCGTAGGGCTGGCCGGGCACGTAGGGCGCGGGCACGGTGTAGCCATTCTGGGTCTGCTGGCGGCCGCGCTGCTGGGGCTTCGCCTCGAGCAGGTCGCAGGGCGTCGGCGGATGATACAGGTCATCCGGATAAATGATGTCGATGACCTTCGGAAACAGGCCGTCATAGCGGTTCATGACGTCCCAGAATTCCTTCGTCTTCTTCATTTTCCGAAGGGTCAACGCGTAGCCGTAGACGGTGGCTTCCTTCGGCAGCCACGCGACGGCGCGCTCGAACCATTCGTGCGCGACCTTGAACTGGCAGGAATTGTAGGCGTACCAGGCGAGCCCCTGCGCGCCCTCGCCCGAGGCGTTGTCCATCGTGACCTGCGCGTAACGCAACAGACGCTCCGGCTCGATGTAGGGCGGAATTTCCTTCGTCAGATCGCGTTCGAGAATGTCGATGAACAGAATCGAATTGTGAATGAGCGGCTCGCGCCAGGCGTAGGCGACTTCCTCCGTTTCGCGATACAGGCCGAGCTCGCGGAGCGAATGGGCGAGCCCGTGCGCGATCATGGAATCGCCGCCCTTTTCGATCGCGTGTTTGAACCAGTCCAGCGACTGGGTGAACACTTTCGTCTTGTAGTAATACCAGGCGACGAGGCCAGGCTGGTTTGGATCGCGGTCCGCGCGCGCGAACTCCTCGAACGTCCTGAGTTCGTCGTCGGGAATCGGATCCGCCCGTTCGTCGTGGAGAAACGCGCTGACGCGGCCGCGGATGATGTCGATCTTGATGGAATCGAGTTCGCTCCTGCCGTTCGAATCCTTCCGGGCGAGTGCGATCAATTCCTCGACATCGACAATGCGCAGGATCGACATCGCCTTCTGGACGGTCGCGAGACGCTGCGAGGGCTCGCGATTGTTCTTCATGATGGACTTGTAGATGTTCAGCGCGTCCGCGGTCTGCTTGGTCTTCGCGTAGGCTTCGGCGACGGTCCAGAGAATGTCCACGTCGGTGTCGTCGGAGGCGGCGTCCGTGTTGCCCTTGATGAAGGCGACGATGTCCTTCCACCTGCCCTCTTTCCAGAGAGCCGTGATGCCCATGCGCACTTCCTTGCGCCGCACCTTGTCCATGAGGTCGGCGGACGGCTGCCAGCCGGGCTCCTGCTTCATCCGCTTGTCGATGTCGGCGCGCAATTCGTCGATGCGGCCAAGCGTGTAGAGATCCCAGAACGGCTGCTCGTCGACGACGCCCGCGGCCGGCGTGTTGTAGAGGTTTTCCGGCGGCTTCCAGCCGGGGTAAAGGCGTTGCAGGCGCGCGATCTCCGTTTCCGCGCGCTGAACCTGCTGCAACGAGGCGTAATAGCGCAACGCGCTCTCGTCGGGCGCGCCGCCGTCCATCGCCAGCGGCTCGACCGTCGTCTCCGGCTCCGCTTCCGGCGAAGGCCGAGCCTCGGGCGCCGGCGCTTTCGGCGCCGCGGATTCAGGCCGCGGAATCAGGACCGGCGTCGCCTGGGCGCGCGGAATGGGCGCGCGCGCCTCCCGCGGCTGCTCGCGCGGCAATTGCCCCGCGGGCGCCGGCAGGTCCATCAGAAGGGTATCCCCGCGCATGGACTGCGCGCGCGTCTCCGCCGCCGCGAGAAAACCCCACAGCGAAACTCCCGCGAGGAGAATTTTCAGATGCGGGCGCACGAGGGATACCTCATCTGAATCGCGAGCACCGCGAGGAGATTCAAAGTCGCGGGATAGTAATTCTGGCCGGGGCGCGGCGTGGCGAGCTCCGCGCCGGTCGTTCCTTCCGAAACGACGCATTCGAGAAGCTGCGCGACGGAGGAATAGCCAGGCTCGCGGAAACTGTCGGCCTCGCGCCCGGACTTCACGTCGATGATGGGAAGCGGTCCGGAACGGCGCTTTCCCCAGGTCTGGAATTCCCGGTAGTGCTCCTTCTCTCCAATGCCCGCCCAGGCGAGATAGAGCGGGATGCGAATGGCGTTGTAGGCGAAACGCGGCTGGAAACCCTCGGCGGGCTTGACCTCTCCGTCCTTCACGGACAGCCAGTCCGGCGGCAGTTTCGCGCCATCGGCGGCGGAAGCCTTGAGAATGTCGAGGCCGGTCTGGACGAGGCCGCTCCAGTCATATTCCGGCGCGACGATCTTCAGCCGGGGAAACGCCGGGAAGACATAGTAGGAAAGGTTGACGACGGGACCGTCGGGCCGTTCCTCGGCGGAAAAGCCCTGCACGGCCGGCAACAGCAAGGCGCCGCGCTTCGTCTTGAAAATGATGGTCTTGCGGCCGACCTCGACGGCGACGCGCCGGGCCGCGATGCGATACGAGAGTTCCGCCCAGAGTTCGGCGGCCTCGGTCAGCGCCCAGGCGACGAGAATGTCGCCATCGGTCGCGTTGTTCATGTCGGCGATGGCCGGCCGCTGGCCGGGCTCCCAGCGCCAGGCGAGGAGCTGGTCGTCGCGGACCATCAGGTTGGCGCGCGTCCAGCCCCAGATGCGGTCGAAGGTTTCGCGATCGTTGGCGGCGACGGCGAAGAGCATTCCATAGCCCTGGCCCTCGCTGTGGCTGATCATGCCGTTGCCGGAATCGATGACGCGCCCCTGCGCGCTGACGAAGCTCGCCTTCCAGGCCTGCCAGAGGCGCGGCGTCTTCAACGCGCCGCCAAGGGGAATGTCCCGCGCGTTCAGGGCGAGTTCCCGCTCCGGCGGCGCGGGAGCCCCGGCTGGCGCCTGCGCGCGCGCGGGGGCGACCGCCGCCACCAACAGCGCGAGACAGACCGACGCGAGAGCGCGCGACATCAGTCGACCCTCCTGCCGACGTTACGCAAGAACCAGTGCGTGCTCGCGGCCAGCATGAGGGCCAGGGCGAGCGCACTCAAAACGTAAACCTTGCCGTTTAACGAAAACCACCCCGCGACGATCAGCCGGACGTTCCAGACCGAGAGAGGCTGTGTCGGAATCAGACGGGAATCGGTGGCGGGAATCACGACGACCGCGCCGTCGTCGGCGTTGAGAACCGCGATTCTCCCGGCGATTTGCCGCCAGACGCGCGGATCCACGAGGCAGCCGATGGATTGGGCGAGCATTCCGGAGTTCGGCGCGGTCACCACGGTCCAGACGAAGTCCGTCGTGTCGCCCAGAATGTTTTGCGCCATGATTAACGAAGAATTGCTGGTGATCGGGGAGCCGCCGCCGCTGAGATCGAGCTGGCGGTCGATCCAGACGCGCGCGCCGGAGTACTTGCCCTGGAACCAGTCGCTGACGCCGCGCACGAAACCGGAAAGGTAGCCCATGATGCGCGACTGACTGCTGATGCGCGTGTCCCATTCCTCGAACAGATCGCGCGGTCCGCCGCTGTCCTTCGTGATCGCGCCAACGGGGAAGCGATCGGCGAGCAAGGCGGTCTTGAAACCTCCGGGCGGCGTTGGAAAATGACACGCGGCGGGAAAATTGCGTTGCAGCACGAGCCGGTTGCGGGCGATCTGCTCCCATTCCGACAGGCCATCGTCGCCAGCGCCGCGCGGCGCCTCGGTGACGCGCTCTTGCCAGCGGGCCTGCAAGTCGTCGCGATTGAGCCCCACCGACGCCAGAAGTTCGGCGTCGAGCGCGAGGAACGGCGCCATGACGAGCGTCTGCCCCGACCCCGCGAGCGGCTACGACACGGTGAAGCGGAAATCGATTGGCGACCCCGCCGCGATGGCGAGATGGGCGGCGATCGTGGCGGACGCCCCGATCGAATAACGATCCGGCTGCGGCACGAAGAGATTGGGCCGCATCGAGGCGTTGACGAAGGGGAAGCCGCCGGTCGCGGTGATCGCCAGATCGGGGACGCGCGCGATGCGGGCGATCCGCGGCAACTCGATTTCCGTCGTGTCGAGGAAGAGGAAGCGCTTGCGACCGTTGATCGCCGCCAGCGGATCGCAGGCCTGATCCTCGGGCACGGGAACCTGCGCCTCGATCTCGATGCGATTGAGTCCCGGGCGCAGATGTCCGAGTTGCAGCGGAATCGGGTTCTGCTTGAAGACCTCGCCGTTGTATTTCGGCATTTTCTGATTGACGGCGTTGCGGCCGTTCACGCTGACGATGATCTGCGCCGCGTTGGTGAGGCCGCCCGCGTAGCCGCCGGCGAGGTCGAACGTCGCCTTGCCATAATCGGCGGCGTAGAAATCCGGAGGCATGATGACGTTGAAGCCGGCGCGGAACAGCCTGCCGCTGAATTCCTGGCTGGTGATGCCAAGGTCGCGCAGCTTGACGCGCTGGCCGCCCTCGAGGCGGTAGCCGGGGAAGGCGCGCGCGGCGCGAAGCCCGGCGGTCGTGCCGCGCATTTGCGTCGCGAGGGCCATCTGCGCGAAGGCGGCGTCGACCTCGGCGTCGTCGCGGCCCGTGATGATGACGGTCGTCTTGCGGCCGGCGGAAGCCGGCACGATGATCGCCCGCGGCGACGTCACCGGGCCCGTGCGCGCCTGCAGGAGAATGTCGTTGATGGCGTTGGCCTGGCCGATCACCAGATTGATGCCGTACTGACCCGACGCCAACGGGCCGACGTCGACGACGGGCTGTTCGAAACGTCCAACGATGGAAATGATCTGCGCCGCGCGGATGACGCGTTCGATGTGCTCCGGGGTTGTCTTGCCCGCCATGACGATGCGGATGGGCAGGGCGCCCTGCTCGTCCGGCGGCAACGCGGCGAGATCCTCGATGCCGGTCGCGCCGAGGTCGCCGACGGGCAACACGAAGCCGGTTTTTCCGGGATCGACCTGCGTCCAGAGCTCGTAGGTGGCGTCCAGCGAGCAATCGACGCGATGATGCTGTTCCGCCGTCAGACGAATGGAATTGAAGCCAGGCTGCACGAGCCCGGCGGGAATGTCGAAGGTGATGGTGCGGACGCCCTGCGTGGGCTGGATGTTGGCGCGCCCGACCAGCGTGTCGTTGATGACGAGCTTGAGATAGGAGGCCTCGGGCATCACCGACACCGCGGCGAGATATCCCACCTGAAATTGCAGGCGATCCTGGGTCTGCGCCTGGGTGAAATAGATCGGCCATTCGGACGAGCCGATTTCCCCCGACAGCCGGAAGCCCTGGATGTTGTTGGTGAGATGGCGGATGACGCGCGCCGGCGACTGGGCCGCGGCGACCTGCGGCGGCGCGTTCGGGGGCGCCGCTTGCGCCGCCGGGCGCGACGGCTCGGGAGAAAGCGAGGGCGACGGCGCGGCGAAGACCGGCGGCGCGGAAGCAGGCGCGGTCGCGGCGGCCGCCGGCCTCTGGGCGCCGGATGGCGCGGGTTCCGGCCGCGGGGCCGCCGCCTCGAACCGGGAGCCTGGCATGGGCCGGCTGTCCAGCGCCGCGGGAAATCCGGGAATCGCGAGCTGACGTGGCGGCGCGGCGGGCTGCTGACGCGCGCCCGCGGCGTCCTGCGCGGTCGCTTCGGGCGAAAGACGCGGAGGCGACGCGGGAGCCGGAGCGGGCGCCATGCCGTGCAGCCGCGGCGGCGCGGTCGTGAAAATCTGAGCCAGCGCGCCCTCCGCGGAGAGAGGCGTCAGCAGGGCGGCGATCGCCGTCGGGAGAATGATCAGGCGCGCGAGGCTGGCCATGGTCAGGCGACCTTCGCCGCGGGATTGGCGGCGGCGGGCGCGGGCTCGTCCTTGCGATTGGCGATCCGGATGAGCTTGCGCAGCATGGTGGTGTCCGCCTGCGGAATTTCGGGCGCCTTCGCCTCGTTCATCGCCTCTTTTTTCTCCTCCTCCGCCTTCTTGCGGAGATAGGAGAAGGCCCGGAAGGGTTCGACAAAGCCCCAGAAAATGAACTGCGCGGTGCCCGCGAAGACGTTCTTGTGCTTGCGGCGCGAGGCGAGGAAGCGCGGAAGCGCGTCGGAATCCGCGTACATCAAGTCGGCGAGGACGTAATATTCCTCGGTCTTGATGTCGGTGAACTCGAAGCCATAGCGCTGCTTTCCGCCGACCACGCTCACGTGCTTGAGCTCGATCGGCAGCGTCTCCTTCTTCACGATGACGCCCATGGGCTCGACCCACAGGCGGCCCGACGTTTCGCCCAGCCGCCAGTCGACCGGCGCGGCGTTGTCCAGCGGGCGAATCGAACAGCCGCCGGCGGACACGTCCTCGATGGACACGGGGACGCGCACGCCGCCGCAATCGAACACGCCCTTGCGGGAGATGATCAGGCGGGGATGGCGATCGGGCTGCTTGCGCTCGGCGACGGAGCCCAGCGCGGCCCCGGCGATCAGCATGTTGAAACAATTCCACGCGCCGACGACGACCATGAGGTTGCTGACGCCCGGCTCGAAGAAATAACGCCACGTCGCCATGAGTCCGCCCGAGAACAGCGCGCCCCAGATGGCGAAGAACGGCCAGGACAGTTCGGACAGGTGATCGTTGTCCAGCGTCAGGCCCTTCGCCGTGACGTTGAAGGTCGGCGCGCGCGGATTGGCGATCACGGACACGATGGCCTTGGCGAGGAACACGCCCTGAAGATATTCGTAGAGCTCCGATATCCAGGGCCAGCGCACCGTGCCAAACAGATAGTTCTGCAACATCAGGTTCACGATGATGTAGGTCGTCGTGTAGGCGATGGCCTCGTCGAGGTTCGAGACGAAGATCTTGATGTCGAAGAAAATGTAGGTGAGCGGCGCCAGCATGAAGATGAGGCGCGGCACGGGGAAGAACCAGAACGTCATGCTGGAGAGGTAGCAAAGACGCTGGATCATGCTGAGGCCGCGCTTCATCGCCGGATTCTTCAGCATGAGAATCTGGAACATGCCCTGGCACCAGCGAGAGCGCTGGCCAATGAAGGAGGCGAACGTTTCGGGCTGGAGGCCGGCGATCAGCGGCTTGTCGACGAAGGCCCTGTTCCAGCCCGTGGAATGAAGGTCGAGCGCGGTTTCGCAATCCTCGGTGATGGTGACGCCGGAGAAGCCGCCCACGGTCTCGAGCGCCGACCGGCGCAACAGCGCCGCCGACCCGCAGAAAAACGAACCGTTCCACTTGTCGAGTCCGCGCTGCGTGACCGAATAGAACATCTCGTTTTCGGAAGGCATCCTGGAGAAGGTCTTGAGATTCTTCTCGATGGGATCCGGATTGAGGAAAACGTGCGGAGTCTGCACGAGAAAAAGCTTCGGATCGCGCGCGAACAGGCCCACGGTTTCGCGCAGGAAGGCGCGAAACGGCGCGTGGTCGGCGTCGAACACGACGACGATCTCGCCGGTCGCGACCTTCAGCGCGTTGTTCATGTTGCCCGCCTTCGCGTGCTCGTTTTTCTTGCGCGTGTGGTAGATCGCGCCGAGCCTCTGGCAGAGCCCCTGGAGCGTGACGCGCCGCAGCTGGGCTGCCGCGGCTTTCTCGGGATTCCTGTCGTTGCACTTCTGGTCGGAGCCGCCGTCGTCGAGCAGCCAGACGTTCAGCTTGTCCGGCGGATAGTCCATCGACTTCGCCGCGGCGATCGTCGTCGCGAGAATGTAGTCATCCTCGTTGTAGGTGGGAATGAACACGTCGACCACGGGAAGCTTGTCGTCGTCGTCGCGTCCGAGGGGCTTGCGCTTCAGCGGATCGGCGTTGATGATCAGGCTGATCACGAGCACGACGACGCAATAGAGTTCGGCGCAGAGAAGCACGAGACCGAACCCGAGCCCGACGGGATCGCTCGACGGCGGCAACGTGCTGGTCACGCGCCAGTACATGTAACGCATGATGACGAAGCTGCCGAGAGCCAGAAACATCTGGCGGGCCATGAAGCCGCGTCCGAATTTCCAGATCGCGATCATCAGCCCGATCACCGTGAGGCTCAGGCTCAGCTGGGCGTCAACGCTGACGGGCTGCATGAGCAAGGCGACGGCCAGCAGGCCGCTCCCTATCCACGCCGCCACGCGCACCCAACGCAACATAATATGGTTCCCCTGCAATCACCCTGGAATCTAGACGGAATTGGTTAATCAGAGTGTTGATTCAATCGGGACGCGCGGATTTATCCGATCGTTATCATTATCAATTCGTAAAAATCGGGCGCCGGCGCGGCGCGGCGCGTCGCGCTTGCGTCAGAACGAGACGCGCGCGTCGAGGATGCCGTAGGCGCCCGAGCCCTGGTCGCGGTCGTTGAGGTAGCCGCCGGAGACGCCGAACTGCATGGGACCGAGCCTGGCGCCGGTGAGATGCACGCCGGCGCGCCACTGCTTGTAGAAGTTGTCGCCGAGAAAGAGCATTTCGGGGCCGACGAAAATCCGCTCCGTGATCGCGAGACCCGCCTTGAAGCGGGTGTAATAGGCGTTGTTGTTGCTGGAATAGGTGATGTTGCCCGAGGCCATCGTGTAGGAGGTCGGGTTCACGTTGAAATCGACCGAGGCCTTGAAACCCACCCTCGTGCCCGTGATCTTGTTGCTCGGGTCCGGCTTGCTGAGCGTGCGGTTCTGCAACTCGCCGCCGAGATAAACGGCGACGGACGTGCCTGGCGTCGTCCATTCGTAGCCGCCGAGGACGCTCCCCGCGGTTTCGTGACCGACGACGGTCCCCACGCCCGGCGACGCGGAGACATAGGTATAGTCGCCAAGAATGCCGCCGAGGCGAAGGCGCGCGCCGGATTCCTCGAGTTTGGAGAAGGGAGCGATCGTGCCGATCAGACCGCCATGCTCTGATTTCTTGGTGGTGCCGGTCAACGAAGCGTCGATGGCCGCGCCGAAGTTCGACACGCTCTTGTTCTCGCCCGAACCGGTATACCATTCCTGGGCGACGGCCTGACGCCCGCAAACGCAGGCGAGTGCAACCAGAACGACGCGAAACCCGGTACGCATGACTTTATCCCGTCTTCTTTTCCCGCCGTCTCCCGATCGCGCGAAGCGACGAAGGAGTGGCTGGCCCTGTGCGGGGAAGATGGGGTTTCGCCGATTACACCGGGGTTAATCGACACCGGTTACCGCGTGTTATATTTAAGGAGACCCTAAGCGATTAACAAAACGTAAACGATCCTCCGCCCTGAAACCGTGGCCCGGTTTCAGGGCGGAAATGGCGAAACGGAAGGAACGGC
Organism: uncultured Hyphomicrobiales bacterium; assembly: GCA_903884435.1. GTDB lineage: Bacteria > Pseudomonadota > Alphaproteobacteria > Rhizobiales > Beijerinckiaceae > Terripilifer. The sequence continues at coordinate 23,358 of CAISEY010000023.1, read as the reverse complement.
CCATGACAATACGCATGATCGCCTTGCTCGCGGGCCTCGCCGCGACGCCCGCCCTCGCGCAGGAAAACGCGCCCCTGGAGTTGCGCGGCATGGGGTCGTTTCACCTCGGCGGACGCATCGCCGAAGTCTCCGGCAAACCGGCGCGCGAAGTCCCGCTCGGTCAGGGCCAGACCCAGAAGGTCGATCCCAACGGGCAATTCCTCGTCGAGCAAATGTATGTCCAGTATTTCCTGCCGAAGACCCGCCGGGGCAAGCTGCCGCTGCTGATGTGGCATGGCGGCGGGCTCACCGGCGTCACCTATGAATCGACGCCCGACGGGCGCGAGGGCTGGCTCAACATGTTCCTGCGCAAGGGATGGGATGTCTACGTGTCCGACGCGGTGGAGCGCGGGCGGTCCGGCTGGGCGCAGCCGGAGATTTTCAGGGGCGAGCCCGTGTTCACGACGCACGGTTTCGCGTGGGAGGCCTACCGCATCGGCGCCGCCGGCTCCTGGAACGCCGACCCGGCGAAGCGGCGGCCCTTCGAGGGCTCGCAATTTCCCGTCGAGGCCTACGACAATCTCGCGCGCCAGATCGTGCCGCGCTGGGTGACGACCGACGACGCCATCGACGCCGCCTATCTGCAACTCGTCGACCGGGTGTGCCCCTGCGCGCTGCTCGTGCACAGCCAGTCCGGCGCCATCGGCTACAGGATCGCCCAGGCGCGCCCCGACAAGATCAGGGCCTTCGTCGATATCGAGGGCACGCTGCGCGGCGAGCCCGCCTCGGTCGAGCGCGTGAAGACCGTTCCGATCCTCGCGCTCTATGGCGACTACGTCGACACCAGCGAGATGTTCTCGACCCAGCGCAAATACAATCTCGAACGGGCCGCGCTGGCGAAGGCCCGGGGCGGCTCCATCGAGGTGGTGAACCTTCCGGACATCGGGATCAGGGGCAACACGCATTTCATGATGATGGAGCGCAACAACGCGCAAATCGCCGACGCCATCGACAAATGGCTGGCTTCGAAGGGGCTCGCGGACTGACCGCCGCCGGCCCCGGTTCCGTCAGTCCGCACGCATCAGGTCGCGCGCCCGCGCGAGCACGGCGGCGTCCGCGTCGATCGTCGCGCGGATCACCGCCATCGCCTCGTCCGGACGACGCGGATCGATCTTCTGGTAAAGCTTCGCCATGCCTTCCAGGAGTTTTGGATCGCGCATCGCCGCCTGGAAGGCGTTTTGCAGCGCCGCGAGGCGGGCCGGCGGCACGCCGGGCGGAGCGACGACCAGCTTGCCGGGAACGCGGCTCATGGCGAGAAACCGGAACGCCTCTTTCTGGACGGGATCATCGACGAGTTCCTGCAACAGCGGCACGTCGCGAAAATCGGGGTCGCGAACGTCGGCGGACTGGGCGATGTAATTGAAGCGTTGTTCCCTGATCCAGTCGGGGCGCGACTGGATGAGCGTCGCGAAGTTGGTGAAAAGTCCGTCGGCCTCGCCCGTGTCCATCGCGAGGAACGCGTCGGTGACGACCTTGTAGCCGGGGATCAGCTTGAACTTCGTGCCCATGATGCGGTTCATCGCGTTGGGCACGATGTATTGCGCGGAGGCCGTGCCCGTCGCGCCGAGCACCGCGGTCCTGATCTTCGCGTCCGCCACGGTGGCGATCCCCGCGCGCTTGAGGATCGCCACGAGCCCGGTTTCGCCGCGATTCAGCGAACCGATCACGCCGAACTGGCGGGCGTCGAACCTGACGAGCGCGTTGAGGCCAAGCGCCTGTTCCGTCGGCATGTTGTCGTAGAGAACCTCCAGGACCGTCCCGTCGCGCGGCGCCGCGTTGAACAGGTGGTTGGCGCCCTGAAGACCGCCGCCGCCTGGCATCGACACGGCGCGTCCCGATGGCGAGCCCGGCAGATATTTCGGCACGTATTCCGCCAGGAGTTGCGCGAGGTAGGCGTAGAGCCCCGCTTCCGCGAATGGATTGACGACCTGAATCGTCCTGCCGCGGTAAAAATCCGCGACCGCGTCCCGGGCGCGCGCCGCCGGCGTGGCCGCGAGGAGCGCGAGACCGGCGGCGGCGATCCGGCTTGCCGCGAAAAATCGCGAACGCATGTGCGGTCTCCCTTCCGACGGCCCTCGGGGACATGCTCCTCCGTCCCGCGCGGAAAATCAATCGGCGCGCCGGGTTGCCGGGCGTCCCGGGCGCGCGCATAATTAGTCAAACTTGGGGAAAGGGCGAGCGCATGATTGGCGCCTTCAGGAAACTTTTCGCCGCGGGCGCCGTGTGCCTTTCGCTCTCGGCGCCCGCCCTCGCGCAGGATTTTTACGCGGGCAAGCAGATCACCATGATCTGCGGGTTCGGCGTCGGCGGCGGCTACGACAGTTACGCGCGGCTGATCGCGCGGTTTCTGCCAAAATACATTCCGGGAGCGCCCTCGATCGTCCTCCAGAATCTGCCGGCGGCCGGCAGTCTCGTCGCCATGAACACCCTGGCGAATTCAGCGCCGCGCGACGGCACGACCATTGGCGCGGTGCAAAACCACATTGGCGTCGAACCCCTGATGGGCGTCACCGGCCCCGTTGAAAACGCCAAATACGACGCGCGCGCCATGAACTGGCTCGCCAGCGCGGCGAAGGAATATCCGCTGGTGGTGGGGTGGCACACGGCGCCGGTCAGGGATTTCCGCGACGTGCTCGCGCGGGAGATGGTCGTCGGATCGAGCGGCGTGGCGACGTCGGACACCGTATACGCGCGCGTGATGAACGAACTCGCGGGAACGAAATTCCGCGTCATCGAGGGTTACGCGGACAATCCTTCGCTCGGGGTCGCCATGGAGAATGGCGAGATCATGGGGCGCGCCGGATGGTTCCTGTCGAGCGTCATGGGAACACAGGCGAAGGCCATCGAGGAAGGCAAGTTGCGCATTCTCGTCCAGGTCGCCCTCGACAAGAATCCGCAACTGCCAAACGTCCCGCTGATCGCCGAATACATCAAGGATCCCGAAAAGCTCGCGCAATTGCAGTTCGCGCTGAGCTGGCTGCCGATGGGCCGCCCCTTCGTGGCGCCGCCCGGCGTTCCCGCCGAACGCGTCAAACTGCTGCGCGACGCCTTCATGAAGACCTTCGCCGACCCGGAATTGCTCGCCGAAGCGAAAAAGCTCAATCTCGATTTCAGTCCGATTTCCGGCGAGGACATTCAGGCGCTCCTCGAAAGGCTCTACGCGACGCCGCGGCCCGTGATCGACAGGGTGCGCGCCATCATGGTTTCGAAATAGGGGGCGCGCTCGCGCGGACCGCGGCCATGAGACTGGGAATCTGGACGCCCCTGCCCCACACGCTGGCGCCCGAGCCGCGCATGACGCGCGCCGTCGAAGAACTGGGCTCGCCCGGTTCTGGCGCCGGCCCCGACGCCTCCTTCCGGTTCGCCGTCGATATCTTGCAAAAGGCCGAACGCCTTGGCTTCGACATGACGCTGATCGCGGCGCGGCATCTCGGGCCCGATCTCGAGGCCTGGACGCTCGCCTCGGCGCTGGCGATGGCGACGACGAAGATGGAGTTGATGGTCGCCGCCCATCCGGGCGTCAACACGCCGCAAATGGTCGCGAAAATGGGCGCGAGCCTCGACCGGATCAGCGCGGGGCGGCTCGCGGTCAATGTCGTCAACGGCTGGAACGTCGAGGAATTCAACACGTTCGGCAACGGCGCGTGGCTGACGGACCAGGCCGACCGCTATCGTCGCATGGACGAGTTCATCGAGGTGCTGAAGGGCCTGTGGAACCGCGATCCCTTTTCCTTCGAGGGAAAATTCTACCGCGTCGACGACAGCCGCCTGCCGCTGAAGCCCCGCCGCGCGCCATCGCCGCCCATTTACGCCGCGAGCCGCTCGCCCGCGGGCAAGGACGTGATCGCGCGATTCTGCGATCACTGGTTCGTCCCCGACCTTGGCGACTTTCGCCGGTTCGACGAGACCGCGGCCCTGATCCGCGCGGAAATCGCGGACATGAATCGCCGCGCCGCGCGGCTCGGGCGCCGGATCGGATATGGCCTCAGCGCGCACGTCGTCTGCCGCCCGACAATCGAAGAAGCCGTCGCGCGCGCCGGGGAGCTCGAGGCGCACGGACGCCTCGCCCGTTACAACAAGAGCTCCATCGCGGGCCTTGGAGCGTGTCTCGTGGGCACGCCCGAGGTGATCGCCGCGCGGCTCGCCGTCTACGAGGAACTCGGCGTGGAACTGGCGCTGTTCCAGTTCAGCCCCATGGAGGCGGGCCTCGACCGGTTCGCCGCCGACGTGCTGCCGTTGCTCGGCAAACGCGCGGCGGCGATCTGAAGCCTACCAGCCCGGCGGCAGGAATTTTCCGAATTTCTCGCGCACCTGTTTTTCCAGCGGCGGCGTGTTGCGCACCGTCTCCGGCCAGTCGGCCTTGCGGTTCCACGGCACGCAGGCGTCGATGACCATGCGCGAGTTCATGTTGTGCTTGTCGGACGGATACGACATCGGATCGAGATGCGTGCTCCAGTTGCCGTGCAAAATCTGCACGTCGTCGCGCGGATCGCAGCGCGTGCACATGGCCCAGACCACGGAATCCATGTTGGCGGGATCGATGTCGTCGTCGACGACGACCACGACGCGGTTGGCGTAGGCGCCCGCGTGGCATTGCGAGGCGATGAGGCCAGCCTGTTTCGAATGTCCCGCGTACATCTGCTTGATGGCGACGGTGAGCCACATGCGGCTGCCGCCCGCCTCGTGCGACCAGACACCCTTCACCTCCGGCACGCCCGCGGCCTCGAGCTCGTGCCAGACGACGCCTGCGCGCGCGGTGCCGCGATAAAACGTGTCGTCGTTCGGGGGCACGCCGGGAATGGCGCCGGTGAGGATGGGCTTGTCGCGGTGCCAGAAGGTTTCAACGCGAATCGCGGGGCGCATGTCGCGTCCGCCCGCGTAATAGCCGGTCCATTCGCCGAGCGGACCTTCCTCGATCAGGTCGCCCTTGTGGAGATAGCCCTCGAAGGCGATTTCCGCCTCGGCGGGAATTGGCAGACCGGTGACCGGGCCGTTGATGACGCGGATGGCTTCGCCAAGCAGGCCGCCCGCCGCCTCGAATTCGTTCTTGCCGTAGGGGATTTCGAGGCCCGCGACGGCGAACAGGCCAGGATGCACGCCGCAGACGACCGCGATGGGACAGGGCTGCCCGCGGTCGTGATACTTGCGCATGAGAATGTCGCCATGCTTGCCCTTCGAGATCATCACCGAGGCGACCTTGCGGTCGTGCACCTGCACGCGATAGGCGCCGTAGTTGATCCAGCCGGAATCGGGATCCTTCATGATCACCATGCAGCCCGTGCCGATGAAATAGCCGCCATCGCCCTCGTGCCAGCGCGGCGTCGGAATCTTCAGCAGGTCGATGTCCTCGCCCTTGAAGGAATTGTCGAGCAGCGCGCCGGTGTTGACCTGAACGGGCGGAATCGTCGGCGCGTTGCGCATGTAATCACGCCAGTAACGCACGAGATCGACCTCGCTCGTGTCGGCTGGCAGCCCGAGCGTCAGCGCGATGCGCTTGACCGAGGTGAAGAGATTGGCCAGCACGCGAAACTCCGGATCGTAGCCCGGCACGTCCTCGAACAGCACGGCGGGCCGGCCCATCTTGCGCATGGCGATGTCGACAATGCCGCCAATTTCGCGCTCGCGGTCGGCGCCCTTGATGGTGATGACCTCGCCGGCGGCCTGCATCCTGGCGATCCACTCGCGCAAGTCCTGGCCCTGGCCGGTTTTCAATCCGCCGTGCATGTCGAACTCCATTGGAGGCGGGCCAAGCGCCACGCCGGAACATCGGAAACTTGGACCATTTCCGCCTGGCGCGGTCAATCCGGTTGCGTGGCCCGGGAAAGCCGATAGTGTGTCTTTCGTTGCGCCGGCCCGCCGGCGGAGGACCGGCATGAAACCACCGCGGTTCAGTTATCACGATCCCGAGTCCCTGCCGGAGGCGCTCGCGCTTCTGTCGAGCCTCGACAACGTCAGGCCGCTGGCGGGCGGGCAGTCGCTGATGCCGATGCTCAACATGCGCTTCGTGTTTCCCGACCACGTCGTCGATCTCAACCGCGTCCGGGAACTCGCGGGGATCGTCCTCGACGGCGACGCGCTTTCCGTCGGCGCCATGACGCGCCAGCGCGATCTCGAATTCAGCGACCTCGTCGCGAAACATTGCCCCCTGATGGCCGGGGCGCTGACGCTTGTCGGCCATCGCCAGACGCGCAACCGCGGCACGATTGGCGGCTCGCTCTGCCATCTCGATCCGGCCGCCGAATTGCCCTGCGTCGCCGCAGCGATGGACGCGACCCTCGAAATCGCCTCGACGCGCGGGACACGCGAGATCGCGTTCGCCGATTTCCCCGCCGGCTACATGACGCCGGCGCTCGAACCTGACGAGTTGCTGACGCGCGTGCGTCTTCCGCTCTGGCCCGAAAGCCATGGCGCCGCGTTCGTCGAATACGCCCGCCGTCACGGCGATTTCGCCATCGTGTCGGCCGCGGCGCTGCTGACGCTCGACGACGCGGGGCGGATCGCGCGCGTTTCGCTGGCGCTCGGCGGCGTCGGCGTCGCGCCCCTGCGCATGAGCGACATCGAGACAACGCTCGCGGGACAAAAAGCCTCCGCCGGCGCGCTTCGGGACGCGGCGGAAGCGTGCCGGACGATCGAAGCCGCCGACGACGTTCACGCGCCGGCCTCCTACCGCCGGCATCTCGCCACCGTCATGGCCCGGCGCGCGCTGGAGCGCGCCCTCGAACGCGCGCGGCCCCGCCGCGCCGCGGCGGCGTGAGGTCAACGATGGACACCGCCGAACAGACCCGGATGGTCGAACTCACCGTCAACGGAACCCGGCATCGCCGCGAGGCGCCCGTGCGCATGACGCTCGCCGATTTCCTGCGGCATGAACTCGAACTCACCGGCACGCACGTTGGCTGCGAACACGGCGTTTGCGGCGCCTGCACGATCCTGTTCGACGGGCGAAGCGCGCGCTCGTGCCTGATGCTCGCCGCGCAGGCTCATGGCCACGAGATCACGACGGTGGAGGGCCTCGCGCCCGGTCCAGACCGGCTGCACCCGCTGCAGGAAGCGTTCCGCGACCAGCACGGGCTGCAATGCGGCTTCTGCACGCCCGGCATGTTGACGACCCTGGCGGAACTGCTCGGGACGACTCCCGATCCCGACGACGCCGCCATTCGCGAGGCGATCTCCGGCAATCTCTGCCGCTGCACCGGCTACGAAGGCATCGTGCGCGCCGCCAGACAAGCGGCGAAAGTCATGGCCGCGAGCCGCGGAGGCTCCCCGCGATGAGCCGCGTCGTTGGCGAGAGCGTGGAACGCCTCGAGGATCCGCCGTTGCTGCGGGGCGAAGGCCGTTTCGTCGACGATATTTCGTTTCCGGGAATGTTGCACGCGGCCTTCGTGCGCAGCCCGCACGCGCACGCGGCTATTCTGTCCATCGACGCGTCCGCGGCGCGCGACCTGCCCGGCGTCCACGCCGTCTGGACGCTCGACGATCTCGCGCCCCGGCTTCGAGATCCATTGTTGAAGGTCGCGCTGCCAAGCCCGGCCTATCGGCAGGAACTGCACCGTCCGGTGCTGGCCCGCGGCGAGACCGTGCATGTCGGCGAGGCCATCGCCGTCGTGATCGCCAACAACCGCTACGTCGCCGAGGACGCGGCGGCGCTGGTGATGGTGGACTACGATCCGTTGCCCGCCGTGGTGGATTGCGTCGCGGCGCTCGAACCGGATTCGCCGCGCGCCCATCGCGACGCCCCGCACAACGTCGCCGCCGAATTCGACATGGGCTATGGCGATTGCGACGCCGCCTTCGCCGCCGCGCCGCGGGCGATCCGCGAGGTTTTTTCGCAGCATCGCGGCGTCGCCCATTCCATGGAATGTCGCGGCGTCGTCGCGAATTACGACCGGCTCGACGATCGGCTGACGTTGTGGAATTCAACCCAGACGCCGCACGCGGCGAAGCGCTACATCTGTGAAATGCTCGGGCTCGACGAGGACCGGTTGCGCGTCGTCACGCCGGACGTCGGCGGCGGCTTCGGCCCCAAGCTGGTCTTCTATCCCGAGGAACTGATCGTCGCGCTCGCGACGTTGGCGCTGAAAAAGCCGGTCAAGTGGATCGAGGACCGCCGCGAGCATTTCGTCTCCACGACGCAGGAACGCGATCAAATCTGGGACATGCAAATCGCCTTCGACGACGACGGCCGCATCCTTGGTCTGCGCGGCTCGCTGGTCCATGACCACGGGGCCTATACCGCGCGCGGCGTCAACGTTCCCTACGGCTCGGCGGCGGCGATCACCCTGCCCTACGTCATTCCCGCCTACCATCTCGATATAAAACTCGCCGTGACGAACAAGGTTTCCGTCACGCCCATTCGCGGAGCGGGGCAACCGCAAGCGGTGTTCGTGATGGAGCGTTTGCTCGACCGCGTCGCGCAAACCCTTGGCCTCGACCGCGGCGAGGCGCGACGCCGCAATCTCGTGCCCGCGGCCAGCATTCCCTACGCGACGCCGCTGAAAACCCGTGGCGGAATGCAGGTGGTTCTCGACAGCGGCGACTATCCACGCTGCCAGGCCGCCGCGCTGGAACGCGCGGGGTGGGATGAATTTGGCGCCCGCCAGAAGGCCGCGCGCGCGACCGGAAAATACATCGGTCTCGGCGTCGCCAATTATGTCGAGGGCACGGGCCGCGGCCCCTTCGAACCCGTGAGCGTGCGCGTCGCCGAGAATGGACGCGTTCACGTCGCGAGCGGCGCCGCGGCGATGGGGCAGAGCACCAAAACGATGCTGGCGCAGGTCGTCGCCGAGCAACTCGGCTTCGACATGACGAATATTTCCGTCGTGACCGGCGATTCCGCCGCCATCGAACTTGGCATGGGCGGCTTCAACTCGCGCCAGGCCGTGATGGCGGGCGCCTCCGCCCACGCCGCAGCGCTGAAGGTTCGCAAGAAGGCGCTCTATGTCGCCGCGCACATGCTCGACGTGGGCGAACAGGCGCTGGAGATCGAGGGGAACGTCGTGAAGCTGCGCGGCGGCGGCGAAAAGAGCGTCAGCCTCGCCAACATCGCGCGCGGCGTCGCCGGCCTGCCAGGCTATTACATCCCCGGCGGCGTCGAACCCGGACTCGCGGCGACCGAACACGCCGTCATCAACGACATGACCTACGCGAATGGAACCGCCGTCGTGGAAGTCGAGGTCGACGTCGAGACCGGAGACGCGCGCGTGACGCGCGTCGTCTTCGCCCATGATTGCGGCAACGTTCTTCATCCAAAAATCGTCGAGGGGCAGATCGTCGGCGGAATCGCGCACGGCGTCGGCAACGCGCTCTACGAATGGATGGGCTTCGACGAGAACGGGCAGCCAACGACCATGACGCTGGGCGATTACCTTCTCGTGAGCGCCACCGAAATGCCGCCGCCCGTGGAAATCATCCACCTCGAATCGCCGACGCCGCTCAACGCGCTCGGGATCAAGGGCGTCGGCGAATCCGGCGTCATCCCGATGACGGCGGCCATCGCCTCCGCCATCGAGGACGCGCTGTCGCCGTTCGGCGCGCGGATCAACAAGGTTCCGCTCGCGCCGCACGAAATCCTCGCCTGCGTTCACAAGGCCCGCCCATGACGCAACGCATCACCATTCGCAAGCCGGACGACTGGCACCTGCACGTTCGCGACAACGAAATGTTGCGCGCCTGCCTGCCCTTCACGGCGCGCGCTTTCGGACGGGCGATTTGCATGCCGAACCTGCTGCCGCCGGTGCGCACGACCGCGGACGGCGTCGCCTATCGCGCGCGCGTTCTCGCGGCGCTGCCGCCGGGATCGACATTCCTGCCGCTGATCACCTGTTATCTCACCGACGACACCGACCCGGACGACGTCGAGCGCGGCTTTCGCGACGGCGTGTTCACGGGCGTGAAGCTTTATCCCGCCAACGCGACGACCAATTCGGCGGCGGGCGTGACGGACTATCGCAAGATCGAACCCGTGCTGGCCCGCATGGAAAAGATCGGAATGCGCTTCCTCATCCATGGCGAGGAGGTCGATCCCGCCATCGATGTTTTCGACCGCGAGGCCGTGTTCATCGAGCGTCGTCTGATCCCGTTCACGAAGATGTTTCCGGGCCTAAAGGTCATCCTCGAACATCTCTCGTCGAAGGCCGGCGTCGACTACGTTCGCTCGGCGGCGCCGCAAGTTGGCGGAACGATCACGCCCTATCATATTCGACACAATCGCACGGACTGGCTCGGGTGGGGCAACAAGCCCTATTTCTATTGCATGCCCGTCATCAAGACGGAGTCCGACCGGCTGGCGCTGCGGGCCGCCGCCACGTCGGGCGAGGCGTGCTTTTTTCTCGGCACGGATTCGGCGCCGCATCCGGTCGCGAAAAAGCTCGCCACGACGGGCGCCGCCGGGCTCTTCAACGCGCCCGTGGCCATCGAAACCTACGCGCAGGTTTTCGACGAGGACGGCAAACTCGGCAATCTCGAGGCTTTCGCCTCCCTCAACGGGCCCCGTCACTACGGCTTGCCGCCGAACGAAGAGACGATCACGCTCGAACGCGTCGCCTGGACCGCGCCGGAGGAGATGAAGGTCGACGGGCCCGACGAGCGCGCGCTGATCTATCGCGGCGGCGAAACAATTCCGTGGCGGGTGCTGGCATGAACAGGCGGGCTCTCAACCAATTTTCCGCGGGCGAGGCCGCGCGCGCCATCGCCGCGGGCGAGATCACGAGCGAGGCGCTCGTGCGCGCCTGCCTCGACAGGATCGCGGCGCGCGAGCACGTCGTGAAGGCCTGGGCCGCCATCGATTTCGACCACGCGCTCGCCATGGCTCGCGCGAGCGACCGGACGCCTCGCCGCGGCCCGCTGCATGGCGTGCCCATCGGCGTGAAGGACGTGCTCGCCACGCACGATTTTCCCACGCAGATGGGATCGCCGATCTACGACGGTTTCCGCACGCCCTGCGACGCGTCCTGCGTCGCGCTCGCGCGCGCGGCGGGCGCGATCATTCCCGGCAAGACAGTCACCTGCGAATTCGCCGGAATCGCCCCGGGGACGACGACGAATCCGCGCAATTCCGAATTCACGCCGGGCGGTTCATCGAGTGGTTCGGCCGCCGCCGTCGCGGACTTCATGGTTCCCGCCGCCTTCGGCACCCAAACCGGCGGCTCGGTGCTGCGGCCCGCCTCGTTCTGCGGAATCGTCGGATACAAGCCGACGTTCAACACGTTCAATCGGGAAGGGCTGAAATTCGCCGCGGAAAGCCTCGACACGATCGGTTTGCTGACCCGCTCGGTCGAGGACGCGTGCTTGCTGACTCACGCGCTCACCGGGCGCGCGCCCGTCGCGCTCCGGGCGCCGGACGCCCCGCCGCGCGTCGGCCTGTGCCGGACCCTTTGGTGGGAGACGAAGACAGAGGCCGCGACGCGCGCCCGCGTGGAGGAAGCCGCGGACAAGGCGCGCGCCGCGGGCGCCACGGTCGTTGATTTCGAGTTGCCCGCCGATTTCACGCGGATTTCAGAGGCGCGCGAAATCATCAACAATGTCGAACGGGCGCGTTCGCTCGCCTCGGAATGGGCGTTGCATCGCGGCGCGCTCAGCCCGCAAATGGCGAAGACCATCGAATCCGGCCTCGCCACGACGGACGCCGACTATCGCGACGCCCTGCGCTTTCTCGAAGCGGCGCGCGCGCGGCTCGACGCGCTGCTCGCGGACTTCGATTGCCTCCTCGCGCCCGCCGTCAACGGAGAGGCGCCGCGCGGGCTCGAATACACGGGCGACGCGGCCCTGCAGGGGCCGTGGACCGCGCTGCACACTCCGGCGATCTCGATCCCGGCGGGCTCGGGCCCGAACGGATTGCCCGTTGGCGTGCAGCTCGTCGCCGCGCGTTACGCGGACCAGAAATTGCTTGAAATGGCGCTGTGGATGCAACAGAAGGCGCGTGTGGCCGCGCCGGCGCCGGAACCTGACTAATCGAGGAAACGAAATGTCCGAAAAATGGGACGTGATTGTTGTTGGCGGCGGCAACGCGGCCTTTTGCGCGGCGCTGGCGGCGCGGGAGCGCGGCCTGCGAATTCTGATGCTCGAACGGGCGCCAGAGGACGAAAGCGGCGGCAATTCGCGTTTCACCGCGGGCGCCTTCCGCATCGCCTACGATGGCGTCGACGACCTGCGCCGGCTGATGCCCGACCTCACCGACGAGGAATGCGCGATCTCGGACTTCGGCGCCTACACGCGCGACCAGTTCTTCGACGACATGTTCCGCGTCACGCGCTTTCGCACCAATGGCGACCTGTGCGAGCGTCTCGTCACGAAATCCTACGAGAACGTGCTGTGGCTGCAATCCAAGGGCATGCGCTTCCAGCCGATCTGGGGCCGCCAGGCCTACAAGATCGACGGACGCTTCAAGTTCTGGGGCGGACTGACGGTCGAATCCTGGGGCGGCGGGCCCGGCCTCGTCGAGCAATACAACGCGATGGCGAAAAAGCGCGGCATCGAACTGCGTCACGGCTGCCGCGCGCTGTCGCTGATCTACGACGGGCACGCGGTGAAGGGCGTGAAGGTCAAGCACGAAAACAACATTTACGACATTCACGGAACGTGCGTCGTGCTGGCCTGCGGCGGCTTCGAATCCAATCCCGAATGGCGCACGCGCTATCTCGGCCCGGGCTGGGAACTCGCGAAGGTGCGCGGCACGCGCTTCAACACCGGCGACGGGCTGAAAATGGCCATCGACATCGGAGCGTCCACGTGCGGCAACTGGTCGGGCGGGCACGCGGTGGGGTGGGACTACAACGCGCCGGAGTTCGGCGATCTCAGCGTCGGCGACAATTTCCAGAAACATTCCTATCCCTGGGGCATCATGGTCAACGCGACGGGCAAGCGCTTCGTCGACGAGGGCGCGGACTTCCGCAACTACACCTACGCGCGTTATGGCCGCGTGATTCTCAACCAGCCGGACCAGTTCGCCTGGCAGATCTTCGACAAGAAGATCATTCCGATGCTGCGCGACGAATATCGCATCAAGCGCGTGACGAAGGTTTCCGCCAGCACGCTCGAGGAGCTCGCCGGCAAGCTCGAGGGCGTCGATCCGAAGGGCTTCCTCGACGAAATGAAGCAATACAACGCCGCCGTGAGGAAGGACGTCGCGTTCAATCCGAACATCAAGGACGGGCGCTGCACCGTCGGGCTCGAAATCAACAAGTCGAACTGGGCCAACACGATCGAGGACGGGCCGTTCGAGGCCTATCAGGTCACGTGCGGATTGACCTTCACCTTCGGCGGCCTGCGCATCGTGCCGGAGTCGGGCCAGGTGATGGACACCGACATGATTCCGATTCCCGGCCTCTACGCGGCGGGCGAACTGGTCGGCGGCCTCTTCTACTTCAACTATCCCGGCGGCTCGGGCCTCACCTCCGGCGCGGTGTTCGGCCGCACGGCGGGCGACGGCGCCGGCGACGCGGCGAAGGCGAAAGCCTGACACACGGAAACGCGCCATGTCGAACGTCATGCTGACCACGCTGAACGCCGCGCAAGCCGGCGCGTTCAGGGCCGCCGGTCACTGGCGCGACGACACGATTTACGCGCTGGCTCGCGCCAACGCGGAAAAGTCGCCCGGAAAAACCGCGCTGCTCACGCGCCACGGCGTCACGACGTATCGAGCGCTGATCGAGGCCGCCGACGCGCTCGGGGCGAAACTCGACGCGCGCGGGCTCGCGCCCGGCGCGCGCGTCGCCGTCTGGTTGCCAAGCCGCGTCGAGACCGCCGTCGCGCTGCTCGCCTGTTCGCGCAACGGCTATGTCTGCTGCCCCTCGCTGCATCGCGACCACACGGTTGGCGACATCGTCGAGCTGCTCGCGCGCATGCGCGCCAGCGCGCTGATCGCCGAGACCGGCTATGGGGCGGACGCGGCGCGCCACGATATTTTCGAGGCGGCGGCGAAGATCGCGTCGCTGAAGTCCATCCATCGACTTGCGCCGGCGAGCGCCGGCGACGCGCCGCCATGGGCCGGCGCCGCGCGCGAGGCGGCGTCCATGAAAACCGATCCGGACACCATCGTCTATCTCGCCTTCACCTCGGGCACGACCGGCGTGCCGAAGGGAGTCATGCACAGCGACAACACGCTGCTCGCCAACGCGCGCGCGCTGTCCGAGGACTGGAATCTTTACAAAGACTCCGTGATCTATTCGCTCGGTCCACTCAGTCACAATCTCGGCCTCGGCGCGCTGATCATGACGCTCATCCGCGGCGGGACCTTCGTGGTGCACGACCGCGCGCGCGGCGAGAGTCTCGTCGACCGCGTCGTCGAGACCGGCGTGCGTTTTCTCTTCGGCGTGCCGACGCACGCCATCGACCTGCTGGCGGAAATGAAGTCGCGCGGGCTCAGGAAGCTCGGCGAGGTGCGCGGCTTTCGCGTCTCTGGCGCCTCCGTGCCTCCGAGCGTCGCCGCGGGCTTGCTCGATCATGGCGTCACGCCGCAAAGCGGCTATGGCATGACGGAAGCCGGCTCGCACCAGTACACGATGCCCGACGACGACGCGGCGCGAATCTGCGAAACCTCGGGCCGCGCGCGTGGCGGCTACGAGGTGCGTATCTTCGCGCAGGACGACCCCGAGCGCGAATTGCCGGCGGGCGAGGTCGGGCAGATCTGCGGGCGCGGCGCGAGCCTCATGCTCGGCTATTTCGGCGACCAGGAAGCGACGGAAAATTCCTATAACAAATCCGGCTGGTTCATGACCGGCGACATCGGCTGGATGGACCCGGAGGGCTATCTGCGCGTCACCGGCCGCAAGAAGGATTTGATCATCCGCGGCGGCCACAACATCTACCCCGCGCGAATCGAGGGGCTGGCGTTGCGGCACGAAGCCATCGAGCGCGCCGTGGCGCTGCCCGTTCCTGACGACAGGCTTGGCGAGAAAGTGTGCCTCGTCATCACCTGCCGGGGCGGACAAAAGCTCGACGCCGGAACCGTGCTGCGCCATCTCGACGAAGCCGGACTCTCGAAATTCGACATGCCCGAGTATTTCCTCGCGCTCGATCACATCCCGCTCACGCCGGGCGGGAAAATCCTCAAGCGCGAACTCGTCGCCGCCGTCGCCGAAGGGCGGCTGCGGCCGGAGCCCGTGCGATTCACCACGGGGGAACCCACATGAGCGGCGATCAAACGATGCGCGCGGCGCAAGTCCGCGAATTCGGGACGTGGGCCAATGTCTCCATCGGGGAGGCGCCGAAACTCGCGCCCGGCGCCGGCGAGGCGCTGATCGAGGTTCACGCCGCGCCGCTGAATTTCGTCGATCTCATCGTCGTCGCGGGCAAGTATCAATTCTTGCCGAAATTGCCGTTCACGCCCGGCAAGGGACCGGCTGGCGTCGTTCGCGAGGTTGGCGAGGGCGTGACGAACGTGAAGCCCGGCGACCGCGTGCTCGCCATGGCGGAAATCGGCGGCTACGCGGAATATTGCGTCGCGCCCGCCGCGCATTGCTATCCGTTGCCGGACACGCTCTCGTTCGTCGACGCCGGCGCCATGTCGCTCGTTTTCGATACATCGTGGTTCGCGTTGCGCGAGCGCGCGCGCATCGCGCCGGGCGAGACGGTGCTCGTGCTCGGCGCCTCGGGCGGCGTCGGCGAGGCCGCCGTGCAACTCGCCAAAGCCATGGGCGCGAAGGTGCTGGCGGGCGTGTCGCGCCCCGAGACCCACGCCGCCGCGCGCGCCGCCGGCGCCGACGAGATCATCGACCTCTCGCGCGAGAACATCAACGACAGCCTGCGCGATCAGGTTTTCGCCGTGACCGGCAAGCGCGGCGCGGACATCGTCATCGACCCCCTCGGCGGCGACTATTTCGACGCGGCGCTTCGGGCGCTCGCCTGGCGCGGCCGCCTCGTGGTGATCGGCTTCGCCGCCGGTCGCATCCCCTCGGTGAAGGCCAATTACCTGCTCGTCAAGAACATCGAGGTCTCCGGCCTGCAAATCAGCGATTATCGCAAACGCCGGCCGGAGCAGGTCGCCGAATGCTATCGCGAGATCTTCGACTTTTACGCCGCGGGCAAGATCAGGCCGCCGCGCGTGACGACGCTGCCGCTCGGGGAGGCGTCGACGGGACTGCGCATGATCGAGGAACGCAAGGCCGCCGGTCGCGTTGTGTTGCTGCCGCGCGGCTAGGCAAGAGGGAGAACACGCATGGCGAAACTGGAACTGACGCTCGCGGTCGGCGACTACGAGATCACGAAGGCGTTGCAGGACGGCTCCGTCACGGCCGACGGGATCGACCTCAACGTGCTCACGAAGATGGATTCAACGACGCGGCACTTCCGCTTCTTGCGCAACCACGATTTCGACGCGGGCGAGGTGTCGTGCTCGTCCTACATCGCGGGGCGCGACAAGGGCTTTCCCTTCGTCGCGATCCCCGTGTTTCCGCACCGGCGCTTTCGCCACGGTTTCGTCTTCATCAACACGTCGAAAGGCATCGTGAAGCCGACCGACCTCATCGGCAAGAAGGTTGGACTGAAGCAATATCAGTCGACCGCCATTCTCTGGCTGCGCGGCATCCTCGAACACGAATACGGCGTGCCCTTCAAATCCATCGACTGGTACACGGAGCTCGCCGAGGCCGTGGAATTCACGCCGCCGGCGGGCCTGCGTCTGCAACGCGTGCCCGACAACAAGTCGGTCGAGACCATGCTGGCGGACGGGGAACTCGACGCGCTGATCCATCCCGATCTCATCCAGCCGCTGATCGACAAGGATCCTCGCGTGGGTCGTCTGTTCCCGGACTACAAACAGGCGGAGATGGATTTCTTCAGGCGCACGCGCATCTTCCCGATCATGCACATCGTCGCCATCAAGCGCGAGATCGTGGAAAAGCATCCGTGGGTTCCGATCAATCTGTTCCACGCCTTCAACGCGGCGAAGAACAAGGCGATGCAACGCATGGAAAATCCGCGCATCGTGCCGCTCGCCTGGTATCGCGAGGCGTGGGAGGAGCAGGAGGAAATCCTCGGGACCGACCCCTGGGAATACGGCCTCACGCCGGACAACACGCACCAGCTCGAAATGCTGGCGAAGTTCTCGCACGAGCAGGGCCTGACCAGCCGGCAAATGCCCCTCGACGAACTGTTCCTGCCCGTGGGCCAGGGCCACAAGCGCGGCCACGTTTTCAGGATTTGACGAGGATCAGTTGGCGTGCGCGTTGATGATCGCGCGCGCCTCGTTCACCACGTCCGCCGGCGTCGCGTAGAGTTCGGCGACGATCCCGTCGATGGCCGCGCCCGTCACCGGCTCGATCTCGAGATTGAGCAGTTTCGCCTCGGCGAGAAACTCCGGATCCTTCATCGTGTCGTCGAACGCCTTGCGAAGGGCGGCCCGCCGATCGTCGGGCAGTCCGGGAGGCGCGGCGAAGGGCCGGCCGAGCGTCTGGCGCGTGAAGACGAGCTTCATGATGGCGCGCTGGCGATCGTCCTTCGCTCTCTCGAAAATGGTCGGGACATCCGGCAACTCGGCGCCGCGGCGCAGGCCCATGGTCATGAGAACGTTGAGCTTGTTGTCCCTCACCCAATCGGCGCGCGTCGCCTTGATGGAAATCCACGACCAGCCGCAACGACCATCGACCTCGCCGCGATCCATCGCGAGGCTGATCTCGTTGCCGCCGGGATAGCCGGTGACGACGCGGATTTTCGCGCCAAGCAATTCCTTTGTCACCGCGGCGAACGTGTCGGGATCGGAGCCGCCGCCTTCGGCGCCGACGCTGAACTCCTTCGTCAGCGCGTCCTCCCAGGTTTTCACCCTGGACATCCAGGTCGTGGCGCAAACGCTGATCTCGTCGGTGGCGCTGCCGATCCACGTGAACCTGGAGGCGTCGAATTGCGTCTTTCCGCCGCCAACAAGCGGCTCCATGGCCATGCCGCGCGCGAAGGTTCCAATGGTCGTCCCGTCCCTCGGCGCGACGTTGTAGAGATAATTCGCCAGCGTCAGACTGCCCGCGCCCGGCATGTTCTGCGCGATCACGGAGGGATTGCCGGGGATGTGCTTGCCCATGAAGCGCGCGAGGGCGCGGGCGTAGATGTCGTAGCCGCCGCCAACCGTGTAACCCACGAGGATCGTGAGCTTCTTGCCCCGGTAGAAGTCGGCGACGGCGTCCGCCGCCGCGACGGGCGCGGCGAAGGAAACGAACGCCGCGAGACACAGGACGCGTTTCAGCATGACGATCTCCCGCCGGGAAGGCGTGGACCCGTCAATCAGAGCACTGGACGGGACGGGACGCAATCCCGCGTATCAAGAAAGGCGCCATGCGCGACCATGGCCATAAAAACATTGTCAGGACGCGCGAAGCGGCTAATCTGGCGCCGTCCATTTCCCTCGCCCGCGAGATCCCATGAAGCTGCCACCGTTCGACTATGTTTCGCCCCGCAGCCTCGGGGAGGCGACGCGCATTCTGGCGGAGAGCGGCGGAAGCGCCCGGATTCTCGCGGGTGGACAAAGCCTGATGCCCATCATGGCCTTTCGCCTCGCGACGCCTGACAAGCTGGTCGATCTGCGCCACGTGCCCGGGCTCGCCGGCGTCGAAATCGGCGACGGGGAGGTCAAAATCGGCGCCATGACGCGCTGGCGCGACATCCTGGAGTCGGACGCGCTCGCGGCGGCGATTCCCCTGTTGCGCGAGGCGGTTTCGCACGTCGCGCATTACCAGATCCGCAACCGCGGGACGATCGGCGGCAGTCTCGCGCACGCCGACCCCGCGGCGGAGATGCCGGCGGTCGCGGTGACGCTCGACGCCACGATCGACGTCGCGGGCGCCGGCGGCGCGCGCTCGATCGCCGCCGCCGATCTGTTCACCGGCGCGCTCGAGACCTCGCTCGCGCCCGACGAAATCATCACCGCCGTCCGCTTTCCGCGCTGGCCGGCGGGACGGCGATGGGCCTTCCGGGAATTCGCGCGGCGGCGCGGCGATTTCGCGCTGGCGGGCGTCGCGCTCACCATCGACGGCGATCCGGAAGGGCGGGTGTCGAACGCGCATATCGGCGTCTTTGGCGCGACGGACCAGCCGCGCCGCCTGTCGAAGGCCGAGGCGGCTCTCAACGGCTCCCGGCTCGACGAAACCACGATCGCGGCGGCGGCCGCGGCGGCCGCGGCGGAAGCCAACCCGTCCGGGGACATTCACGGCGGCGCCGACTATCGCCGGTCTCGCGTCGGCACGCTGCTGACGCGCGCCCTGCAAAGCACTTCAGCGGTTTGAGGCGGCGCCCATGACCATTCGTTTCGAAGTCAACGGACGCCGCGTCTCGTCGGAGGCGCGAGACCGCACGACGCTGGCGGATTGCCTGCGGCACGACATCGGGCTCACCGGGACGCACGTCGCCTGCGAGCACGGGATTTGCGGAGCCTGCACGGTGATCGTCGATGGCGACGCGGTGCGCTCCTGCCTGATGCTCGCGGCGCAGGCGGACGGCGCGAAAATCACCACGATCGAAGGCCTGCTGAAGGACGGCGAATACACCGCGCTGCACAAGGCTTTCAAGAAGCACCACGGATTGCAATGCGGCTTCTGCACGCCGGGCGTGCTGACGACGCTGCACGCGCTGTTCAGCGACGAGCCGGACGCCAGCGAGGAGCGCGTGCGGGACGTGCTCTCGGGCAATCTCTGCCGCTGCACGGGCTATGTTTCGATCATCGAAGCCGCGATGGAGGCCCGCGAGGCCTATCGGGCGCAAGCGCGGGGTGAACTGGCATGAAGGCGCCCACGCTCAACACATTCGTTGGCAGCCCCGTCGAGCGCGTCGAGGACGACCGCTTTCTGCGCGGCGCCGGGCAATATCTCGACGACATGAAACGCGAGGGCGAGTGGCGCGCCGTGGTGCTGCGCAGCCCCGTCGGGCACGGGCGAATCAAGTCGCTCGACGTCTCCGCCGCGCTCGCCATGCCCGGCGTGCGCGCCGTGCTGACGGCGGCGGACATCGAGGGCGACATCCCGACCATTCCGTTTCGCCGCCCCAACCCCACCATCGGGCCCTACGCGCAGCCCGTCATCGCGCGAGACAAGGTGCGCTATTTCGGCGAGCCCGTCGCGCTCGTCCTCGCCGACGCGCAGGAACTCGCCGAAGACGCCGCGGGAGCCATTCGTCTCGACATCGAGCAATTGCCCGCCGTCGTGGACCGCGAGGCCGGCATGGCGAACGATGTGCTTCTCTTCGAGGCGACGGGAACCAACGTCGCCTCGGTGTTCAACGCCGACCGGGGAACGAAGGAAGAGACGGACGCCGCCTTCCGAGAGCCCGGCCTCGTGATCGTGCGCGACAAATTCGCCACCCAGCGCCAGACCGCGACGCCCATGGAGACGCGCGGCCTGCTGGCGGAATGGGACGCGGCGCGCCAGCACCTGACCGTGTCGGGAGCGGCGAAACTGCCGTTCTTCAACCGCCAGACCATGGCGCAGATGATGAACCTGCCTAAATCTTCCGTCGATTACATCGAGGTCGATGTCGGCGGCGGCTTTGGCGCGCGCGGCGAGTTTTATCCGGAGGATTATCTCGTGGCGCTGGCCGCGCGGAAATATGGCCATCCCGTCAAGTGGGTCGAGGACCGGCGCGAGCATTTCACCGCCATCGGCCATTCGCGCGAGACCGAATGCGACGTGGAGCTGGCCTTCCGCGCGGACGGAACCATGGTCGCGATGCGCGGCGACATTTTCGTCAACATCGGCGCCTATGTGCGGCCCAACGGCATGACGCCCGTGCGCAACGCCGCGCAATTCATGTCGGGGCCCTATCGCATCCCGCACATTCATCTCGACGCCCACGCCTATGTCGCCAACAAGACGCCCGCCGGCACCTATCGCGGTCCGGGCCGCTACGAAGGTTGTTTCTTCATCGAGCGTCTCATCGACATGGCCGCCGCGAAACTCGGACTCGACCGGCTGGCGTTGCGACGCAAGAACCTCCTCACGCACGCGGAAATGCCCTACCCGCTCGCCGCCGTGCTGCCGAGCGACGGACGCGCCGAGACCAATTGCGACAGCGGCGACTACCGCGAGACCTTCGACCGCTGCCTCGAGGATTTCGACTGGGCGAAAAAAGCGTCGCTTCAGGGCAGGAAGATCGACGGCCGTTATCACGGGCTGGGCATCGCCTGTTTCATCGAGGGCGGCGCCTCCGGCCCCTCGGAGGCCGCGCGGATGGACGTCGAAACGGACGGGCGCGTCTCGCTCTACATCGGCTCGTCGTCGATCGGCCAGGGCGTCGAGACCATCATGACGCAGATCGCCGCCGACGCGCTGGAATTGCCGATGGAGCGCATTCGAATCTTCAAGGCCTCGACGACCTATCTGAAGGAAGGCTGGGGCTCCTATGGATCGCGGGCCACCGTCATGGGCGGCAACGCGGTGATGATCGCCGCGAAGAATCTCCTCGAACGATTCCGCGTCGTCGCCGCCGAAAGGCTCGGCCTGCCAGCGTCGGAGATCGCGATCCACGACGGCGTCGCGCGCGCGCCGGACGGGCGCTCCGTGCCGCTCGACGAGGCGGCGCGGTTCGGCGTCGCCAGCGAGGGCAAGTTCGACAACTGGAAGCCGACCTACACCTATGGAGCGGCGGCTGTGCACGTCTCGGTTGACGCGGACACCGGCCATGTCGACGTGCTCGATTTCGTCACGGTGGACGACGTGGGCCGCGTCGTCAATCCGCTGACCCTGCACGGCCAGGTGATGGGCGCCGTGGTGCAGGGCTTCGGCGCGGCCTTCACCGAGGATCTCGTCTATGATTCACAGGGAACGCTGCTCGTCGGTTCCCTCGCCGATTACATGATCCCCCAGGCGACGGATTATCCGCATATTCATTGCGTGTCGCTGGAGGCCTATCCGTCGCCGACCAATCCGCTCGGCGCGAAGGGCGCGGGCGAGGGCGGCATTATTCCCGTCGGCGCCGCCGTCGCCAACGCGGTCGCGAACGCGCTGTCCTCGCTGGGCGTCGAGCCGCGGCGGCTGCCGCTGTCGCCGAACCGCGTGTGGGATCTGGTCAAGGAGGCGAAGCGGCGCGCACCGGCCGCGTGAGGCGCCTCACCAGCCGAGGATCGACGCTGTTTTGCGCATGACGGATTGCGGAATCAGGCCGGCGTCGCGCACGAGTTTTTCGATGTCCGCGCCGGTCTTCGGACGGATGTCGAAGGATTGCTTTTTCGCCTCCGCGATCATCTCCGGGTCCTTCAGGGTTTCCGCGAGCGCGTCGCGCAGAATTTTGACGCGCTCGGCCGGAACCTCCGGCGCGAGCCAGTAATTATAGCCGATGGCGACGGGCAACGTGACGAGAGTCGCGATCTGCCGGTCCTCGCCATCCTTCACGAGATCGACGAGCAGCGGGACGCCTGGCAGATCCGGCTCTTTCTCGAAGCCGATTTGCGCGAGGATTTTCACCTGGCCGTCGCGCAGCCATTGCGGGCGCGTGCTGACGAGGCTGGACCAAGCCCCGCCGCCGCGGCCCTCGACCTCGCCGCGCTCCAGCGCGAGATTGCTGTCGTTGGTGCCCTGATAGCCGTTGATGATCCTGAACCGCGTGCCAACGAGCGCGTTCAGCACGGCGGGATAGATATTGGCGTCGGAGATCACGCCGCTGCCCGCCATGGAGACCTCGCGTTTTTTCGCGTCGTCGAGCGTCCGGATTCCGGAGGCGGTCCAGGTGTAAACCGTGTTGTTCGACCAGGCGGCCGAGCCGAGCCAGTTCACCCTGGCGGGATCGTATTGCGCGCCCTTGCCGCCAAGCATCTGGAACATCGCCGCGCCCTGGTTGACGCCGGCGATGAAGGCGCCGTCCTTCGGCGCGACGGAATAAACGTGATTGGCCGCCCGCACGCCGCCGGCGCCTTCCATGTTCTGCACGATGACGGAGGGCTTGCCCGGAATATGATTGCCGAGGAAACGCGACAACAGGCGCGCGTAAAGATCGTAGCCGCCGCCCGGACCGAAGCCGACGACGATGTTGATGGTCTTGCCCGCGTAGAAGGGGGCGTCCTGCGCGCGGGAGACGCCCGCGAAGGCTGAAAATGCCGACAATGTCAGTCCCGCGAGGGCGTGACGAAAAAAATGGAGAATTGCTACCTCCTGGAACAGGCAAGCACCGACTGACACGACCAATTGTAATTTGGTCGCGAACTATTGTGTCGTGCAAACGAGCTGGACAGTCGCCGCCTTTCCGACGGACGCAATTTCCGTCGAGGGCATGGCGACTGTCCCGGCATCCATCCCGGGAACGATTCCGTTGGCACGAAGAAAGATTAGAGCTACTTCCCCCTTAATCCCAAAATTCACGTTTTGGGGGATCGAGCCGGTCCTCTTGATCGCCGGCAAATCCGCCATTCGAGCG
>CAISEY010000022.1 GCA_903884435.1 uncultured Hyphomicrobiales bacterium | reverse complement strand
GGTCTGGCGGGAAATGGTCGGAGTGAGAGGATTCGAACCTCCGACCCCCTCGTCCCGAACGAGGTGCGCTACCAGGCTGCGCTACACTCCGACTTTTTTCGGCCGCGGGCCATCGCGACGCCGCCGAACGCCGGCCTTATAGACGCACCGTTTCGCCAGGACAAGGGGCGAAAGAAGACGATCTCCAGAGGCCGCCAATCCCCTCGACGCTCGCGGGCCCGGAGGCTATCCTCGCGCGTCCCTTGCGTTTCCCGGAGCATTTCCATGCGCGCCATAGCCTTCGCCGCGGTCGTGGCGACTCTCGGGGCCAGCGGCGCGCGCGCCTGCGAGGCCTCGAAACGCGGATTTGACGATCTCAGGCCAGGTCTTTCCGGCGCGGAGGTCGAGAAAATTGTCGGATGCGCGGGACAGACGGTCGCCGAAACCGGCGACGACGGTCGCAAGACCGTCATTCTCCAGTGGCCAGGCAACGGCGGGCCGGATTCCAATCTCACGGTGACGCTGGAAAACGACCGGCTCGTTGAAAAGGCGCAATCGCGCCTGAAACAGGCCGACGGGGCGGGCGGGCAATAAAAACCTTCGTCGATGCTCCGCCCCCGCGCCAGGCGATTTTCGACTGGCGGGAGACGGAACGACCGGCAATTCGCGAAAGGCGGCTCAGAACTTTTCGTTCTTGTTGACGTCCCAGCCGAATTCGACCGAGGTGTCCTTGGTGCCGTCCTGCTTCTGCGACGTGTATTCGAGGTGGAATTTCGAGAAGTTCAGGGTCAGGTGCTCCATGCCGTCGCCCGAGCCGAGGCCCGACGGCGTCGACGAGCTGACGACGATGTCGTCGAGCTTGATCTTGAGATATTCGAGCGGGGTTTCGCCGGCCTTGCGGATGGTGACGAGGCCCTTGGCGATGTGCTTGCCGTTGGCGCAGAAGCCCATCAGGATCGGCGACGACAGATCGAAGCGCTTGGTGAAGGAAATGTCGTGGAAATCGACGCGGCCGGTGCCGCCGCCGCCGCCGTAGCCCATGCTGCCCTGCTGGTGCAGGTTCCATTGCACGTCGAGGATCTGGATTTCGCCGGGGTGTTTCGCGTCGCGGGATTCGCCCTTGACGCCATCGAGTTTCAGAAAGCCATCAGCTGCCATTTTAGTCTCCCGTTGTTCAGGCGCCCGGTTGCTCAGTGCCGGCGCGACGTGACCCTTATCGCCCGGAAACGGGCTCGCCGGTGTGACAGGGCGCACACGACGTTTCCGGTCACGTCCGGAAGACTAGCGCGGTCCGGGCCACCGGGCCAGCCTCGTCGCGCCGGGCGGAAGCCATTTCCACGCTTGCCTCCGCCCGCGCCGGGGGTCATCATGACGTCATGAGTGGTCCCATGGACAGATATCCCCGCGAACCGGTCGCTCTCGACCGCGGCGCTCTCGCCGCGCTGAACGTCCGGTCCCGCGAAATCTTCAGGCAAATCGTCGATTCCTATCTCGTCACGGGCGATCCCGTGGGGTCGCGCCAGTTGTCCCGGCTCTTGCCGATGACGCTGTCTCCCGCGTCGGTGCGCAACGTCATGCAGGATCTCGAGGAGCTCGGGCTCGTCTACGCGCCGCACACCAGCGCGGGCCGCCTGCCGACCGAGCTGGGACTGCGTTTCTTCGTCGACGCGCTGCTGGAAGTCGGCGATCTCGGACACGAGGAGCGCGGGCGCATCGAGGCGCAGGTGAAGGCCGCCTCGCAGGGCCAGACGCTGGAAGGCGCCCTCGTCGAGGCGACGAGTCTGCTCTCGGGCCTGACCCGCGGCGCGGGAGTCGTGCTCACGTCCAAGGAAAACGCGCGGCTGAAACACATCGAATTCGTGCGGCTGGAGCCGGAGCGCGCGCTCGCCGTGCTCGTGGGCGAGGACGGCTCGGTCGAAAACCGCGTCGTCAACATTCCCCGGGGATTGCCCGCCTCGGCGCTGGTCGAGGCCTCGAACTTTCTCAACGCGCGCATCCGCGGTCGCACGCTCGCGGACGTGCGCGGCGACATCGAGGCCGCGCGCGGACGCACGCAGGCGGAACTCGACGAACTCACCGCGCGCCTCGTCGACGCGGGCCTCGCGAGTTGGGCCGGCCTCGGCGAGAATCCGCAACTCATCGTGCGCGGCCAGGCCAATCTGCTCGACGACCTGAAAGCGGTCGAGGATCTCGAACGCATCCGCCTGCTGTTCTCCGACCTCGAGACGAAGAAGGACGTGATCGACCTTCTGGCCCGCGCCGAACAGGGCGAGGGCGTGCGCATCTTCATCGGCTCGGAAAACAAACTGTTCTCGCTTTCCGGCTCGTCGATGATCGCCGCGCCGTTCCGCGACAGCCAGCAACGCATCGTCGGCGTGCTCGGCGTCATCGGTCCCACGCGGCTCAATTACGCGAGGATCGTGCCCATGGTGGACTATACCGCGAAGGTGGTGGGAAAGATCGTGCGGGGCGGTGGGTAAGGCGAGCGATTGCCTTGGGCCCGCATCCGCGCCATAGGGACTTCGAACTTCCGGAGACCCCCTCATGACCCGCGCCATCCCGCCCTTCCGCGCCGACCACGTTGGCAGCATTCTGCGTTCCGCCCCGCTGAAGGAAGCCCGGATCAAACGCCAGAAGGGCGAGATCGACGCCGCGGCCCTGAGGGCGGTCGAGGACGCGGAGATCGTCAAGATCATCCGCAAGCAGGAGGACGCCGGCCTCAAGGGAATCACCGACGGCGAATATCGCCGCGCCTTCTGGCAGATCGATTTTCTGGAAAAGCTCGACGGCGTCGAATCCTACGAGGGCGAACGCAAGGTGAAGTTCCAGGGACCGCAGCCGCGCCCGGTTCTGCTGCGCGTCACCGACAAACTCGCGCGCTTCTCCGGCCATCCGATGCTCGATCATTTCCGCTTCGTGAAGGAACACACGAAGCAAACGCCGAAAATGTCGATCCCGAGCCCGACTTCGCTGCATTTCCGCTACGGCCGCGAGGCGATCCCCGCCTCGATCTATCCGGACATGGCGGAATTCTACCACGACCTCGGCATCACATACCGCAAGGCGATCAAGGCCTTCGCCGACGCCGGCTGCAAATATATCCAGATCGACGAGGTGAACCTCGCCTATCTCTGCGATCCCGCCCTGCGCGATCAGGTGAAGGCGCGCGGCGACGATCCCGACGCATTGCTGACGACCTACGCGGACCTGCTGAATTCCGCCATCGCCGACGCGCCGGCGGACATGGTCGTGTCGATGCATCTGTGCCGCGGCAATTTCCGCTCCACGCATGTGGCGTCGGGCGGCTACGATCCGGTCGCCGAGGTGCTGTTCAACAAGATCGGCGTGCATGGCTATTTCATGGAATACGACAGCGCGCGCGCCGGCGGCTTCGAGCCGCTGCGATTCCTGCCGAAGGGCAAGACCGTCGTGCTCGGCCTCGTCACCACGAAAACCGGAGCGCTCGAATCGAAGGACGATCTGAAGCGCCGCATCGGCGAGGCCGCGAAATTCGCGCCGCTCGACCAGCTCGCGCTGTCGCCGCAATGCGGCTTCGCCTCGACGGAAGAGGGCAACGTGCTCGTCGAGGAAGATATGTGGGCGAAGCTGCGGCTCTGCGTCGATGTCGCGACGGACGTGTGGGGCGGCGTGTGAGTCGCGCGGGCGCGCGATGGATGGCGCGCCCGTTTTCCGGATCGTTCGTCAGAGTCCGAACACCCACAGCATCATCGCGTTGCGCGACTCTTTCTCCTCCGGCGTGTGGATGAGTTTGTGCGTCGCCTGCCCGCTCGGGCCGGAAACGATGGCGACGAACTGCCTGCCGCCGGCCTCGAAGGTCATCGGCGGCGAACTGAAGCCCGTGCCGACGTTGATCTTCCAGAGTTCGTCGAGCGTCGTCTCGTCATAAGCGGCGAAAGTGCCCTCGACGAGCCCCGTGAACACGAGACCGCCCGCCGTCGCGAGCGCCCCGGCGTAGTTGGCGTATTTCAGGTGAATGGTCTTCCTGATGTCGCCGGTGAGCGGATCGACGGCTGTCAGGTCGCTTTCGTAGCGCTCCTCGGTCTTGAAGCCGCCGCCCGGCCGCGCCGCCCAGCCCTGGCCCGACTTTCCGATATTGACGTCGTTGGTGACGAGTTCGCACGAGGTCAGGGCGGGAATGTAGAGCAGCCCGGTTCTCGGGCTGTAGGACGAGGGCCAGAAATTATTGCCGCCGGTGCGGCTGGGGCAGAGTTTGCGGACCGGGTTTTCCTTCGTCGGATTGGCGAGGCCGGAATAGACCTGCACGTCGCGCGCGGGGTCGTAATCGACGGGCCTGCCGGTTTTCTGGTCGATTCCCTTCGTCCAGTTGACGCCCTCCATGTAGGGCTTGACCGCGACCATCTGGCCGTTGGCGCGCTCCATCGTGTAGGTGAAGCCGTTGCGCGCGGAATGGGTGAGGAGCTTGCGCGTCTGGCCGTTCACCCGCGCGTCGAACAGGATGTGCGAGCCGACCTCGTCGAAGTCCCATCCGTCGTTGGGCGTGTACTGGAAATACCAGTTCATGTGACCCGTGTCGGGATTCCACGAAGTAAGAGAGTTCGTGTAGAGATTGTCGCCGGGCCGCGCGTAGGGATCCATCATCGGCATTGGATTGCCGACGCCCCAGAGAGTCTGGTGCGTCTCGGGATCGTAGCTTCCCGTCACCCACATGGCGCCGCCGCCGGTTTGCCAGTTGTTGTTCTTGTCCTTCCAGGTTTCGCTGCCCGGCTCGCCGGGCGCGGGGATCGTGTATTTCAGCCAGAGTTGCTTGCCCGTCGCGCCGTCGAGCGCCGCGATCCAGTCTCGCACGCCAAGGTCGCCGCCCGAGGCGCCGACGACGATCTTGTCGCGGATGGCGAGCGGCGCGCCGGTGATCGTCGTCTGGTCCTGGCCGTTGACGAGATTTGTCTCCCAGACGACCTGGCCCGTGTCCTTGTTGACCGCGATCATGCGCGCCGGCCAGTTGGCGGGGGTGATGACGAGATTGCCCCAGAAGGCGGCGCCGCGAGCGGCGCGCTGCTTCTGCTGCTTCGGGTCCATGCGCCAGACGATGCGGCCGCGGTCGCCGGACCGCGCGTCGATCCTGGTGAGCACGCCCCATGAATCGGTGATGTAGAGAAAGCCGTCCTCGGCGAGCGGAGTCGCCTCGCTGTGTTCGCCGCCGGAACCGCCGCCAAGCGCGGTGGCGTAGACGATCTTCAGATTTTTGACGTTGCCTTTGTGAATCGTCGCGAGCGCGGAATAACGCTGCGCGTCATAGGTCCCGTGATTCATGAGCCAGTTTCGCGGCTCCTTCGCCGCGTTGACGAGACGCTCCGGCGTGACCTCGGCGGCGCGAGCGCCGAACGCGCAAACGCCGGCCAGCAACCCGGCGCGCGACAGAAGTTTGCACAGCGACATCTCTTCCTCCCGATGTTTCGCCGCGGCGCGTCGATGGCGCCGCTTCGGGGGAAAGCTAGCCTGTTTCGCGAGCGACCGCCATGGCGGGACCAGACGCGGCGCGGCAAAAAAACGCCCGGCGGTGAACGCCGGGCGCGATGTCGGGGACGCCGTCCGGCTCAGTCGAGCGGCTCGACCTTGACGACGGAGCCGCCGTGGTTGGAGCCGACCCAGAGCG
>CAISEY010000021.1 GCA_903884435.1 uncultured Hyphomicrobiales bacterium | reverse complement strand
AGAACATTTCGAACTCGCCCGTCGCCACGGCCTTGCGCAGGTCGAGTTCGAGCAATCGCCGCATTTGCGCCCTGGCGTCCATTTCCGCCGCGAAAAAGCTGAAGCTGCCGCGCCCGATTGATTTCGACCTGTAAAGCGCGAGATCGGCGTTCTTGAGCAGTTCATCCGCGGTATTCCCGTCCTGGGGGGCCAGCGCGATGCCAATCGTGGTGCCGATGACGACCTGGTGTTCCCCGAGGTCGAAGGGCGCGTGCATGACTTCGATGAGCCTTTCGGCGAGCGCCGACGCGGACCTTGGCTGCGAGGCGCCGGATTGCACGATCGCGAATTCGTCTCCACCCGTGCGAGCGACCAGGTCGCCTTCGCGCAGACACTCCAGCAGGCGGCCAGCGACCGCCTGCAGCAACCGGTCTCCAATCGGATGGCCAAGCGTGTCGTTGACGTTCTTGAAATGATCGAGATCGAGGCAAAGAATCGCGACGCAATCGTCGTCGCGCCGCAGGCCATTCAAACTCGCGCTGATCTGCTCGTGCAGGCGCACCCGGTTCGGCAAACCGGTCAGCACGTCGTTATGGGCCAGATGGGCGATCTTGCGTTCGTTCATTCTTTCTTCGGTCACGTCCCGATGAACCGAGACCCATCCGCCGCCTTCCATCGGCTGGCGCACCGCGACGCAAATACGGCCATCCTGAAGTTCTGTTTCGGAGGTCAGCGTGGTTCTGTTGCGGGTTCGATCCGCGAAATAGCTCTCCCCGTCTATCCTGGGTCCGGTGCCGGCCGCGAGGCGCGCCGCGGCGAGGGCGTCGACGGAAACGCCGGGCTTCACGACATCCGCGCCGACCCGGTACATTTCGAGATATTTCGAGTTGCAAAAAATCAACGTCATGTCCGCGTCGAACATGGCGAGCCCGTGAGGCATGTTGTCCAGCGCCGCCATGAAAAGCTGATTTTGCCGGATCAGTTCGATTTCCCGTTCACGAAACCGCGCGACAACGCGATCCTGCCCGCCGGCATCCTCGAAACTATCGCCCGCGCGAGACGGTTGCGTTTGCGGCAACATTGCCTCCAACTCCCAAAAAACATCCGTGAGTAGTTATACTAAAATGTCTGAAGTTTAGGTTACGCCCGAACAACAAAACGGTCATGACGTTCAAAGAGATGAACTCGCGCGAACCACGGAGAATTCCGTCAAAAACGCCGCCCGCTCTCCGACGCGGGACGCCGGGACTGGCGAGTGTTTCATCCGGACGGAGTTCATCGTCGCCGCGAGTCGGGACAGGGCGCAGGAACATCGTCGCTCCAGCGAACCGCCGACGCGGTCGCGGATTTCGAACGCCCGGTTCAATCGCAACCCGCCCGCGCGGACAGCCGGACATTTTCGGCCGGTCCGATTTGGCCGGCGAATTCGGGAACTATCGCGCCAGCCAGAGGCCCGCGCCCGGCGGCAGCGCGAGCGTTGTCGCGGCGCCGTTCGCGAGAAGCCCCGCGCCACCGTGAAAGGGCGCGTCGACGAAGATCTCGGCGGCGCCCGTCGCCAAGCGGTAACGCACCGACGCGCCGAGGAATTCGTGTCCCAGCACGCGCGCGGGCAGCGAGATTTCGCCAGCGGCCACGGGGCCCGGTCGCGCGTCCTGCGGGCGGAAGACGAATTTCGCGTCCGGAGGAATCGCCCTGTCTTCGGGAACCGGCAGCATCAGCCCGCCGCCCGCGTCGAAGGCGCGGACGCCGTTCGTCTCGACGAATTTTCCATCGACGATGTTCGCCGTGCCCAGAAAATTCGCGACGAAGAGATTGGCGGGGTTGGCGTAGAGTTCCATCGGCGCGCCGACCTGCTGGACGATTCCCGCGTTCATCACCGCGATCCGGTCGCAAATGGCGTTGGCCTCTTCCTGATCATGCGTCACGAAAATCGTGGTGATGCCGAGCCTTTGCTGAAGCTCGCGCAATTCATGCCGCACCTGAACGCGCATTTTCGCGTCGAGATTGGACAGGGGCTCGTCGAGCAGCAGAACCTTCGGCTCGATCACGATGGTGCGCGCCAGAGCCACGCGCTGCTGCTGGCCGCCGGAGAGTTGCGACGGCTTGCGATCGGCGAGCGACGCGAGCCCCACGAGATCGAGCGCCGCCGCGACGCGCCGCGCGATTTCGGCGCGCGGAACGCGGCGCTCCTCGAGGCCAAAGGCGACGTTCCCGCGCACGCTCATGTGCGGCCACAGGGCGTAGGACTGGAAGACCATGCCCACGTCGCGTTTCCACGCGGGCAGGTCGCCCACGTCGCGCCCGCCGATCTTCACCTCGCCGGAATCGGCGACGTTGAAGCCCGCGATCAGACGCAGGAGCGTTGTCTTGCCGCAGCCGGACGGACCGAGAAACGCGAAAAACTCGCCCGGCTCGACCCGCAGGTCGATGTTCCGCAGAACGTGGTTGGCGCCATAAGACAGGTTGACGCCGGAAATCTCGACATCGACCGCGGCGGGGCCCCTCCCCCGCGCCGTGCTCGCGACGCTCAATGCAAGGCTCCCCTGGCGTTCTGGCTTCGCTCGATCGCCAGTTGGGCGACCAGCGTGCAAATTGTCACGATGACGACGGCGATGACGCCGAGCGCCGCGCCGGGGCCGCGCCCGGCGGGCGATTGCATGAAGACATAAACGCCATAGGCGAGCGGCGCGTCGGAATTCGACTGAACCAGCAGCAAGGTCGCCGACAATTCGACCGCGGCCGTGGCGAAGGACGTGACGAAGCCCGCGAGAATGCCGCCGGTCATCAGCGGCAGCACGACGCGACGCACGGCGCGGGCGCGCGTCGCGCCGAGATTTTCGGCGGCCTCCTCGAGCGAGGTCGAGATTTGCTGGAGCGCGGCGTAACTCGCGCGCAGCGCATAGGGAAGGCGCCGCACGGCGACGGCGAGCACCATCATGATCCAGAGCGTCGCGAGCGGAACGCCGCCGGGCAGGCGCACGTCGTAGAAGGCGCGCAGATAGCCGATGCCGAGGACGACGCCGGGGATCGCCAGCGCCGCCGTCGCGCCGCGATCGAGCCAGCGCCGGAACGGCAATTGCGTGCGCAGGACCAGCCAGGCGATGGCCGTGCCGACGACGACATCGATCAGCCCGCCCAGGGACGCGTAGAGAATGGTGTTCCTGACGTAGAGCGAGCTTTCGGAGAGCACGCGCGCGTAATGCGCGAGCGTGAAGGCGTCGGGCAGCGGACTGAAGGACCAGACCGTCGCGAAGGACAGAAGGAGCAGTCCAATGTGCGGCGCGAGAACCAGCAGGAGGATCAGTCCGACGACGAGGCTGGCCATGGCGTTTTCCGCGGGGCTCAGGCGGCGGCGGGCGAGGCCGCCGCCGCCACGTTGCGCGGTCGCGAAATCCGTTCCGCGCGTCGCGAGCGCGGCGAGCGCCATGCACGCGACCGAGAGCGCGACGAGCACGACGGCGATCACGTATCCCATGGGATCGGCGATGCCGATGGACGTGACGCGCAAATAGGCCTGCGGCGCCAGCATGTCCTTGACGTTGAGCAGCAAGGGCGTCGCGAGATCGTCGAAAACCTTGACGAAAACGAGCGAGGCGCCGGCGACGAAGCCGGGCATCGACAGGGGCAGAACGATCCGCCGCAACAGCCGGAAGCCCGAGGCGCCGAGGTTTTGCGCGGCTTCCTCCATGGAACGGTCGATGTTGCGCAGACTGGCGGAGAGATTGATCAGAATGAATGGAAAATAGTGCAGGGCCTCGACGAAGATGACGCCGTTGAGCCCTTCCATGAAGGGGATTTTCACGTCGAACCAGTCGTCGAGCAGCAAGTTGACCGCGCCGTTGCGCCCGAACAGCATCTGCATCGCGACGGCGCCGACGAAGGGCGGCATGATCAGCGGCACGAAGCCCAGCGTCTGCACGAGCAGGGCGCCGCGAAAGGAATAGCGCGTCGTCAGAATGGCCAGCGGCAGCGCGATCACGGAGGCCCAGACCACGGTCATGGCGCCCACGTAAATCGAGTTCCACAGAGACCGCGTGAAGAGATCCGTCCGCGCGAAATCGAGGAAGTTCACCAGCGTGAAGGCGCCTGTTCCCTTCTCCGTGAAGGCCACGTAAGCGACCGTCGCGGCGGGCCAGGCGACGAAGACGAGGAGGAACGCCGCGATTGAAAGGCCAAGCGCCAGTTCGCCGGCGCGCCAGGCGGAACGCCGGCGCGCCGCGACGGACGCGCCGGGCGCGCTCATCGCCGGTCCGGGACGCGGGGCGGCTTCATCGCGCCAGCTTCAGCGCTTCCTCGGCCTTCGATTTCGCCGTCGCGTATTGTTCCTTCGCGAAGCTCGCCCATTTCTGCTCGACCTCGGCCTGGCGCGCGGTCTTTTCCTTCGCGCCGGTGAAGGCACCGCGGATTTCGGGGCTCGACGCCTGCGCGTCGGTGACCGGCATGGCGGCGATCGCGTCGCGGGCCTCGGCGAGCAGGGCGCGCGCCCGGGCGTTGTCCTTCTTCTCCAGCGCGGCGGCGGCGGCGTGAATGGCCTTCGTCGCGTCCTTCAGCCCGGCGAGCTGAAAGGTGATCAACTGGTCGAACAGGGTGTCCACCGCGTCCGTGCGTTTTTCCGAGGTTTCCGAACTGAAGGAAATCATCTTCGTGAAGCGCGCGTCCTTGAAGGGGTTCGGATAGTCCGCCGGCGCCTTCGCGTAGATGGCGGGATTGACGGGCAGACGCCGAATCGTCGGATCGAGCAGCACCTCCTGCCCCGCGGGCGAGAGGAGGAATTCGACGAAGGCCTCGGCCACGGCGCGGTTCGGCGGATTGGCGACAATGCCGATGTTGGCCGGCACGACCGTCGTCACCGAGGGATAAACGAATTTCACCGGGAAGCCGGCGGCCTGTGCCGAGAAGGCGAAAAAATCGATGACGACGCCGACGCCCACCTGACCGGAGTTCACCTGTTCGGGCACGTCGAAGGAGCGGTCCGTCACCTGGCGGAAATTGCCGGCGATTTCCTTGATGGAGCGCCAGCCCCTGTCCCAGCCCTCGCCCTGGAGAATCGTCTCGATGGTGAGATGCGTCGTGCCCGAGCGCGAGGGCGCGGCGATGGCGACGTGATCGAAATAGACGGGCTTCGCGAGGTCCTCCCACTCCTTCGGGTCGGGCAGCTTGTTGGCCTTCGCGTAACGCTCGTTCCACATGATGCCATAGCCGGAGGCGGCGAAGCCG
This sequence comes from uncultured Hyphomicrobiales bacterium, assembly GCA_903884435.1. Classification (GTDB taxonomy): domain Bacteria; phylum Pseudomonadota; class Alphaproteobacteria; order Rhizobiales; family Beijerinckiaceae; genus Terripilifer. Next base: position 41,515 of record CAISEY010000021.1, on the reverse strand, counting down.
AAATAGGTTCCGGAGGGATCGTTGACGGGATAGGTGCCGACCCTGTCGGGAATGCCCGCGGCCTTGACCTGGTACTTCATCAGGAGGTTCTTGCCCTTGAGCACCTCGAACGCGTCGGGGGCGGAGGCCCACATCAAATCCGTCGCGTTGGCGCTCTTCGTTTCCTCGATGAACTTGACCGCGGAGTTGGTGTTGCGGTTCTGCACCTCGAGGCTGACGCCGGGGAAAGCCTTCTCGAAGGCCTTCTTGTAGGGGTCGGTCACGTCCTTCGCGAAAGAAGTGACGACCGTGACCTTTCCGGCGGGCGCCTGCGCGCGGGCGGCGGCGAGCGTGGCGAGGCCGATACAAAGGGCGGCGGCGAGACGGCGCATGCGATCCTCCAGAATCCGTGACGTGATTTTCAACCAGGGAGGCGGACATATCAAGCACGCCCGCGACAATTCCGCGACACGCGGCGCCCGCCCGAAACGCAAACGGCGCCCGGAGGCGCCGCTTCGTCGATTTCGCGCGGGAGGGCCGCTATTTTCGGCCGTTGGCCGGCGTTTTCGGGAAGCCCTCGCGAAGCATTTTCGCGATTTCCGCGGCGGGCCGCGGCTCGCTGAAATAGAAGCCCTGCACTTCCGAGCAGCCCTCGGCCCGCAGATAGGCGAGCTGGTCGAGGTTTTCGACGCCCTCCGCCGTCGTCGTCATGCCCATGCCGCGGCCAAGGCTGAGCACGGCGCGGACGATCGCGGCGGAATCCGCCGAGGTCTCGAGGTCGTTGACGAAGGAGCGGTCGATCTTGATCTTGTCGAAGGGAAAGCTGCGGAGATTGCCCAGCGAGGAATAGCCCGTGCCAAAGTCGTCCATCGAGATGCGCACGCCGAGCGCCTTGATTTCGTTGAGCGTTTGCAGGTTCGCGGCGGTGTCGCGCAGCAACAGGGATTCCGTGATCTCCAGTTCGAGGCGGTTGGGAGGCAGGCCCACTTCCTCCAGGACGCGCTGGATGCCCGGCACGAGATCGCGGTCGCGGAACTGCGCCGGCGACAGGTTGACGGCGACGCGCACCGAACTCGGCCATTGCGAGGCCTCGATGCAGGCGCGGCGCAGAACCCACGCGCCAATCCTGACGATGATGCCGGTCTCCTCGGCGAGCGCGATGAAATCGAGCGGCGAAATGAGTCCGCGTTCGGGATGCCGCCAGCGCACGAGCGCCTCGGCGCCCATGACCTCCTCCGTGTAGACGTCCACGAGCGGCTGGAAATAAAGTTCCAGTTCATCGCGCTCCAGCGCGAGGCGCAGGTCGTTCTCGAGCCGGCGACGCCTCTGCGCGATGGCGTCCATTTCCGTCTCGAAGAACCGGAAGGTGTCGCGCCCGTCGGACTTCGACCGGTACAGCGCGAGATCCGCGCATTTCATCAGGAAATCGGGATCCGTTTCCTCGCCGGGCAGCGCGAAGGCGACGCCGATGCTCGCCGTCGTCACGACCTGCTGGTCGCGGATCATCACGGGTTCGGCGAGCGCGTGCAGCAGACGCCAGGCGATGCCCGTCACCGTCTCGACGCTCACGTTGTCGCTGACGACGATGGCGAATTCGTCGCCGCCAAGACGCGCGGAAACATCGACCTCGCGGATGTTGTCCTTGATGCGTCTGGCGATCTCGACCAGCAGTTCGTCGCCGAACGGATGACCCAGCGTGTCGTTGACGTGCTTGAACCCGTCGAGATCGATGCACAGCACAGCGAGGCTCTCGCGCGCCTTGCGGCAGCGCGTCAACTCGTCGTTCAGCCTTTGCAGAAAGGACGCTCGGTTCGGCAATCCCGTCAGCACGTCGTGATAGGCGAGGTGGTGAATACGCCGCTCGCGCGTCTTCAGTTCCGACACGTCCGTGTGCAGGATGACCGTGCCGCCATCGGCGGTGCGGTTTTCCGACACCATGATCCAGCGCTCGTCGCCAACGCGGCGCTCGGCGACGTAGCCACCCTCGTCGCGCTGACCGAGGCGTCTGGCGAGTTCCTCGTGATCGGTCTCGCGTCCGCCAAACTTGAGCGCCCGCTGTTCCGCGAGGATGAAATCGCGATAGAGCGTTCCTGGCGCGACTTCCTCGCGAAGCGTTGGGTACAGTTCGCGAAAATAGCGGTTGGCGATGACGAGACGGTCGTCGCGATCGAACAGGACCATGCCCTGGGACATGCTGTCGACGATGGCCTCGCGCGTCCTCGCCTCCGCTTCCGCGGCGGCGCGTTCGGCCTGCTTGATGCGCTCGGCGTTGAGGATGACGCCAGTCCAGAGAACCGATCCGTCGGCGAGCCTGGCGGGCCGCGCCACCGCGTGCGTGTGGCGTATTTCGCCGTCTGGCCGCACGATCCTGGCCTCGACGTCCCAGGGAGCCATGGCGCGGGAAGCCTCGATCAGCTTCCCGCGGAAGCTGTCGCGATAGTCCTGGTCATAGTGCTGGAACAGGGCCTCGGGATCGCCGACGATGCGTTCAGCGGCGACGCCGAACAGTTCGGACGCGCTCTCGCTGACGTAGGTGTAGCGGATGTCGCCGCCGGGAGTGACGAGACGTTGATAGACGACGCCCGGAATCGAACGGGACAACGAGTGAAAGCGCGACGCGTCGGCGGCGTCCTTTTCGCTTTTCCGGCAAGCCGAGAGCGCGAGCGCGACGTGACCCGCGACGGCGGAGACGAATTCGACGTGCCTTTCGCCGGGACCGGCGGGAGAACCCGAATAAACCGCGATGGCGCCGGATTCGCCGTCGCGTCCCGGCAATGGCTCGACATGGCACGATCTCAGCCGGCGCAGCAGCGCCAGCGCCGCGTGGCGGGGCCAGGCGCCGCCGGAGCGGAAATCCGGAATCGAGACGCTTTGACCGCCAGTGGCGCAAACTTCGAGAGGATCCCCGGGGACATCGAGCGGTTCGCCTCCGGCGGACTCGCTCCAGCCCTCGGGGTCGCGCCTGTCGACCGCGCCGCCAGCGCGCGCGATAACGCGGCACAGAACGCCCGGAAAAGACTTTTCGACGAAGCGCGCCACGCGCTCCAGCAGTCGCGCGACGGTTCCTCCATCGACGCTGGCCGCGAGCAACTCGCGCTGCAAGCCGAGGACATGCTCGACCAGCGGCCGCCCCGGGGACGCGAGCGGGTTCGACCCGTCATCCCCGACAGCCGAAAACGTGCTCCGCGACATGCTGGCCCCCGCGTCCCCTGCGTTCCGCTATCGAACCGCGGCCGCGCCGCCATTCCTGCGTTCGGCCAGCATGACGCCGTTGATGCGCGCCGGCTTGCCTTCGTAGTCGTAGATGTTCGTCGCGCTCTCGAAGAAGTTGAAGGGCACCCTGAAGCCGATCGCGCGGGCGCGGCGGAAGTTGATGGCGATGTCGGGCGGCGAAACGAGGCCGACCTTGAGATTGCCCGCCTCGACCTTCCGGTCGATGATGTCGGCGGCGTAAATCGCCGCGAGATGCGCGTTGCTGTCGAAACTGATCCCGATCGACAGGGTCGCGCTGTCGTCTCCCTCTCGCACGACTTCCGGGACCACGCTCAGCACGGGCGCGTTGCCGGCTTCCGCGTTGATGGTCTTGATTTCGTTGAAGACGGACGTGCTTCCGGTAATCCAGAAAACACTGTTTTGCAGTTCCTTGTCGTTGCGCTGCATGAACGCGACGGCGCGGCGAACGTGTTCGCGCAATTCTTCCCTGGCGTTCCTGGGATCCTTGACGCCCAGTTGCAGAACCCTGATCCCGCGCGCCGAGCCATATTCGGCCACGGGCTTGGCCTGGGTTTCGACGGCGCTGACGTTCGTTTCGTCGACGAGAACCGCGAGATGCTTGAGATTGGGCCGCAGTTGATGGACGTAGCCCATCTGGGCGTCGATCGGCATGTTCAGCGACGTGAAGGCGAAATTGGTGCCGGAGCCAACGTCGTAGGACTGCATTTGCGCGAGAGTCACCGGATCCTTCGCGCACACCGTGACGACAGGAATCCTGCCGCCCTTGTAGTCCTGCCAGAGCAACGCGGTCGATTCCGAACCCATGGCGACGAGCAGATCGACGCCATTGCGTTCCGCCTCCCTGATGGCCTCGCGGGCGCGATCGGCGGAGCCGGCATAATTCACCACGTCGATCCAGACGGCCATGTTCTTGTCGTCGAACACGTCGAGCATCTTGGTGATCGCGGAGTCGTAGGCCGAGGAGGCGCGAGGATAGAGCACCATCATCCGCTTGCCCGAACTCAGCTCCATGCCAAGCGGGCGGATCAGGACGCGATTCGCGTCTCCCTCGACCTCCGAGACGCTCCAGAAGCGCTCCACGTCCTTGCCGTACTTGAACCAGTCGGCGAAGCTCGCCCTCGATTGAGCCGAGGCCGGCGGCGGCGCGAACAAGGCGCCGCCAATCAGTCCGGCGGCGGACCGGCGGGTAAACAGCATGCTCATTTCGACACCTCGACATTGTAGCCGGACACGTCGATCGTCCGCGACGTGGCGATGAAGATGAAGCCGCAGAGGCAAACGCCGCCCGCCACCCAGCGGAGCATGCTCCAGTTCTGGCCGAACGTGGAGAAAAGCAGGCTCATGACCATCGGACCCATGACGTGGCCGATGCGTTCCACGAAGCGGTAGGTCGCCGCCACGGATGTGGCGCCCAGCCGCGACGCGATGGGCGCGTCGGCGACATGCGTGATCACCGGGGCGTTGACGAGACCATGGGCGAAGCCGACGATGCACACGCCAATGATCAGCACCCCGGTGGCGACGGTCGGCGAGACGCGCCAGTCGAGGGCCGGGGACCAGACGCTGCCGCCGATCAGCAACATGCCCGTGGCGCTGAAGAGCGCGCCCCAGAACAGCAGGCCCTCGATGCCGCCGGCGCGATCGACGTATTTCGCCGCGAAGTTGCTGACGAGCACGACGCTGACCGCGTAAAGCATGATGATTTGCCCGAGATCCTCCTGCACGAAGCCCTGTTTCGAGAGCAACAGGGGCAGGGCGAAGAGAACGACGCCGGTCATCACCGCCTTCGCGGGAACTCCGATGAGCATCATGGTGCGGATGAACTGGCGATCCGCGAGCATGTCGAGGAAGTCGCGCAGAACGCCGCGGCTGCGCGAGACCGCCTCGACGGCCTGGCGCGGATTGTGCGCCGGCACGGCGACGAGCGTGTAGAGGGCCGCGGTGAGCCCGACCACCGCGCCAAGCGCGAAAACGCCGGTCATGCCAATGTGCGTGATCAGCAACGAACCGATCGCCATGCCCGAGAGCATGCCCGCCTGATAGCCGAACACGATGATGCTCGCGGCCTCGGTGCGGCGGTCGGACGAGCTGTTCGACAGCGTGTACGACTGGACGCCGATGAAGAGAGCGCCCTGTCCGGCGCCCGCCAGCGCGCGGGCCACCATGATCGCCGGGAAGCTCTGCGTGGCGTACATCAGCACGTAGGTCGCGGCCGACAGGAGCAACCCGCCGACGATCAAAACGCGCGAACCGACGCGGCCTTCCATCCGCCCCGCCGGCAAAAGCGCGAGCGCGAAGCACAGATAATAGGCCATGAAGGGCGCGGACGTGTAGGCCTGCGAAATTCCGTAGGACGCCACGACCTCGCGCATGAACTGCGGCAGGAACGCGTAGGTCAGGTTCTCGAGGAACACGGCGAGGAAGAACGCCGGCTTGACGAGGCTGATTTCCGCGCCGGTGGGCTGCCCCGAGCCGCCATTGAGGCGCGTCTCGTGCAACCTTTGCAAGGCGCGGCCAAGTTCGAGGAACAGCACGGCGAAGAAGGCGGACGCGAGGAACAGGGCCGCGAAGTTCTTCACGCTCCGGCCGACCTGCCAGTAGATGACGCTCTTGGGAATCTGGACCGCGAGATAGGACGAGCCAACCGCGGCGTCGCCGCTCAGGGACACGTTGATGTTGTAGACGCCGCCGTCCTGCGCCATCGGGTGGCCCGCGAGCTTGCGGTCCGTGTGATAGATGACCTTGTTTTCGACGACGATCGCGGCGGCGCTCACGTCGGGATTGAGGCGCTTGTAATCGGCGAGAATCTCGTTGATCCCCTCCATCTCCTCGAGATTGAGCCTGAAGATCACCGCGTCGTCGAGACGGCCTCCAAGCGCCGAGGCGACTGCGCGCGCCTTCGACTGGGCTCCCTCGGAATAGAGCGAAATCAGGGTGCCGATGACCGCCGAGGCCACGACGAGAAACAGGCCGCCGAACGCGACGCCAAGCCAGCGGCTGTTGCTCGCCTTGAGCCGATGGCCAAAGAGCAGCGTGAAGAGCGAAAAGCCGATGGTGATGACGAGAGCGGTGATCGCCACGGGCTGGAAGGCTTCCAGAACCCGCGCGTCGAGCTTCTCGTAGAGCATCGTGACCGCGATGTTGCCGACCTTTTCGAAGCGGTTTTTCAGGGGCAGAACCACCTGGACCCGGTCGGAGCCGTCGCGAATCTCAAAGCGCTCGGAGGAACGATCCCGCACGTGCGTCAGGAGTTTCAGGCTGCCCTCGCCGGCCTGGAAAACCGATTGTCCCGCGAGGTCGAGGACGCCAAGGCGCGCGACCGAACTGTCGGAACTGAGGATCGGCTCCGCCAGGGTCGCGAAGCCGGCGAACTGACGGATGGGATAGCCGTTCCTGAGGAAGGCCTCCATCGTGTCCTGGACCAGTTCGGCCTGCCCGACGAGCTTCTCGATCTGGAACTGTTCGTAGGTCCGGCGCGACTCGCCGTAACCGACGTAAATCAGCAACGAAAACGACAAGGCGGAGACGATGAAGCTCGTCACCGCGTCGATCAGGCGACTCGTCAGGTTGGATCGCGGGGCGTTCATTTTCGTGGTCTCCGGCATTGCCGTTCCAGTGTTCATACGAGAGCCAGCAGCCTGTCGGCCGTCCCCCTGCGTTGCGCGAACAGATTGTCGATCTTGTCCGCGAGAAGCGACAGAACGAGATCGTCGTAGCTCATGCCCATGGCCGCGAGGCCGATGCCCACGAGGCTCGTCTGGCCGGCGGCGGGCGCCTTGAGGTCCGGCTTGGGATTCGCCTCGAGGATGTGCAGATCGCCCGCGTCGTCGGCGCGCACGTCGAGGCGAACCAGAGTTTCAAGACCGAGCGTGACGTAGAGATCGCGCGCCAGAACCGCGAGGCGCTCGCGAACGTCCGCGTCCTTCCCGCCATCGAGCGGACGGGCGCGACCGTCGGTGATGGGCTTCAAATCCATCGACGTGAAGATTTTCTCGTCGGCGTCGAAGGCTCGCTCCAGCTCGCCGAACACGAAGGGATGATCGAGCCGGTCGATCCGTCCGCCGCGCGCGACGACCGGACCGCAGACCGCGACGCAATATTCGCGCCCGCCGAGATAGCCCTCGATCAGCACGTGATTTCCGGTGATCTCGTAAACCTCGGCCGCGACCGCCTGGAGTTCTTGCATGGTCTCGACGAAATGAACGTTCAGCGAGGCGCGACCGGACACCGGCTTGACGATGAACGCGCCGGTCCACGAGGCGAAGGCCCGACGGAAAACAGGATCTTCGTCGAGACGCGCGTAACAGGACGGATGCTAGGCCGCGAAAGGAGCCGTCGGCATGCCCGCGGACATGATCTGGCGCTTGAAGACATGTTTGTTGTCGAGCATCGCCGCCACCAGCGGATCGTGACCGACATAGGGCACGCCAAGCATTTCCAGCATCGCGGCCGCGTGCGCCACGGAACTGTAGCCCTGCACGCCTCCGGTGTTGAGCCAGGCGATATGGCTTCCCGCTTCGCGAAGCCGCTCGCCGAGGTGCATGTCTTCGGGAATCACCTCGACTTCGAGGCAACCCAGCCGCCGCAGGGACGCGGCGATGTCGCGGGCGACCGGCTCGTAGCTCTTCCAGGAGCGGGGATTGGAGGTGGGATAGAGAACGGAACCCTGACGCGCCTTGTCGCCGGCGTAGATCACCGCCACGCGAAGCCGCCGGAGCATTTTCGTGACCTGCCGCTGCAATTCCTCCACGCGAGTCCGGCGCGCCGGAGGCGAAGAGAAACTGGCGAGGGCCGCTGCCGTCTGCATGATGACTCCCGAAACGAACACACCCGTCCCCGCGCCTGGACTCGCGTGGACACTTTCCAGAATGCCGGGGAAACGTTCCCAACCGATTAATTGTGCGTTGCTTCAATCGGAAAAAAGCCAGCGTCGCGCGGGCCTCGCGGAGGCGCCGGACGGTGCGTCAGGACGTTGGGGAAAGCGCGGGCGAGGAACGGAATTCAGCGAACTCCGACCGATCGGAATCCCCGCAACCAGTTGATCCGGATTTGTTTTTTCAAGAGATGGCGAGGCCCGCGCGCCAGACGCGCTGACGCAGCCAGCGTGGCGCGCGCGTGTTTAACGACCGGTCAACCAAACAGGTCGAATCCGCGGCCCGCGCGCAATCCGTCCGGCGCCTCGCGTGGAACGGATCAGAGACCGGCGACCGGCAAATCCGAAGGCCGCGCGAGGCTGTCGGCGTGCTGGAGCATGTCGAACATGCGCTTCTGGTCGGCGGGCGACAGGGCGCCGTCGGTGCAATCCTGGAACTTCGTCCAGATCGCCTCCTGCGAGGGCGGTCGGCGCGGATGGCCAAGCGGCTCGCGGAATTTCTTTTCGAGCCGCCGGCCATCCTTCAACAGAACCACCATTCCATCGCCATCGGGTCCCTTGCCCGGCAGGAACTTGCGGCTGACCTTTTTCATCATGGCGCGCACGTCCGGGCGGTTGACGAAGGAATCGTCGAATTCCGCCCGCGTCACGCGCCGCAACAGCACCGCGGACGCCATGGCGAATTCCATGCTGAACTTGGCGTCGAGGGCGTTTTTCGGGTCGGTGTGCACGAGGTTGGTGTACTGGAGCCTCGACGCCTCGACCTCGATGGATTCCACCTCGTCCGCGCCGAAGGGATGCGCCTGAAGCAGTTCAAGAACGCCGTCGAGCGCCCGGTGGGCGCCGTAGCACATCGGAAACAGCTTGAACCCGAGGCCGTGGGAGACGATCCACCAGCGCTCGCGGAACCGCGCGGGAGTCTCGACGTCGACCTTGCCGGCGGGGGAAATGGCCTTGAGGAAGCCGACGTCGCTTTCCAGCGAGTTTTTCGTCGCGGTCATTCCGGCGGCGGCGAGGCGCGCGGCGAGGACACCGCTCTGGGCCGAGCGGCCCGCGTGGAAGGGCTTGGTCATCGAGCCGAAATTGCCGACGACGCCGGCGGCCATGGACGAGGCGATCCCCACGGCGTGCGCGGCGCGGGGGGCGTCCAGTTTGTGGAGGCTCGCCGCCGCGGCGGCCGCGGCGATGGCGCCGAAGGTGCCCGTGGAGTGCCAGCCCTTGAGGTGCGGCGGATCGGGATCGCGCGAGCCAAGCTCGCCCCAGGTCTCGAACGCCGCGACATAGGCGGTCAGCATGTCCTTGCCGCTCCGCCCCAGCGCCTCGGCCTCGGCGAAAATCGCCGGCGCGATGCAGGCGGAGGGATGAGTGGGCTGAATCCCGCCGAGGCCCACGTCGTCATAATCCTGCGCGTGCGCCGACGCCCCGTTGATGAGCGCGGCTTCGGGCGCCGTCGCGCGGCCCGCGCCAAAGCAGAGGCGAGAATCCCCGCCGCGCGGTCCCGTCACCATGGTGACGACGCGCGTCACGTCGTCGTTGCGGCCGAGAATCGTCGCCGCCGTGTAATCGGTGAAGCCGTTACGCACGGAGGCAAGGCCGGCTTCGGGAATTTCCTCGTAGCGAAGACCCGAAATAAACGCGCCGATATCCTGTGTCAGAGAAGCCATGCCGAAGTTCCATCCCGTGAGCGATTGTCTCGCGCAGGCTAGTCGAAAGCATTTGACCCGCCAAGTCCGCGAAGCGACACTGACGGACGACGTTCAACGGGAGGACTACATGCACAAGCGCATTGGCGTCGCGACGCCGATCATCTGGAACCATCCCGTCCTGCGGCGCGTCATAAGCGAGGCCCTGCCCGACGCCATCGTCCACCAGGGAACGCATGTCATGGACGAGGATGAACTGATCGCCTTTCTGCGCGGCTGCGACTCGGCGATCATCGGCTTCGAACCGCTGACCGAAAAGGTCCTCGCCGCCCTGCCCGGGTTGAAAGTCGTCAGCAAATTCGGAGCGGGCTAAGAATCCTTCGATTTTCACGCGATGCAACGCCACGGAATTCGCTTTGGCTACACGTGGGGCGTCAACCGGCTGGCCGTGGCGGAACTGACGCTGTGCTTCATGATCGCGGCACTGCGCTGGGTTCCCGCGCTCAATCTCGCCATGCGCCGCGGCGAGCGTCCGCGCTACAAGAACGGACGGCTGCTCACGGGCCGCGTCGTCGGCATCCATGGCTGCGGCAACGTCGGCAAGGAAGTCGCGCGTCTGCTGAAACCGTTCAACTGCACGATCCTCGCGACCGACATCAACGACTACCCTGAGTTCCACGCGCGAAACAACGTAACCCCGGTGTCCTTCGAAACGCTGCTGGAGCGTTCGGAGGTTCTGACGCTGCACTTGCCGAAAACGGCGGCGACCCGGGGACTCTACGATCGCGCCGCGCTGGGAAAATTGCGCCCGGACTGCGTGCTGGTCAACACCTGCCGCGGCGGAATCGTCGACGAGGCGGCGCTGCTGGAACGGCTCGAGTCCGGCGCGCTGACCGCCGCCGGCTTCGACGTTTTCGCGGTCGAGCCCTGCGACAACGACGCGCTGCTCAATCATCCCAACATGCTGGCGACGCCGCACATTGGCGCGAGCGCCGAGGAAATCCGCCTCGCCACCGTGCGCGCGGCGATTCGCGGGCTCGACGAACACGAGCTTGTCGATCCCGCGAAATATTACGCGGAGTGACGCTGCTTGCCGAAAAAGCGGTCCCAGAAGGCGAGCCTGTCCTGGTCCGGCATCGGCCCGGCGCCAACGAAATCGCCCAGCAGCATCACGTCGGTCGACGCGCCGCCGAAGCGCGGCCACTTCGGCGCGCCCGCGCCGTTGGGATCGCCCGCGCGGGCGAAATTCACCCAGCATGACGACATCACGCTGGCGAGATCGCGGTCGGTTTGCGTCCAGGGCCAGTCGCGCGCGGCCAGATGGTCGAAGGCGTAGGGAATTTCGGCGGTGTGAAACGCGCCGAGATTTTCCGTCTTGTTGTCGACGTAGACCGCGCCTGGCGGAAACGGCGGCGGGCGGTTGAAATAATAGCCGAAGGCGGGGGACTTCGCCGTGCGCGCGTGCATCCGCAACGTGGTCCAGTTTTGCCAGTTGAAGGTTCGATGGCCGTTGATCAGACGGGCCGCCTCGGAGACTTGCGGCGCCTCGCGCACGCGATAGAGATCGAACAATTCCTCCATGTCGTCGCCATAAACCGACCTGGCGAAGGACTCGAAGTCGGGCAGCGTCGATGGCGCGGGCGCGGTGGAGCCTTCGCGGGAATTGGCGCCCGTCAACAAAGGCACGTCGTTCTGGCGGCCCGCGTCGAAGATATCGAAGGGACTCGCGGGGATCGCGTGGCCATCGACGATCACCCAGCCGGAATTGCGCAAGCGCTGGTTGGCGGGCGTCATCTTCCAAGGATCGGACATCGCCTCTGGCGGCGGCAATTGAATTTCGCGCGCGGATTTGTGGCGCATTTCGTCGATGGAGCGCGCGCCGAGCGCCGCGATGAATTCGACGCCGCGCTTCTCCGCGACAGCCAGCGTCTGCATCGAGCCGCCGCCGGGATTCCCGAGTGGACCAACGGAGCCGCCGCTCTGGCAGATCGCCCGATGAAACAGGCCTTTCGCGAGCGGGGACGCGAGCAGGCAACTGACGCTGCTGGAACCGACGGACTGGCCGAAGATCGTGACGCGGCCGGGATCGCCGCCAAAGGCCGCGATATTGTCGCGCACCCAGCGCAGCGCCTCGACCTGATCGAGGAAGCCGTAGTTTCCGGAGGAGCCATGCGCGGATTCGCCGGTGAGTTCGGGGTGCGCGAGATAGCCAAGCGGCCCGAGCCTGTAGTTGATGGTGACGAGCACGATTCCGCGCCTCGCCAGCCCCTCGCCATCGAAGAGCGGCAAGGCTCCCGAACCGTAGGAAAAACCGCCGCCGTGAATCCACAACATCACCGGACGTTTTTCCTCCGGTTCGTCCGCCGCGGTCCATATGTTGAGATAGAGGCAATCCTCGTCGTCGCGCTCGACGCCGAAATCGGAGATCGAGCCGCGCGGGCGCGGCGGCTGCACGCAACAGGGCGCGAAATCCTTCGCGGGGCGAAGTCCGTCCCAGCGCGCGGGCGGGCGCGGCGGGCGCCAGCGCAAGGCGCCGACCGGCGCCGCCGCGTAAGGCACGCCGCGGAACACGCGCACCGCGCGATCCCGCCCGAAAGCGCCCACGATCCGGCCGGATTCCACCATCGCGATATTTTCACGCAGGGACATCGCGTGTTTCCTCATTGTTCCGTCGATCGCGGGAGGCGCCGCGCGCGGTGGAACGCGCGTTGATTTTCGCCTCCCTTTTCGAGAAGCGAGAATGACGCCGCGGCCTCCGGCTTGCAAGTTCGCGCGTCTCCGTCGCGCGATTTGACATCGCATCCACCCGGTTGCACCTTGCGCGCACGTCGATGACAGGCGCCGGAGGAAGCATGAAGCTCGTCACCTTTCGCGTGAATACGCCCGTCGGGGCCGTGAACCGGCTCGGCGCGCTGATCGACGGGCGCCAGGACGGTCGCGTCGTCGATCTCACGGCGGCCTGGACCGACTATCTCACGCGCGAAACCGACGAACCGAAGCCGCGGGGCCTCGCCAATCTCTACACGCCCCCCGACATGATCGGATATCTCGAGGGCGGCAAGACATCGCGCGCCGCGGCGGAGACCGCCGTCGCCTGGGCGCGCCGCCAGCTCGAACGCGGCGCCGCGCCAGTCGGCGCCGATGGCGCGACGCTCGTTTACGAAGCGAAGGACGCGCAATTGCTCGCGCCGATTCCGCGGCCGCCATCGTTGCGCGACTTCTCCATCTACCAGAAGCACATGACGAACGCGGGCCGGCAAAGCGAGAAACGGCTCGCCTGGTACACGACGCCGCCGTTCTACAAGGGCAATTGCGACGCGGTCGTGGGTTATGGCGCCGACGTGCCGTTCCCTTACTACACGAAGAAGCTCGACCTCGAGATCGAGATCGGCATCGTCATCGGCAAGAAGGGGCGCAACCTCACCTTCGAACAGGCGAAGGAGCATATCGCGGGTTACACGATCTGGATCGACCCCAGCGCGCGCGACGGACATGACCGCGAGCCGTTCGGCCCGACCAAACGCAAGGATTTCTCGACGGCGCTCGGCCCCTGCATCGTCACCGCCGACGAGATCGACGAACGCAACCTGAAAGTGAGGGTCACCTGCGACGACGAGGTCTGGTTCGAGGGCGCCACCAGCGAGCCCCGCAGCTTTCACGCGGAACATCTCGTCGCCTACGCCTCCGACAACGAATGGCTGTTTCCCGGCGACGTGATCGGCACCGGCACGATCGGCTTTGGCTGCTCGATGGATTACCACAAGTGGCCCCAGGTCGGGCAGACCATGACCTTCGAGGTCGAGGGCATCGGCGCGATGCGGCACAAGATCGTCGCCGGAGAGCACGTCGTCAGTCACGTGCTCGGCATGAAGGGCCTGATCGATCCGCCGGCGCCGAAGGCCTGACGGGCGAATTTCATGCGACCCGGCAAACACGACCGTTCAAACGCGTTCCGATCCGCCGCCGGTCCGGACCTTCGTCGGGACACGCGGCGCGACCTGAACGGCGAACGGCTCATTTCAGTTCAAAACCAGGAGACGCGTTGAATGACGCAGGACAGTCAAACCGCCACGGGCGCCGGCAGGCCGGCGCACCAGCCATTGAAGGGCCTCGTGGTCGTGGAGCTCGGCCACAGCGTCGCCGCGCCCTTCGCGGGGAAAATCCTCGCGGACCTCGGCGCGACCGTGATCAAGATCGAAAAGCCCGGCAAGGGCGACGACACGCGGCAATGGGGCCCGCCCTTCTGGCATGGCGATTCCGTCGCCTTCGGCGTCTACAACGCCAACAAGCTCTCGGCGGCGATCGACATCAAGGACGAGAACCAGTGCGCGGCGCTGCGCGACTTCATCGCGACGAAGGCCGATGTCGTGTTGCAAAACATGCGCGCGGGCCTCGTCGAGAAATACCGGATCGACGCGAGCCTGCGCGAGCGCAATCCGCGGCTCGTCTATTGCAACATGGGCGCGTTCGGCGCGAAGGGACCGCTTTCGCACAAGCCTGGCTACGATCCGATGATGCAGGCCTTCGGCGGCATCATGAGCATCACCGGCGAGGAAGGCCGCCCGCCGGTGCGCGTGGGCGCCTCGATCGTCGACATGTCCACGGGCATGTGGGCGGTGATCGGCATTCTCGCCGCCCTGCAGAGGCGCGCCGCGACGGGAGAGGGCAGCGTCATCGACACGTCGCTGTTTGAATCGACGCTGTGCTGGGTCGGATCGGCCTGTTCGAACTATCTCGCCAGCGGCGAGGTGCCGACGCGGCGCGGCACGGAAATGCCCTTCCTCGTGCCCTATAAAATCTTCGAGGCCTCGGACGGCTATCTGCTGATCGCGGCGGGCAACGACAATCTGTTCGGACGCCTCGGCGACGCGCTCGGCCATCCCGAATGGCGCTCGGACCCCAGGTTCGTCGACAATCCCGCGCGCGTCGCGCATCGCGATCTCGTGAACTCGATGGTGCAGGAAATCGTGGCGACGAACACGCGCGCCCACTGGATCGAACTCTTCGAGCGCGGGCGCGTGCCCAGCGCCGGCTTGCAGACGATCAACGAGGTTCTGGCGCATCCGCAAACGCACGCGCTCGAAATGCTGCAGAAAACCCCGGATGGACGCAAGTCGTTCATGGGCACGCCGCTGACCTTCGACGGCGTGCGTCCGCCGATGGAGCGCGCGCCGCCAGACCTCGGCGCCGACACGAAACTGATTCAGGGCTAGACGCCGTCAGTCGCTCGAACCGAACCTGTGCAGGGAGGCGCCATGCGCCTTCAGCCAGGCTTCGGCGCGGTCGGTGTCCGGCGACAGCTTTCGCGCCAGCGCCCAGAACTTTGGCGAATGATTGAGGTGCGACAGGTGCGCGACCTCGTGGGCGGCGAGATAATCGAGCACGAAGGGCGGCGCGAGAATGAGCCGCCACGAGAAATTCAGCGCGCCCGTGGCGGAGCAGGATCCCCAGCGGCTGACGGTGTCGCGCACGGTGACGCGACGCGCGGCGACGCCGATGGCGGCCGTGTGACGCTTCACCGCCGCCTCGAGATCGGCGCGCGCCTCGCGGCGCAGAAAGTCGGTGACGCGACGACCGACGTGCGGCGCCTCGCAGGCGACGCACAGGGCGCGCCAGGATTGCGCCTCCGTCGTCAGCCGGTGCTCCGCCCAGACGTTGCCACGCAATCCCGGCGCGTGGACGATGCGATGATCCACGCCGCGCAGGGGAATCGTCTCGCCAGGCTCGAACGGCACGGGACGAGGCAGACGATCGAGCCGCGCGCCAATCCAGGCCGCGTGACGTTCGACGAATTCGCGGGCCGACGCCAGTGAACCGCGCACCGGCATGGTCAGCACGACGTCGCGCGTCGCGGAGCGAACGCGCAACGTGAAACGACGCGCGCCGGTCACGCGTTTCAGCGCGACGCGATAGCCCGCGCCCGCGTGCGCGATCTCCAGATGCGTTGTCTCGCGCTTGCGCGGCGAATCGATTCGAAACAGACGAAGCATTTTGCCAGCCTATGCGGATCAACCGATCCGCCGCCAGTGCGATTTGTCACAAGGCCTGCACAATCCCGATCATTTTTCAATGGCGATTCAGGCCATTGTTTCGCCGTTTTTCTGGAGGCTCCGCGGCGCCGAAGCCTCGACGCCATGAATGAACTCGCGAATGCGCGGCGCGATTTCCGCGCGAAAGCGCGAACCGTTGAAGACGCCGTAATGACCGACCGAGGACTGAAGGTAATGGCTCTTGCGGCTCGCGGGAACGTTGACGCACAGATCGTGCGCGGCCTGCGTCTGGCCGACGCCGGAAATATCGTCGTTCTCGCCCTCGACGGTCATCAGCGCGGAGCGGCGAATGCGGGACAGATCGACAGGCGCGCCGCGGTGGGTCATTTCGCCCCTCGGCAGCGCGTGACGCACGAACACGGTCTCGACCGTTTGCAGATAATAGGCGGCGTCGAGATCCATCACGGCCATGTACTCGTCGTAGAAATCGCGATGTTTTTCGGCGGAGTCGCCATCGCCATCGACGAGGTGATTGAACATCTCGACGTGCGCGTTGACGTGCTTGTCGAAGTTCATGGCCATGAAGCCGGACAATTGCAGGAAGCCCGGATAGACCTCGCGTCCGACGCCCGGATAGGGGAAAGGCACCTGGATGACGCAATGGCTGCGGAACCAGTCGGGGCCGCGCTGCTCGGCGAGCTTGTTGACCGCCGTGGGGCTGCGGCGCGTGTCGATGGGCCCGCCCATCAGGATCATCGACGCCGGCGCCGTCGGGTCGCCGGCGCTTTCCATGATCGCCGACGCGGCGATCAGCGGGACCGAAGGCTGGCAAACGCCCAAAGTGTGCAGGCCGCGGCCAGGATCGTCCTTGCCAAGGAACTGGCATATCTCCACGAGGTAATCGATGTAATCGTCGAGATCGAAACGCCCGAGCGCGAGCGGAACGACGCGCGCGTCGGCCCAGTCCGTTATGAAGACCTCGAAATGCGGCAGGAACGCCTCGACGGTTCCACGCAGCAGGGTCGCGTAATGGCCGGACATCGGCGCGACGATCAGCAGCCGCGGTTGCGGCGGCGCCGAGGCCGGCAGATCGCGCGTGAAGTGAACGAGGTTACAGAAGGGCCGGCTCCAGACGATCGTCTCGGCGACCTCGACCTCGACGCCGTCGACGCGCGCGCGGTCGAGGCCAAAAATCGGCTTGCCGTAACGCCGCGTCAGCCGCTCGAACAATTCCGCCGACGCGGCGAGATTGCGACCGAGCGCGGTGTGCGACATGGGATTGAGAGGGTTGCGAAAAGCAAGGCGCGTCGCGTCGGAAATGGCGCGCGCCGGCGCCAGCGCGAGATGCGCCATTTCGTATGCGTGGTAAGAGAATAAATTCATTGCGATTGACCGTCCGCGTCGGGGAAACCGGATTTCCGGATGGATTTCCGTCTTTAAAACCCCCCGTGGTGCACTGCAACACAAAGGATGCGCCGATGCAACTTGATAAAAGGGACATGGTTGCGCGAAAGCATCCTCCGGGGACGATGGAGTTGGGACGGCCTCATGTCGTATAGTCATTCGCGATGAGCGGAATTTCCGATTTCAACATGGGGCGGCGGGCGCGCAGGTTGCGCGTGGACACGCTGGTGCGTCTGCGCTGGCTCGCGGTCGCGGGCCAGTCCGCCGCCGTGGTCATCACGTTCTTTGGCCTTGGCTTTCAGTTGCCCGTGGGCTTCTGTTTCGTTCTGATCGCCATTTCCGCCTGGCTGAACATCGGATTGCGCCTCCGCTTTCCGGTCAGCCACCGGGTCGATGACGCCGCCGCGTTCAAGCTGCTCGCCTTCGACATCCTGCAACTCGATGGCCTGCTCTATTTGTCGGGCGGCCTCGCGAACCCCTTCTCGCTGCTCGTGCTGGCGCCCATCATCATTTCGGCGGTGTCGTTGCCCTGGCGAAAGACGCTGTGGCTGCTGGTGCTGATGATCGCGGGCGCGAGCCTGCTCGTCTTCTGGCACCAGGCGCTTCCCTGGTTCCCTGGCTCGACGCTGGACCTGCCCTTCCTTTACGTCGTCGCGATCTGGATCAGCATCGTGCTCGGCGCCTGTTTCGTGTCGGTCTACGCGTCGCGGGTCGCCGAGGAGGCGCGGCAATTGTCCGACGCGCTGGCGGCGACGGAGCTCGTGCTGGCCCGCGAGCAGCACCTCACGCAGCTCGACGGTCTCGCGGCGGCCGCCGCCCACGAACTCGGCACGCCGCTCGCGACCATCGCCCTCGTCGTCAAGGAAATGGCCAATCTCGCGCCGCGGGAGGGCATCGTCGCCGACGACATCAATCTGCTCGGCCAGGAAGTGCGCCGCTGCCGGACGATTCTCTCGAAAATCGCCTCGCTCGACAACGAGGGCGCCGGCATGATCGAGAACATGACGCTCGGACACCTCATCGAGGAGGTGGTGGAGCCGCACCGGAATTTTGGCGTCGAGGTCAGGGCCGACTCGATGGGCGCGGCGCCGGAGCCGGTGTGCAGGCGCAATCCGGGGATGCTCTACGGGCTCGGCAACCTCGTCGAAAACGCCATCGACTTCGCGAAGTCGGAGGTCGCGGTGAAATCCGAGTGGACCGCCGAAGGCGTGGCCATCACGATCGAGGACGACGGGCCGGGCTTCGCCGCGGACGTGCTCAGCCGGGTCGGCGAACCCTACGTCACGTCGCGCGGCGACTTCCGCCGCGCCAAGTCGGAGGAAGGCGCCGGCCTCGGCCTCGGTCTGTTCATCGCCAAGACGCTTCTCGAACGCTCCGGCGCGACCGTGACCGCCGCCAACCGCCCGTCGCCGGAGACGGGCGCCCGCATCGTCATCGCGTGGAGCCGCGCGGCCTTTCAGCGGCGCGCGCAAACATCCCGGGACACAACGCCGCCGATCCAGCGGGACTCCGGCCATTCATGAACAAGGGGATCACGATGAAACCAGCCACGACAAACCCCGCCGCCGTCGTCGAAAAGCACCTGCTCATCGTCGACGACGACAAGCCGTTTTTGTCGCGGCTCGCGCGCGCGATGGAATCGCGCGGCTTCACCGTCCGCACCGCGGAAAACGTCGCCGAAGGACTCGCCGCCATCGCCAGCAGCCCGCCCTCGTTCGCCATCATCGACCTGCGCCTGTCCGACGGAAGCGGCCTCGACGTGATCAGCGAACTGAAGGCGAAGCGGCCCGACGCGCGCGGCATCATCCTCACGGGCTACGCCAACATCGTCACCGCCGTGACAGCGGTGAAGCTGGGCGCCTTCGACTATCTCGCCAAGCCGGCGGACGCCGACGAGATTTACAGCGCGCTGATGGCGATCCCGAACGAGAAGCCGGAACTGCCGGAAAATCCCATGTCGGCGGATCGCGTGCGCTGGGAGCACATCCAGCGCATTTACGAACTCTGCGACCGCAATGTCTCGGAGACGGCCCGCCGTCTCAACATGCATCGCCGCACCTTGCAGCGCATCCTCGCCAAGCGCGCGCCGCGCTGATCACCAGGGCGAGGGCCCCGCGTCGGGATCGCCAAGCGCGTGCAGGCGATCCGCCGCCGCCCGGGCGAAGCGAAGCAGAACCGCGCGGCGACGCGCCGGCGCGAGACGATGTTCCGGCGCCTCGCGTTCGACGCCGGCGCCCTAGAGGTCCGCCAGAATGAGGCCGGCGTCGGCTGGAATGATGTCCGCCGGAAGCTCGCGTGGAATCGCGAACCAGAACCGGTCGCAATCGTCGCGATAATCGCGCCATTTGCGGTCGGCCCTGTAATCGGCGACCGAGGACTTGATTTCGACGACGTGGATTTCGCCGCCGGGGCCGAGCGCGACAATGTCTGCGCGCCTCCCGCTGGCCAGCGTCAATTCGACCAGCGTCGAAAATCCGAGCGAGCGGAACAGACGCCGCGCGCCGCGCGCCACCGCGAGCGCGGTTTCCGACTGGCGCCCGTCGGCGGGAAGCGCGAGGTTCGGCGCGGGCCGCACGCGGGGCTCCCGGTCAGCCGCGCGCGTCGGCGAGAATCATCTCCGACGCCTTTTCCGCGATCATCATCGTTGGCGAATTCGTGTTTCCCGAGGTGATGCGCGGCATGACCGAGGCGTCGGCGACGCGCAGGCGACCGATTCCGCGCACGCGCAGCCGCTCGTCGACGACAGCCATCGGGTCTCGCGCCGTCCCCATTTTCGCCGTGCCAACCGGATGGAAAATCGTCGTGCCGAGATCGCCCGCCGCGCGCGCCAGTTCCTCGTCGGTGACGCAAGCGACGCCCGGGCGAAATTCCTCGGGCGCGTAGGGCGCGAGCGCGGGCGCGGCGCAAAGCTCACGCGCCACGCGAATGGACTCCACGGCGACGCGGCGATCCTCGTCGGTGGAGAGATAATTCGGCGCGATCGACGGTGGCGCGCGGCCGTCGGGCGACGTCGCGTGAACGCCGCCGCGGCTCGTCGGGCGCAGGTTGGCGACGCTGACGGTGATCGCGCCGAAGGGATGCATGGGGTCGCCAAACTTGTCGAGGGACAGCGGCTGAATGTGAAACTGGATGTTGGCGGTTTCATGGTCGGGACCGGACCGGGTGAAAATGCCGAGTTGCGAGGGCGCCATCGTCAGCGGACCGCGGCGGAACAGGGCGTAGTCGATCCCCATTTTCGCGCGCTTGAACAACGACCGGTATTCGACGTTGAGCGTGCGCGTGTTCGACACCTTGAAGATCGGGCGCAATTGCAGGTGGTCCTGCAAGTTCTCGCCGACGCCCGGCAGGTCCGCGACGACGCTCACGCCGAGATCGCGCAGGCGCGCGCCCGCGCCGACGCCGGACAGTTCGAGGAGATGCGGGGAGCCGATGGCGCCCGCGGCCAGAACGATTTCGCCGCGCGCCCGCGCGGATCGCGCTTGCCCGCCGCGGGAAAACTCGACCGTGCGCGCCTCGCCATTCTCGATCCCGAGGCGGCGGACCTCGACATCCGTCATCAGCGTGAGATTTGGCCGCGACAGCGCGGGCCTCAGAAAGCCGCGCGCCGCGCTCCAGCGTCGGCCCGTCTTCTGGTTCACCTGAAAATAGGCCGCGCCGCGATTGTCGCCACGATTGAAATCGGCGACGCGCGGAACGCCGATCTGCGTCGCGGCCTCGAGCACGGCGTCGAGAATCGGCCAGTGCATCCGGGGCTCCTCGACGCGCCACTCGCCGCCCGCGCCATGCATGTCGCTCGCGCCGGCGAAATGATCCTCGTGCTTTTTGAACAGGGGCAGCACGTCGTCCCAGCCCCAGCCGGCGAGACCGAGCTGGCGCCAGCCGTCGTAGTCGGCGGCCTGGCCGCGCATGTAGATCATGGCGTTGATCGCCGAACAGCCGCCGATCACGCGCCCGCGCGGATAGGCGAGCGCGCGTCCGTTGAGCCCGGCTTCCAGCCGCGTTTTGAACATCCAGTCGGCGCGCGGATTGCCGATGGCGAAAAGATAGCCGACGGGAACGTGGAACCAGATCCAGTTGTCCTTGCCCCCAGCCTCGAGCAGCAGAACGCGATTGCGGGGATCGGCGGAAAGGCGATTGGCGAGGACGCAGCCGGCGGACCCCGCGCCCACCACGATATAGTCGAACTCACCAATGTCCGCGGCTGCCTCGCGCGCCATGTCATGCTCCCGCCGCGACCGTGCGTCGCGCGGACATATTAGCCGCGCGCCGCGGGGCGGCAAGGCTCGGCCCGTCAGACGGCGGGCGGGAGGCTGGCGCCGACGACGAGTCCGCCGGAGGATTGCAGCGCCTCGATCCGCACGCCGAAGGCCGCGCCGAGCGCGCCGCCGTCCAGCAGGTCCAGCGGCGTCGCGTCGGCGACGAGAGCGCCGGCGGAAAAAAGCAGCACGCGATCCGCGTGGCGCAGGGCGAGCGAAAGATCGTGCATCACCGCGACAACGCAGCGCCCGGCGCGGCTTTCGTCCTTCAGAATGTCCATCACGCGCAATTGCCAGGCGGGATCGAGCGAGGACACGGGCTCGTCGAGCAGCAGCAGGCGCGCGCCCGAGGCGAGCGCCCGGGCGAGCAGGACGCGGGCGCGCTCGCCGCCGGAGAGTTCCGTCGCCGGCCGCGCCGCGAGCGGCGCGAGATCGCACAGATCGAGCGCGCGGGCGATCGCCGCCGCGCCGGCGGAGTCGCGCGGCCCGCCCGCGGTCAGACGCCCGAGCGCGACGACGTCGCGCACCGGGAGAGGCCAGGCAATGGAGCCGCGCTGTTCAAGCCAGGCCATGCGACGCGCCCGCCCGGCATGGCCGAGCCCGCGCCAGTCAAGGCCGTCGAAGGTGAGCGCGCCCCGCGCCGGAACCAGTCCCGCCAGCGCGCGCAAAAACGTCGTCTTGCCGGCGCCGTTGGGCCCGATCACCGGGATGAATTCTCCGGGCGCGAGCCGCGTGGACACGCCGCGCAGCACAACGCGCCCGCCGAGAGAGACCTCCAGGTCGCGCGCCTCCAGCCCCGCGCCCGTCACGATTCACCCGTGAAAAAGGCGCGTTGCGTGACGACGAGCCAGAGAAACAGCGGCACGCCCATCGCCGCGGTGAGCACGCCGACGCGAACCTCGCTCGTCGCGGGAATGAGACGCGCGAGGATGTCGGCGGCGGTCAGCAGAAACGCGCCGGTCAAGGCCGCGGGAATCAGCACGCGTCGCGGATCGCCGCCCGCCGCGGGACGCACGAGATGCGGCGCGACGAGCCCGACAAAGCCGATGGCGCCGGACACCGCGACGCTCGCGCCGACGCCGATGGCGACAGCGACAATCGTCAGAAGGCGCAGTCCGCCGACATTGACGCCCATCGTGCGCGCCGCGTCCTCGCCGAGCGTCAGCGCGCGATAGCCTCGTCCCGCCGCGAGAATCATCGCCGCCGACAAAACGAGAAAGGGCGCGGCCATGACGACATGGCGCAGCGAACGATCCTCGAAGGAGCCCATCAGCCAGAAGACGATCTCCGTCACCGCGAAGGGATTGGGCGAGAGGTTGATGACCAGCGAGGTCGCGGCGCCCGCGAGCGCGCCAACCGCGAGGCCCGAGAGAATCAGCGTGACGAGATGCGCGTCGCGGCCCGCGACCATGACGACGATGGCGATGGACAGGCCCGCGCCCGCCATCGCGGCCAGCGGCAACGCGAAGGAGAAGGCGTCCGCGAGCCCGAGATAGAGCACCGCCGCGGCGCCCATGGCGGCGGCCTGCGGCGCGCCGAAAATCGCCGGCTCCGCGAGCGGATTGCGCAGAAGTCCCTGCATGGCGGCGCCGCACAGGCCGAGCGTCGCGCCGACGCCCAGCGACAGAAGCAACCGCGGCAAGCGTATGTCGCGCAGGATGATGGCGGGGACGGAGTCCGGCGCCGACAAAGCCTGGAGAAAATCGGCGCCCGTCAGTTTCGCGGGGCCCGTGAGCAAAGAGGCGACGGCGAGCGCGAGAAGCCCGGCGCACAGCAGGGCGTTCAGCGCGGGCGTCGAAATCCGCGCGCCCGCGCCAAGTTCCCGCGCTGGAGGCGCCTCGCTCATCCGGCTTTCCCCGTCACCACGCCGCCTTCAGGCCCGCGTAAACGGCGCGGCCCGCGACGGCGAAGTTGAAGGCTTCTTCATAACGGGCGTTGCCGATGTTTTCGAGCCGCCCGAAAGCGGACAGCGTCTCGTTGATTTTGTGGCTGGCGAGAACGTCGAACCGCGCCCAGCGCGCCAGTTTCACCGAACCATAGTCGAGAACGCTGGAGACGAACGTCGCGCGTCCCTCGAGTTCAAGCCCGGCCACGCCGGTGTAAACGACGGAGACGACTCCCTTGTCGCGCGGCTTTTGCAACAGCCGCGTTCTGGCGATTTCGTCCCTGGCGACGAGATGAGTGTAGCTCGCGCGCGCGCGCCACGTCCCGGGAACCAGAATCGCGCTGGCCGCGATTTCGGCGCCCTGGGTGACGGCCCGTCCGACGTTGTAATAGCAGCCGAAGACCTGCGCGGGCAGGCAACCCGCGGATGGAAAGCCGAAGTCGATGAGATCGCGGAACCGGTTGAGGAAGACCGAACCCGAAAGGGTCACGCGTCCATCCGCGAGGCTCTGGTCGATCCCGGCGTCGAAACCGGTGCTGTATTCCGTCCCCAGTCCGGGAGCGCCGTACTGACTGAACCTTTGAAACAGGGAGGGCGCGCGCGCCCCGGTTCCGGCGCTGGCGCGCAATTTCGTGCCGGACTCGGGAAGCCGGTAGGCGATCGTCGCGCGCCACGTCGCGAAAGTCTTGCCGCCCTCGACCGCGTCGACGCGTCCGCCGAGGGACACGTCGATATTGTTCGCGGGAGTGAAACCATGCAGCGCGAAGAGTGAATTCGTCGTCTGCCGCGCCGACACGCCCTGGAACGGCGCGCCCGCGTAGCCCGCGGGATAATCCTGAGAGGTCGCCGCGGATTCCGTCTCGGAACGGGCGCCGAAGGCCAGCAGGCCGAAACGTCCCAGCTTCAGATCGCCCTGATATTCCGCGCCCTGCCGGCGACCGCGATAGTTCGACACGCAACTGGAGACAAAATCCGGACAGGATTCCGTTTCCGCCACGGCGCGATCGATGGAGCTGGCGAAAACCGTGACCTTGTTTTTCAGCGCGCCATCGAAGGCGTCCGCCGTCGCGCGCGCGAACAGGCTTCCGGTCCATTGCTTTTGAACGTTGAAGCGGTCGTAGACATTCGCGGGGACGAAGGCGAAGCCGTTGTCGAAGGTCAGGCGATTGAAAGAGGCGGTAAAACCCGTTTCGACCTCGACGGAATCGCTCAACCGGTAGGAGACGCGCCCGCTGGCGCCGACGCGGTTCACCGGATCGCTTTTCGGCGGCGCGGGCCATGTCCCGGCGCGCTGCCTCGCGCGATCGACGTAGCGCGCGAAGCCATCGACATGCAGCATGTCCACGGAAAAGGCGTATGTCGCTTTATCGGTCGCTCCGGACACCGAGCCGCGAGAATGCAAGGTTCCGTAACTTCCCGCCTCGACGCTCGCGGAGCGGCGAATTCCCGGCTCGCCCTTGCGCGTGATGATGTTGACGACGCCGCCCATGGCGTCGGACCCGTAGAGCGCCGATTGCGGTCCGCGCAGCACCTCGACGCGTTCGATATCCGTGACGGCCAGAGAACCGAGATCGAGAGCGCCGTCGGTGCCGGTCGGGTCGCCGACGCGATTGCCATCGACGAGAACGAGAGTTTGCCCTGGCGTCGCGCCGCGCAGCGACACGTTGCTCAGGCTGCCGACGCCGCCGGCCTCGTGCGCGTCGAGGCCCGGAACCGCGCGAAGCGCGCTGGCGAGGCTGCTCGCGCCGGATTTCTCGATGTCCGCCGCGTCAACAATCGTGACGGCGCCGCCAACGCGCGAAACTTCGAGCGGGCCACGCGTCGCGGTGACGACGACGGGCGGCAAGGCTTCCGGCGGCTGCTGCGCCAGCGCCCCGCGGGGATGAAGGGAAACAATGGCGAGGAAACCCGGCGCGAGCGCGCGGGCGATGCGAATGCCAGACATGATAACCTCCCCCGTCCCACCGACGGGTTTTGAGTTACACTGACATTGGCCGGTCTCCTGGCTCGCGGGTCGTCGTCTTTTCCGGTCTTCCCGAAGCGCGGGCGCTTCAGTGACATGGGTGGAAAAGACTCTCCGCCTACAGTTGCGGGGGCAGCCGCGGCATTGGGATTTCTCCCGCACCGCATTCCCGTTTCACCCCGCGTTCAAGCGGGGCACCAACGTTGGGACCATGTGTAGGGCGCGGCTCGCCGTCTGGCAACGGGCGTGTTAAAAATCCGTCAGCCTTTCCCGGAGCCCCCCATTCGCGCCCTCGTCGCCCTCGCCCTGATTGCCGCGCTCGTGCGCGGCGCGCCCGCAGCCGAAGCGCCGCGCCGCGTCGTCTCCGCCAATCTCTGCGCGGATCAACTCCTGCTGGACCTCGCCGATCCCGCACAGATCGCATCCCTCAGCCCCTTCGCGCGAGACCCGGACCTCTCCTGGTTCGCGGAACGGGCGGCGCGGTTTCCGGCCAACAGGGGCACGGGCGAGGACATCGTGCGGCTCGACGCCGACCTCGTGCTCACGGGCCCGTGGGACAGCCGCTACACGCGCGCGCTGCTGTCCGCGCGCGGCATGAAATTTCTGGCGCTCGATCCGTGGCGGACCTTCGCTGAAGGCGCGGCGCAGGTCCGGAGCCTCGCGGCGCTGCTGGGCCATCCCGAACGGGGCGAAGCGCTGATCGGCGCCATCGAGGCGGGCCTCGCTTCCATCGACGCCCTGCGGGCGGAGCGGGGCGTCACGGCCACGAGCCTCGTGCTGCACCGGCGCGGATATGTCTTTCACGCCGGCCTCACCGGCGAAATCGCGGAGCGCGCCGGTCTGCGCGACCTCGCGCCCTCGCTGGGCGTTTCCGGCTCCGGCTTCGTCGGGCTCGAGGCGCTGGTCGCCGCGCGGCCGGATTACCTTCTCGTGTCGGAAGCGGATTTTCGCGCCATGGACCAGGGCCAGGCGTTTCTGGCGCATCCGGCGCTGCGCGCGTTCTGGCCGGGCG
This sequence comes from uncultured Hyphomicrobiales bacterium, assembly GCA_903884435.1. GTDB lineage: Bacteria > Pseudomonadota > Alphaproteobacteria > Rhizobiales > Beijerinckiaceae > Terripilifer. The sequence continues at coordinate 15,276 of CAISEY010000021.1, read as the reverse complement.
AGCGCCGGCTGGTGCTGCCGGACCGGCTGACGATCTGCGGCGGGCCCTCGACGCCGGCGCTGATCGCGCAAATGATCGCGGAAATCCGCGCCAAGGCGAAATAGGGTCAGATCTCCGGATCCGGAGCGGGCGCGGGCTTGATCCGCGAGGGCAGGCCCGCGTGCATGACGACAACAGCGTCGCAGGCCGCCGCCGCCGCCTGGTTGAGACGGCCCTGCGCGTCGCGAAATTTCCGGCCAAGTTCGGTGCGCGGCACGACCCCCTCGCCGACCTCGTTGCTGACGAGAACCAGCGGGCCGCGCGCGCCCGCGATGACGCGCGGGAGGCCGGCGGTCGCCGCTTCGACATCGCGCCCGGCCAGCATCAAGTTGCTCAGCCAGAGCGTCAGGCAATCGACCACGACAACGGAGCCGGGGCCCGTCGCGGCGGCGATGGCCGCGGCGATGTCGTCGGGTTCCTCGATGACGGTCCATCGGGGCCCCCGCTCTTCGCGATGGCGCGCGATGCGCTCCGCCATTTCGGCGTCCCCCGCCCGCGCCGTGGCGATCAGCACGGGCTGGCGCCCGCCGCGTTCGACGAGAGCTCGCGCCCAGCCGCTCTTGCCGGAGCGGGCGCCGCCGAGAACGAGGATCGATCGTGGCTTGCCGGTCATGGGTTCCGCGCCCCGGGGTCCGCGCCGCCGGCGGAAACTTTCCCGCTTCGCCGCGATCATGCTAACAAATCATATCCTTCGCGGGGTCTTGCGTCTCCCATGAACAGCATTTTCGCCGGTCTTCCGACAACCGTGTTCGAGGTCATGTCCTCGCTCGCCCGCGAAAGGCAGGCGATCAACCTCGGCCAGGGCTTTCCCGACGATCCCGGCCCCGAGGACGTGCGGCGCAAGGCGGCGGAAGCCGTGCTCGACGGCTACAATCAATATCCCTCGATGATGGGGATTCCGGAGCTGCGCGCGGCCATCGCCGATCATTACAAGCGCTTCCAGAACATCGATCTCGACGCGGGGCGCGAGGTGATGGTGACGTCGGGCGCCACCGAGGCCATCGCCGGCGCCATTTTCGGCGCCATCGAGCCGGGCGACGAGGTCGTGCTGTTCCAGCCGACCTACGACGCCTATCTGCCGCTCGTGCTGCGGGCCGGCGGCGTGCCGAAATTCGTCACGCTGAAGCCGCCCCGCTGGACCTTCACGGAGGCCGATCTCGACGCCGCATTCTCGCCGCGAACGCGCGCGGTCGTGTTCAACAATCCGCTCAACCCGAGCGGCATCGTCTATGCCCGCGACCAGCTCGAATTGCTGGCGCGCTATTGCGTGCGCTTCGACGCCATCGCGATCTGCGACGAAGTTTGGGAGCACGTCGTGTTCGACGGACGCCAGCACGTCTCCATGCTGAACATTCCCTCGATGCGCGAGCGCGCGATCAAGATCGGCTCGGCGGGAAAGATTTTCTCGCTGACGGGGTGGAAGGTCGGTCTCGTCGCGGCGGCGCCCGACATTCTCAAGGTCATCGCGAAATCGCACCAGTTCCTCACCTTCACGACGCCGCCCAACCTTCAGGTCGCGGTCGCCTACGGGCTCGGCAAGGACGAGGCCTATTTCCGCGACATGCGCGCGAACTTCCAGCGCAGCCGCGACCGGTTTTGCGACGGGCTGACGCAACTCGGCTATTCGGTGATCCCGAGTCAGGGCACCTATTTCGTCAATGTCGACATCGCGCCGCTCGGCGAAACCGACGACGTGGCCTTTTGCCAGCGCTTCGTCGAGACCCAGGGCGTCGCGGCGATTCCGGTTTCCGCCTTCTACGCCGAAAATCACGTGAAGACCGTCGTGCGATTCTGCTTCGCCAAGCACGACGCGACCCTCGACGCGGGACTCGCGCGGCTCGGCGACGCCGCGCGCCGCGCCAGAAGATGAGGCCCAACATGCGCGCAACTTTCCTCGCGGGCGCGATTCTCGCGGCGACGGCGTCCCTCGCCGCCGCGCAGCAGAAGACCGTCAACATCTACAACTGGTCGGACTACATCGACACGAAGGCGCTCGACGAGTTTTCGCGCGAAACGGGAATCAAGGTCGTCTACGACACCTACGATTCCAACGAGACGCTGGAGACGAAACTGCTCGCGGGCAAGACCGGCTACGACATCGTCGTGCCCTCCGCGACCTTTCTGCAAAGACAAATTCAGGCCGGCGTCTTCCAGAAAATCGACCGCTCGAAACTGAAGAACGCGGCGGGCCTGTGGCCGGACGTCATGGCGCGGCTCGCGGCCTACGATCCGGGCAATCAATACGCCATCAACTACATGTGGTTCACCACGGGCATCGCCTACAACGTCGACAAGGCGCGGCAGCGGACCGGCGACAAGCCGCCCGATTCATGGGACGCGTTCTTCAAGCCGGAAAATCTCAAGCGTTTCGCCGATTGCGGCGTCTACGCGCTCGACAGCCCGGAGGACATGTTCACGGCGGCTCTGAAATTCCTCGGCCTCAATCCCGATTCGAAAAAGCCGGAGGACATCCGCAAGGCCGCCGACGCGCTGGCGCGCGTGAAGGGCAGCATCAAGAAATTCCATTCCTCGGAATACATCAACGCGCTCGCCAACGGCGACATCTGTTTCGCCGTCGGCTGGGCCGGCGACAGTTTCCAGGCCCGCAACCGCGCGCGCGAGGCCAACAACGGCGTCGACGTCAATTACGTCATCCCGAAGGAAGGCGCCCTGATGTCGCTGGACAATCTCGCGATTCCGAAGGACGCGCCGCACGTCGAGGAGGCCCACAGGTTCATCGACTTCCTGCTGCGGCCCGAGATCGCGGCGCGGAACACCTCGGTGACGAACTTCGCCAACGGCGTGCTGGCGTCGAAACCCCTCGTCGACAAGGAGATCATCGACAACAGGTCGATCTATCCCGACGAGGCCATGCTGAAGCGGCTCTACACGATCACGACGAACGATCTGGCGACCCAGCGAATCATCACGCGCGAATGGACCCGGGTGAAGACCGGAAAATAAAACGGCCCGGTCGCGAGGGACCGGGCCGCCATGACGGTTCGCGAATCGGCTCAGATCGCGCCGCTGATCCACTTGACGAGCTCGCCCTTGGGAGCGGCGCCGACCTTTTGCGACGACAGCTTGCCGTCCTTGAACAGCATCAGCGTCGGGATCGAGCGGATGCCGAGCTTGCCGGAGACGCCGGGATTCTCGTCGACGTTCAGCTTGACGATCTTGACCTTGCCCTTCATTTCCGTCGCGATTTCCTCGAGCGACGGGCCGATCATCTTGCAGGGGCCGCACCATTCCGCCCAGAAATCGACGACGACGGGTTCACTGGACTTCAGGACATCGGCTTCGAAACTTGCGTCGGTGACTTTGGACGTCGACATGAGCGCCTCACGGTGCGGGGGCTGGCGCGATGCGCGCCGCTTTCGGAGCCGGGAACCTAGGTAGCGCCTCGCGACCCGTCAAGGCCGCGCGCCGCGGCGGTCTCGGTATCGTGAAGGCGGCCCGCGGACGCGAGGGCGCGCCGCAAGGCGTCTTCGGAAAATTCAACGACTTCGGGGCCGTTCACCCAGACAAGCAGGGCCCGAATCCTCGACGAGGGGTAAATCGCGGCGAGCGCCGCGCGGTAAAGCGCGAGCTGCGCCACGTAGGACGCCGGCGTTTCGGAGGCCGGACGCGGACGGCCCGTCTTGAAATCGGCGACCAGCGCCTCGTCCGCGGTCACGGCGAGGCGATCGACCTGGCCGACAATCTCCGTGAATCGGCCGGGCGCCGTCTCGATCCTTCCGGCGAGCGACGCCTCGGCTCGGGACCCTGGACCGAACAGCGACGCGAGGGCGGGCCCCTCGATGATCGCGAGGACTTTTCCGGCGAGATCGAGACGGCGCGCCTCGTCGAGCCCGCCCGCGCGCAACGACAGGAATCGCAGGGCGGCGGCGCGACGCTTCTCCGGCGCGACCTCGGGCAAATGTTGCAACAGCGCGTGGACCAGCCGCCCGGCGCGGGCGGCTTCGGCGCGGTCGGGCGGGCCCGCCGTGTCGCCGCGAAAATCCGCGAGATCGGCGGCGGCCAGCGCGGTCGAGGGACGCACCGGCGGCGGGGCGTCGCGCTCGGGGCGCGCGGGCGCGGTCAGCCACGCGGGCAATTCCGGCGCCGCGGACTCGACCGGCTCGCCCGCGGCGCCGCGCGGGGCGGGCGCCGTGACTTCGCCCGCGGCGCGGCGCCACACGGTTTCCTCCCTGTTCCAGAACGCCGGCGCCTCGACGAGCTCGTCCGCGAGGGAGTCGCGGATCATGTTGTACCAGCAATCCGCCTTCCGCTCCCGGACGCCGACGTATCCCATGACGTAGAGCCGCTCCTCGGCGCGCGTCATCGCGACATAGAGCAGACGCCGGTATTCGTCCCGCGCGGCCCGTCGGGACGCCTCGCGCGCGGCGGCGACGGGCTCGAAATCGTCGTCCTTGCGCGGCGACCAGACGAGCGCGGTCCCCAGCGCGGCGTCCTCGAGCGCGAAGATTTTCGGATCGTGCTTGCCGTCAGGCGTCCCGCAGGTGTCGGGCAAAATCACGATCTTCGCCTCGAGCCCCTTGGCCGCGTGAACCGTCATCACGCGCACGTAATCGCCGGCGGAATCCATGTCGCGCTTGACCTCGCCATCGGCCACTTCCAGCGACGCGAGGAAGGCGGCGAGCGAGGGCGGGCGCCTTTGCTCCTGGTTCATCGCCTGATTGAGAAATTCGTCGATGGCGTCGCCCGCCTCGGGCCCCAGTCGCGCCAGCAGCCGGCGCCGGCCGCCGTCGGCGCCCAGCAACCGCGCGTAGAACATGAATGGCGTGAGTCCGCGCGCGCGCGCGCGCCAGACGGCGAGCCGCGCGCAGGCCGCGCGATGAGCCGGATTTCGCGACGCCTCCAGCGCCTCGATCAGGCTTCCCGCCCGTTCGGGCGCGATCTCCACGAGATCGTCGTCGTCGAGGCCGAACAGCGGCGACTTGAGCAGGCAGGCGAGCGACAGGTCGTCCTTCGGCAGCAGCGCGGCGCGGCCCGCGGCCATCAAATCCATGACCGCGATGTGTTCGACGAATTTCAGCCGGTCGGCGCCGGCCACCGGCACGCCGGCGTCCTTGAGCGCGCGAATGATGGCCTCGAAAAACGCCGAGCGCGTGCGCACGAGCACGATCACGTCGCCGGCGCGAACGGGGCGCGGCGCGCCGGTCTGCTCGTCGAACACACGCTCGCGCGACTCCGGGCGCAGCCAGCTCCGCGCCAGAGCGGCGACGCGGCGCGCGACAATCACCGGCGGGTCGGCCGGATCGCCGGCGTCGAGCGGCAGTTTCCAGTCGCGCGGTTCGCTCGTCTCGCCAGGCGCGACGGGATCCCAGATCTCGACAAGGCCCGGCACGTCGGTCTTCAGCGCTTCGTGCAGGGGCGCGAGCGGGTCCGAAGACAGGCCCTCGCGATTGCTCTCGCTGGCGAAAACCCGGTCGACGGCCGACAAAACCGCCGGCGCCGAGCGGAACGACAGATTCAACGGCACGTCGCGGAACAGCGCGCCGGACTCCTCGACCCTGCGACCAAAATAGCGCTTCATCTCGGCGAATTTCGCCGGCTTCGCGCCCTGAAACGAATAGATCGACTGTTTTTCGTCGCCCACCGCGAAGAATGTGCGCCCCGCGGGGCCGCGGGTCTCGCCGGCGGTGAATTCCTCGGCGAGACGACGCAGGATTTCCCATTGTTCCGGCGACGTGTCCTGCGCCTCGTCGACGAGAACGTGGTCGATGCCGGAATCGAGCTTGTAGAGAACCCAGCCCGCGTCGCTGCGCGACAGCAGCGCCAGCGTCTTGTCGATGAGATCGTCGAAATCCAGCAGGGCGCGGGCGTTCTTGAAATCCTGGTAACGCCGGAGCACCAGTTCCGCGATGGTGACGAGCGCCGCCGTTCGTTCGACGATCAGCGCCGCCTTGCGCCGCTCGCGCAGGAGAACGAGACGGTCGCGTTCGCCCTCCATGAGCGCCAGGAGATCGCGATCGCCGTCCTGCAACGCCTTCGACACGATCCTGATCTTGCCGACGCCGCGCGGCTCGCCCTTTTGCGTGAAGAAGACCGCGAGCCAGGCGTCGAGGCGGGCGTCGCCGGCGGCGGCCAGCGCGCGCAGGCAGGCCTCGCCGAGCTTGCCGTCGTTGGTCCCGCCCTTCGCGAGGCGGCGCGCGAGGGCGGCCCATTGCGTCGGGGGGACGCCGTCGTCGACCATGGCGCGGCCGATGTCCGCCGGCGTTTCGCCGCGTCCGAGACCGAAGCGTTGGCCCAGAAAATCGCGGCAGGCGCCGACGGTTCCCGCCTGGCGAATGAAGTCGTGGAGCTTGCGCCGGGCGCCGATGGCCTCGACGAGAAGCTCCTGAAAGCCGCTTTCGGAGGTCGCGGCGGAGAGGATCGCCAGCGCCCGTCCGGCGGCGCCATCGGGCTCCGCGATGGCCTCGGCGAGCGCCGAGCGCCGGGCGCTGGCGAGCGCCTCGCGCTGCTCGCCCTCCTCGACCAGCCGAAAGCGCGAAGGCAGATTCGCCTCGAACGGGAAGAGGTGCAGGAGCCTTTCGCAAAAGGCGTGGATCGTCTGGATTTTCAGCCCGCCAGGCGTCTCCACGGTCCGCGCGAACAACCGGCGCGCCGTCGCGAGGCTCGCGGCGCCAACCGGCGCGCCGACGCGCTCGATCTCGCGCGCCAGTTCCGCGTCGTCGAGCACCGTCCATTTCGACAGCATGGCGAAGACGCGCATCGACATGTTGGCCGCCGCCGCCTTGGTGTAGGTGAGGCACAGGATTTTCGAGGGCGGCGCGCCGCCCAGCAACAGGCGCACGACGCGTTGCGTGAGCACGTGCGTCTTGCCCGAACCCGCGTGCGCGGACACCCAGACCGAGGCGCGCGGATCGGAAGCCTCGCCTTGCGCCCGCGTGATTCTTCCCGGAATTTCGCGGCGAACGCTCACGTTTCGCCCCCGCCGGCGCCGAGCGACCATTCGCGCACGCGCGCGAGATGGTCGTAGTCGCTGTATTCATTGACGAATTGTGGATAGGGACGCGAGAGATAGGGCGTCTCGGGATCGCGATATTCATCGAGAAGCTTTCGCAATTCGACGAAATGTTCCGCGACCATTTCCGCGAGCGACGTTCCCTTCGCGACGATCGACGCGGGAGCGATGGTCTCGCCGGCGAGAAGCCTGACGTAAACCGCGTCGGCGACCGGCGCGGCGGCGATGGACGCGAAGGTGCCCCGTTCGATCATCGCGGCTTCCAGCGTCAGTTGCGGCGCGAATCCCGCGGCGACGGTTCTCCGCGACGGCGGCTGTCCCGTCTTGAAATCGAGGATGACGAGCGAACCGTCGTGGCGCCGCTCGACGCGGTCAGCCTGGGCCGTGAGCGTGAACAGCGATCCATCCGACAGGACGATCGACAGCCGGCCGGATTGCTCGACCTCGATGGCGGCGAGATCGCCGCGGCGACCGTTCTCGAAATCGACGATGGCGCCGAGGGCGGTTTCGACGCGCGGCCAGCGAAAGGCGCGAAACTCGGGACGCGCGAGCAGCGCCGCGAATTTTTCCCGCGCCGACTCCCGCAACCGTTCGAGCGCGTCCGCCGGCAGCGGGCCGCGCGGATGGTCGCGCGCCAGCGTCGCGACGAGATCGTGCAGGTAAGTGCCGGTTTCGCGCGCTCCCGGGTCGAGGCCCAATGGCGCGAGCGGCTTCAGACGCAAAATTCGCTCGGCGTAAACGCCGTAGGGGTCGCGCCGCAGGGTTTCGACGCGCGTGACGCCGAGGGAGACGGGGCGCAGGGGCAGCGGCGGCTTCGGCCGCGGCGGCGCGACCGGTTTCGCCTCGCCCGTCGCGTCGAGAGCGCGGGCGAGCGCGATGGTCGCCTCGCCGCGGTCGCGGCACGCGCGCCATTCATTCTCGCCGGCGAGCGCCGCGATCCGTTGCAGAAAGCGCGAGGGCACGGTTGGCGAGCCGCCGCGCTTGCGCGCGCGGGAGACGACGACGAGAGGCGCGCCGAGCGCCTGCGTGAAATCGTGCGCCGTCTGTCCGATGCGCCGCTCGGGCGCGTCGAGGCCAAGCGCGGCGCGCATGGGTCGATTGAGAAAGGGATCGACGCTCGCCGCCGGCGGCCAGACCGTTTCGTCGAGACCGCCCAGCAGAAAAACATCGGCGTGCAACAAGCGCGCCTCGAGCGGACCCAGAATCTTGAAGCGCGGATGGCCCCGGCGCGGCGCCCGGACGACGGCTTCCGCGATCATCTGCTCGAACAGCGCGACGTAGTCCGCGAAAGTCAGCGACAGGCCGGCGATGTCCGACCGCGCGAAGGTTTCGAAGAAATCGGCGAGCGGCGAGTCTTCCTCGCCGGCGGCGACGAGCCCCGTGACCCTGGCCAGCGCCTGGCGATGCGCGCCGCCCCAGACCGCGAGATCCGCGCCAGGCGGCGCGACGCGCAGCGGCGCCATCGCCGCGTCCAGATTGTCGAGAAGATCGTGGACGAGGTCCCAGTCCTCGTCGGACATCGCCCGCGCGGCCGGGTGCGCGTCGCGGTCTTGCGCGGCGAGACGCGCCATTTCGACCGCCGCGGCCGTGTCGAGATCGCCGGCGGGAACTCCGCGCCAGACGCCGATTTCCGCGAGTTCCGCGAGACGGCGCAATTCAGCCGCCTCGAAGCCGGGCCGCGCGAGCGGATGAGCGAGCAAGGCGACGCAATCGAGCGGCGCGCGATCCGGCGCCGCCGCCGCGAGAACGAGACGCGCGAGAACGCCGGCGGGCGTCAGCGCGAGGGATTCGCCGCCGGAATCGTCGACCTCGACGTTCCAGCGCGCGAGTTCGCCCCGAACCCGCAGCGCGAGGTTGCGATTGGGCGTGACGAGCGCTCCCGTCGCTCCGTCCCGTTCCAGCAATCGCCGCGCCTCGATGGCGAGGCACAGGGCTTCCTCGCGCTCGTCCGCCGCCTCGATCAGCGTGACGCCCGCGAGCGCGGAGGCGAAACTCCCGCGCGCTTCGCCGAACCAGTCGCGCCAGCCCTCCGTCGCCTCGGCGGGACGCATGGCCTCGCCCACGAGCCGCGCGCGACGGGCCAGTTCGGCGGACGCCGTTCCAAGTTCGATCACGTCCGCGCGCGCCACGCCGAGCGTCTTCAACAGCCGGAACAACATCGCCTGCGGGTGGCCATCGGCGGGATCGGCGCGGCGCGCGGCGTCGCCGGGAATCAGCGACCACGCGGCGTCGTCGAGACCGAGATCGAGGCCTGGCAAAACGATCGCGCCCGCCGGCTGGCGCGCGATGGCGCCGAGCAGCCGCGCCGTCGCGGGATTGGCGCCGGTGGAGCCGATGGCGACGACGGGACGCGCGTCGCCGGAGGCTTCGAGGCGCGCGATCTCCATGTCCACGAGCCGCTTCTGCCGCTCCGCCGCGTCGACGAGGCCGCGCGCGGCGAGATGCCCGGGCCACATGCCGATGGCGATTTTCAGAAACTCCAGCGTGATGCGCCAGTAGTCGTCGAAGGCCTCGGGCGCGAGTTTCGACAGGGCCTCCCACGGAACGCCCTCGATCGTCATGTCGTCGATCAGCGCCGCGAGGTCGCCGGACAATTGCCAGGCCTGGGCCGGCGACGTCGCGACGAGAAGCGATTCATTCTCGACGAGACGCGCCTTGCCCGAAGCGTCGATGGAGACAATGGCGCCGCGCAATCGCCGCGCCCATTCAAGCACGAGACGCGTCAGCACCAGGCGGCGCTCGACGTCGCCAACCGCGTCCGGCAGGTTTTCAGAAAAGTCTCCGGCGGCGACCTCGTCGAAGGCGAGGCTCGTCTCGATGTCCTCGAGACGGCCCAGCGGAACGATCTTTGGCAGCAGGACAACCGACCGGTTCAGCGCGCGCGCGAATTCCTCCGCGAGCGCGCGGGCGGAGCGGCGCGTCGGCACGAAGATCGTCGCGCCGGCGAGGATCGCGGGATCGGCGCCAACGCCAGGCGCCACGCGACCGGCGATGAACGCTTCGACGAAGGTCGCGAGAAAGGGCGCGCCCGGCGAAATGGTGAAGACGCGCGGCGGCGGGCGCGCCATGTCCGCTAGAGAACCGAACGGGCGATGGCCCGTTCGGCTTCCGCGATCGCTTCGGGCGTGCCGACGTGCATCCACGCGCCCTCGAGCCGCACGCCGAACAGCCGGCCCCGCTCCGCCGCGGCGAAGAAAAACGGCGCGAGGCGGAAAACCTCCCGCGTTTCCGCCGCGAACAATCCCGGCTTGACGATTCCGACGCCGGAATAGACGAAGGGCACGACGGCGGTTTCCTCGCGCCGGGCCAGCCTGCCTTCCGCGTCCATGCTGAAATCGCCCGGCCAGTCGACGCCGACGCTCGTCGTCGCGCTCGCCACCAGCAACAGCGCGTCCATTTTTTCTGGATCCCATGCCCCGGCGAGACGACGCAGGTTGGAGGTTGGGCCCTCGACCCAGAAGGCGTCGGTGTTGGCGACGAAAAACGGCTCCTCGCCAAGAAGCGGCAAGACCTTTTTGATGCCGCCGCCCTGATCCAGCAGCAGGTCCCGCTCGTCGGAAATCACCACGCGCGGTTTCCGGCGGCCCGCGAGATGGCTCACGATCATGTCCGGAAGATAGTGAACGTTGACGATGGCCGAGCCGACGCCCGCCCCGGCGAAACGATCGAGCACGTGATCGATCAGCGCCTTGCCGCCGACCTCGACGAGCGGCTTCGGCATCCGGTCCGTGACCGGACGCATGCGCGTGCCGAGGCCCGCGGCGAAAACCATTGCGGTGTCAGGCATTCCGGCGTGTGACATGTCGCTTTCGTCCGCTGGCGATCAGGCCCCGTCTGAAAATATGCCGGGCGCGTGCGTCTCGTACCACGCCTTCAACTCGGCCATCACGGGATGCGCGAGGTCTTTCGCCAGGTATCTGCGCACGCGCGGGAGATGCGCGAGGTATTGCGGTTTGTTGTCGCGCTTGTCGAGGCGCGCGAAAATGCCGAGGATTTTCGTTGCGCGCTGGGCGCCAAGAACGGCGTAGGCGCGCGCGAAGCCCGCCATGTCGAAGCCGGCGTCGGCCTCGCGCCGCTTGCGCGCGTAGTGAGAGAGCAGCCGCAACTCGAGTTCGTCGCCAACCGTGACGCGCGCGTCCTGCAACAGCGACACGACGTCATAGGCCGGATGCCCCATGACGCAATCCTGGAAGTCAATGACGCCGACGCGACGAAGACCCTCGCGTTCGGGCAGCCAGATCAGGTTCGGCGAATGATAGTCGCGCAGCGTCCAGGTTCGCTCGTCGTAAACGGTTTGCGCGAGCAGCGATTTCCAAAGCGAGACGAAGGTCGCCTGCGCGCCCGAGGAAACGTTGAGCGGAGCGAAGGCCGGCACGTACCATTCGACGAGCAACTCGACCTCGATGAGCAGCGCCTCGAGATCGTAGACGGGAATTTTATACGCGGGAGCCGCGCCCGCGGGGATCGCGTCGGGCAGATCGCGGCCATGCAACGCCGCGAGCACCGCCACGGCTTCGGCGTAGCACGAGGGTATCGGACCATTCGCGTCCACGACCGGTTCGGCGCCGAGATCCTCGAGGATCGCGAGGCCTTCCGTCGTGTCGCAGGCGTAAATCTCCGGCGCGGAGAGCGATTGCGCCCGCAAGGCCTCGTCCATAGCGACGAAAGGCACGATGTTTTCGGCGAGACGCGCGATGCCGGAATAGGGCTTGCCGAAACGGATGACGGGACCATCGGGACGCGGCGGCGAAATCATGAGGATGGCGCGTCCGCCATCGGGATGGGTCAGGCGTTCATAGGCGCGCGAGGAGGCGTCGCCCAGCATGAAGCGCCGCTCCGCCTTGCTCCAGCCGGAATGCGCGAGGAGTTCGTGGATCGCCTTCGCCCGGGCGAGGCGGCGCGCGAAACTTCCATGCCCGCCCAGCGTCACGGCGCGCGCGCCGGGGCCCCGGGCGAGATCGAGACCGAGCGCCACGTCGAGCCGGTCGCCTGGCAATTGATCGCCGGCGCGATCCGCCCATTCCACCATCACGAGCGCGCCTTCCGCCGCCTCGTCCCAGCCGAGCTGGGCGAGTTCGTCCTCGCTCTTCAGGCGATAGAGATCGGCGTGAACGACGGGACACAGCGGGGTTTGATAAATCTGCATCAGCGTGAAGGTGGGGCTTGGCACCTCCAGCGCGGGATCGCCGGCGAGTTCGCGGATCAGCGCGCGCGCGAAGGTGGTCTTGCCCGCGCCGAGATCTCCGGAGAGCGTGACGAGATCGTCGGGCCGCAGGACGTGAGAGAGCTCGCGGGCGAGCGCCGCAGTCGCGTCCTCGTCGTCGACCTCGACGCGCCAGGCAAATCGCGGTTCGGATGAAATGGCCATGACTCCGGACTCTCCTCAGGCCACCTCGGTGACGTCGCCGCTGGCGACGCCGGCCACCGGAAAAGTGCACGTCACCGTCGTGCCCTCGCCGGGATGCGACTGAATGTGCACCTTGCCGCCATGCAATTCAACGAAGGCGCGGACGATCGACAGGCCAAGACCGACGCCACGATGGCGCGAGCCGACGGTGTGGCTGTGGAAACGGTCGAACACGGATTCGAGCGCTTCGGGGGGAATGCCGCGGCCCTGGTCGGTGACGCGGAAGACGACTTCGCCGTCGCGCCGCAACGCCGTCAGCGACACGGTCTGCCCGGGTTCGGAAAAACCGATGGCGTTGGACAGAAGGTTGAAGAGAATCTGGCGCAGACGCTTGGCGTCGCCCTTCATGGTCCCGATATTGTCGAGCGCGATGATCCGCAAGCGGATCGAGGCCTCGTCGAGGCGGTCGTGCAGGCCCTCGGCCGCCGCCTCGATGGTCTTGCGAATGTCGATGTCGCCGATGGAAAGCTCCATCGCGTCCATGTCGATCGTCGCGAGATCGAGAATATCGTTGATGATCGCGAGCAACGCCGCGGAGGACTTCTTCACGTAGCCGACGTATTCGAGTTGCTTCGCGTTGAGCTGGCCGACCGTTCCGTCCGACAGCAACTGGATGAAGCCGATGATGTTGGTGAGCGGCGAGCGAAGCTCGTAGGAAACGTGGTGGACGAAGTTGTTGCGCAGCTTTTCCGCCGCCATCAACGCCTGGTTGCGCTCGGTGAGGGCGCGCTCGACATCGACGCCCGCCGTCACGTCGGCGAAGGTCAGCAAGGTCGCGCCATCGGGCAAGGGCGCCGCGACGCAATCGAGGGCGCCGCCATCCTTGCGCAGCACGCGCCGCTGGAAGCCGGTGCGCGCGTCGTGCAGTCCCGAGACAACGGCGCGGATTTCGCGCCAGCCGGATTCGTCGGCGAGACTCGCCGCGCAGGAGGCCGCGACGCGGTCGATGTGCGGATGTTCGGCGAGGCTGGCCGGATCAATTCCCCACAGCGACGCGAAGGCCGGATTGAAGAGCTTCAGCTTGCCGTCGCTGCCGAACACCGCGACGCCCTCGCGCAACGAATCCAGCGTCTCGCCCTGCACCCGGATCAGGGAATTGTAACGGGATTCCAGATGGAATCGCTCCGTCACGTCGTCGAAGAGATAGGTGACGCCGCCCTGCGGATTGGGATTGACGACGACGCGCAAGGTGCGGCTGTCCGGCAGATACCAGACCTGTTCCACGGTGTCGACGGACTGGTACGCGGCCAGAAGACTCTCGCGCCACGCGCGGAAATCGGCCTGTTCGGGCAGGCGGCGCTCGGCGCGGAGGCGATCGAGAACTTCCGCGTCCGTCGGCTTTTGCTCGAGAAAGGCGGGGTCCAGCGACCAGAGCTGGCGCCAAGCGGAATTGTGGAACACGAGGCGCTTCGAACGGTCGAAGATGGCGACGCCCGTCGAGAGCTGGTCGAGCGTGCGCGTGTGCGCGGCCATTTCGCGGCCGAGATCGGCGCGCAGTTTCTCGAGTTCGGAAAGGTCGATGGCCTGACCGGCGGAGCCGCCGGCGGCCACGATGTCGACCACGTCGAGCATCCTGCGTTCGCTCGTCACGACGGCGGGCACGCGCGCTCGCCACGCCGGCGACTTGCGCTGCGAGGAAAGCGTCGCGTCGCGCGTCGCGCGATCGAGGAGCTCGATGCCGCGCATGACGGCGTCGCGCGAATCCGTCGCCTCGACGGCGCGCGCGTAGGCGGCGTTGACCCAGGCGAGCTTGCCCTCCTGGTCGCGCATCCACACGGGATTGGGCACGGCGTCGAGCAGGGTGCGCAGCGAGTCGAGTTCGGTGAGAACCTTGCCGTGCCGCTCGCGCAGCCGCACGAGTTCCAGCCGGTCGCCGGAGACGTCGCGGATCCGCAAAACAGCGCGTCCGCCAACGGCGCGGCCTTCCGCCTCGAGGTGGCGGCCGCTCGTGCTCGTCAGGGCGAGGCGAAAGCCCTCGCCGCGATTGCGCAGCCGTTCGACATGCGCCTCGAAATCCTGCGCGGCGCGCGGCGGCAGCCACGAACCGAAGCCCAGCACGCGGCGCGGCGCGGGCGCCTCCGTGACCAGGGACAGGTCGCCCTCGATGTCGGGTTCGCCGCTGGCGCTGCCCCAGGCGACGACGATCTGCGGTTCGGCGGAGAGAAAAATGTTGGCGCGGTCGAGGCCGGAGCGCAGTTTCGTGAGTTCGGCGGCGAGCGTCGCCTCGCGCTGGGTCCATTGCTTGCGCCCGGTGAGATGCAGCAGCGACGTGACCGTGGAGATCAGCACGAGAGCGACGACGAAGGAGACGCCGACAAGGCCCTGATTCTCGTACATGTCCTCGAGCGGCAGAATCGAGCGGGTTTGCGCCAGCGCGAAGCCCGACGCGCCCGCCGCCGCCAGGAATGTCAAAAGACCAGGAATCGCGCGTCCCGACGCGACTCGCGTCGCTTCCGCCGGTCCCCCGGCCGTCCTGCGCCGAAGCGGTCCCATTCCCGATCCCTGTCCCTAAAATAGAACCGCCGCGCGCCGAACGCCGCGAACCGCCTCAACCCGAATCAAAACATCTTATCCGCAGGAACACTTCCCGAGAAAGTGGTTAATCAAAAATGAAAACGCCCTCGCGCGGCTTGCGCGAGGGCGAAAATCGTGAAATCGCCCGCGAGAATCGCGGCGGCGGGTTTCAGTAGCGGTAATGTTCCGGCTTGAAGGGGCCCTGCTGCGGCAGGCCGAGATAGTCGGCCTGCTGCTTCGACAGTTTCGTCAGCTTCACGCCGATCTTTTCGAGATGCAGCATGGCGACCTTCTCGTCGAGGTGCTTGGGCAGCGTGTAGACCTTCTTCTGGTAATGGCCGGGCTT